>NZ_VTZN01000132.1 GCF_008370645.1 Mycobacterium simiae
GCTGCGCGCGACTCGTCGCCAGCCAGATCAGCAGCCGCGGCTGCTCGGCCGGCCACGGCTCATACCGGGGCTTATTGCCATCTACGCGGGTTATCTGCATCGCGCTCCCGCCGGTGCGCCACTCCGGCCAAATGTCATCCAAGTTCTTGATGTACAAGTCGGAGGCGTGATCTTCACCGCCCTGGGATGGCCGCGAACGCTGTACCAGGTCCTGGCTGGTACGCGAGAGCTGGAAACGGCGAATCTCCTCGTAGTCATCGACTAAGCCGCACAGGCGTTTCCACGTCGGACCCAAGTCCGCCGCGATAGCTTTGTCCGCGCTACGAATGCCGCCCAGCTCGTCGGCAACATCTGCAACATCCTCGAGCAGCACCTCGAGCTCGCCCTGACACGCGACCAAAACCTGATTGCCGATCGTCGACGCCGCGACCCTCGCCTGGTTCTCTGCACTAGAGATCAGTTCCTTCAGAATCGCGAAACGCCGCTTGTGCCGCTCATCGGCCGCCTTCCTGTCGATGCAGGCAGACAGCCACTCTTCGCTGACTTGACCGCAGGCGAACGGGTTCAATCGTTCGGCTGTCGCAGCTGCCGCGCCCGCCGGCGGTGAGGCCATCAGCTGCTGCGCCTCAGCAATTACCTTCTGCGCCGCGTGATACTCCGCCGGCAACAGGTCTCTCTCGACGGCCGCAAGCCGCTCCTGCATAGTGGTCACTTCAGTTGCCCCCCTTGCCGAAACGCTTCTCCGCGGCGGCCCGCCCAGCATCACCAGGCTGTTCCGCCGGCGGCCGCACACGCGCCGTCAGCAGATAGAAATCCTCATCAGACATCTCGGCCAGCTGTTGCTCCACGGCCGGATCAAGATGGGTAGCCATCACCGTTCCTCTCTGCGTAATCCGCGACGTCGGATTCGCGGAACATCCAGCGGCCGCCGATGAGCTTGCCGCCCATATCCAAGGCGTGCCGTTGAACCTGCCGTTTCGACCAGCTCAACATTCGCGCCGCCTCCGGGGACCCAATCCACGTCTCACCCTCTGAGGGTGGCTGATCCGTTGCGCGATCGCTAGTTTCGTGTCGCCCACGCGACAACCGGTCTTCCAACCTGCTGAAAAGGCGGCCCACTCCCGGCGGCAAAGCACGACCCCCCAAATTGGTCTGCCGAACACACTCCGACAACCCGTAATAAGCGGCCCGAACTTCGCCCTCGTCCAACCTCACTGGTCACCACCGGCACCGGCACTGGTCAATTGCGTTCTACCACTCATGAACTCACACAACAGGATGCGCCTCACCACGGCTCGGTCTCCGGGGCATAATCGGCGGTGTCGTCGTCTTCGCTCGGGAACGGCTCGCTAAAGTCGCGACTCCACGCTTCAGCCGCCAGCTGCTGCATGCGCGTACGCGCACCGGCTCCCTCGATCATGTTGCCGATGACGACGTTGACGCCACGGAATACGTTGGCAAACAGGATCCCCAGCAACCCCGGATCTTTCATGATGGCCATCGCAGTGTTGATCCACTCCTGCACGGCGTCGTCGTCGTGGCAGATCGCGAGATATTCCATGCCGAGTTTGCAGCCGATGATCTGCATGTCACCGATGTTCGGTATGCGGAAGGGCTCGCCGGGTTTACCGGAAGCGATGTCGACGGTTGGGGCGGAATTGATCCGCAACGGGTTCGCGGCAAGGTAGCGCCGACGGGCCTGGGCAATGATGTCGTTCTGGGCGGCGGCGGTCATGGTGCGGTGGTTCCTCTCGGGGTGAGTTGTGGTTTCTTTCGGAGTTCGCTTGTGTGGCTGATCCATGGCCGGAGTTCGCCGGCCAGGAAGCCGTTGACTTGGTTGTGCCGCAGGGTGTCGGCCCAAGTGGTGCAGGGCTGTTTGTCCGGGCAGCGGCGGCACAGTGCGGTGGCGCAGGCGGCGGTCTCTTCGTCGTCGGCGTCGAACAGCTCCGTGCGGCCGCGGCACAGCGCCCCGGGCAAGCGTGGGGTTCCACGGAGAATTGCGGCAGTCAACTCCACCCAAGGCGCAGCCATTACTGATCTCCTTTATCGGCGGCGTCAAAGCGGCATTCGGCGCAAGTGCCGGTGGTATTCGCGGTGTTGAGTTCAGCGCCGCACGCGCAGGTGACCAGAGCCAGAGATTGCCCGTTTGTGTGCCTCGCCTGGCTCGCCGCCTCGTTATTGCTGGTCAAGGCACCAAAATTCGGCGAGTTAGAGCTCTGGTTAAAGCTCGCGTCTACCTCGCCTAACTCGCCTTGCCTCGCCTGCCTCGCCTCGTGCAGGCCGCTGACCTGCGAAGGCGAAGCAGGCGAGGGTGGCGAGGCACTTTCCTGGTCCTTCTCAGGAGGTGTGAGTTTCCATAGCGTGACGTTGCGTTTGTTGCGGCCACTGTCATGTTCCACCAACCACCCTTCGGAGCGCATTGCCGGGGCGTGTCGGGTGAGTAAGCCGGTGACAGAGCGCGCGCCTTTTGGCCAGTCCCGCGGCCGGCGCCAATCTGGAGCGGCGGCAGATTCCACTAGACGGAGTACTTCAGCCGACGAGCGGTCCTCGACCGGCTGATCGCGATCGATCAACGCCGCGATGAATGGGTGGCCCAACGTGTCGGCGGCAAGGCGTCGCATCCGCTCGCGGTACCTTTGCAGCCCGCACGTGCTGTGAATTTCGTCGATAGCTTGAAGCACGCGCCCGAAGTCGGCCATTCGCGGCAAGTCGTCCAATCGAACCTGCGGCAAACGCTGGTGAACCTGAGCGGCGAGATCCAGCAATCCGGTGAACGCTCGCCGGCGGGACTGATCCCACGCAGTCGACAGGTCTTCTTCTGTACGGCGCCGTTTCGCCGAGATCCGGCCTAGGTCGACTGCGGCGATACGTTCACCGAGGTCTCCCTGATCAATGGATAGGTCGACTCCGTTGAGGACCAGGCAGCGGCGGAATTTCAGGACCGCAACGTCAGCGTCGGTGTAGAGAGCACGGCGGACATCGCCGTCGCCGGTTGAAGCCCGGCACAGCGAATCCGAAAGCCACTGCGGCAGGCTTCCACTCAAGTTGTCCAAAGCAACAACCCAACTCGCAGCTGCCGCAGTTACCCAACTGTCGGGGTCACGAGGCGGCTTTCGCAACGGCACAGGCGACGGGTCGATCAGGTCGACCAAGGTCCGCGTCACCGAAGACTTCGCGCTGCCCTGCTCAGCCAGCAGGGCAAGAATCGGGTGCGGAGCATCGGGCGTAATCCACGCTGCCACAAGGAAAGCAAGCACAATCGGGCGGTCAGCTTCGTCGATCGGGACGAACTGCCACAGACAATCCAAGTCTCCGTTCCCAGGGTGAGGCAGAGGCATCCGTCCCGTCAGTTTTGTGCGTCGGAACATCACCGGTGCGGTAGCAACGATCTTCCAGCTCCCGTCGCTGATCTCGATGATGCGCCCGGCGCTCTCTCCCATGTCGAGATAGACCGCACCTGAGCGCCCCTGTGCGACACGCAAGTTCAGCTGCGTCCGATCCTGTTGAGCCGAACGGCCTTCCAGGACCATGCAGGCGTCCGCCAGCGCCTGCTGCGAAGGAACCGCGTTGTTCTGCTCGAAGTACTTCCGTGCGAGTTCAGCCCGAAGCCCGGTTCGGCCACCACGGAGGGGCAGCGCAATGTGCGGCTGTACCGCAAGGGTTCCGAATGGCTCTTCCTGGTCGGACATTCCCAGCTTGTACTGGGACAGTGCGAGATCCACCAGCTGAGCTGACTGCGACCTCCGAGGCTGCTTGTCGTCGTCCGTCATTTGCCGCTCCGATTGACAATCACGTTGAGCTGGGCACGCGAGATATCGCTTAATTCCTGGCCGAACTCACGTAAGACAAAACGGAGACATGCCGCATAGCCTTGGCGATAGCCGGCGGCCCGCAAGCCCGTTGGAGCCGGGTGGAATTGGCGGCCCTGGAACACGGGGTCCGGATTCTCACCGCCGTCTGATCGAACTGCCGCTTCGCGCCGACGACGTAGGTCGGCAAGCTGGTCGTGGTGTTGCTTACCGTCCACGCCGGCCACCTCCGCCCGGACGTGCGCGCAGCATCTTGCCTAGCTTGTGGAAGCCCGCGATGTACCGGATGCCGTGTACTGGGCAGCGGCCCCGCCAGGGGCACCCTTTGGTGCTGCAGCAGGTAGACTGAGTGTTATCGACGTGGCGGTCGTGGTAAGCGCCGGTTCCCGAAGGGGCCGGCGCCTTGCTTTGAGGCGGCCCATTCCGTTGCTGGGTCATCTAGACGGCCACCTTCATCGCTTCGAGGCTCTCGCGGCGGATGCGAATGAGTCGCGATCCCTTAAGCCGATACGCGTCCAGCGTTTTGTCGGCTATACGCCTACGGATGAATTGTTTCGAGACATTGAGGATTTCGGCGGCTTCTACGATGTCGGGGTCGCCGAGACTAGGGACGGGCATTGATGTGCACCTTCGCGTGAGATCCGACTAGGACGTTGCCCCTGGCGGGCGTGTCGGACCCCATGGCGGGGAACCTCCGCTAAGCGCCTATGACAGGCCAGATGCTCAGCAGTAGCCAGACGGTATCAGAAGTGGACGGTGAATCGTTGCAGCTACTTGTTGGGTGTGTCTTGGGCGAGCTTTGAAAGGGCCTCAGCTACAGCGACGTCGCGCCCGTCGACGAGCGACTGATACCGCAAGGACGCCGATGGTGTGCTGTGCCCCAACCGGTTCATTGTCTCAATCAGGTTGCCGACGCGGGCGGCCTGGCTCCCCGCGAAGTGGCGGAGGTCGTGTATCCGAACCTTCTCGTGGCCAACGGTTTTCAAAGCTGGATTGAAGTGGTGGCGAAAGGTCCGATCGGAGAGGTGGCAGCCGCCGCGCACCGGCGTGAAGAGCAGCGATTCTTGCGGCTTGGCGACGTGCTGCTCAAGGTGGTAGAGAACGTCGGGGCGGATGTGGGGCGGCACGACGACGACGCGGCCGAGTCCGGACTTGGGAGTGTCAATTCGGCATTCGTCGCGATGGGTGACAGCGCGGGCGACGGTGATGGTCTCGGCGGCCGGGCCGATGTCTTTGCGGCGCAGTTCGCTTGTCTCACCCCAACGCAGTCCGCACCACGCAGAAATGAGCACCAGAGCGCGGTACTGCGGCGGCTCGATGATGTCGGCCAGGTGGCGAAGTTCGCCGACCGTGAGGATCTCAGGGCGGCGCTTGCTGCGCGCACTGGATGCCCGGGCAATCTGACACGGGTTCGTAGGCATCAGGCCGTCGGTCACCGCGGTGGCAAGGACCGCGTGCAGAAGCTGGTACGCGTGCGATCGGTAGGTGGGTCGATCCGTCAGCGTTGACGCGTGCCAGGCGCGCACCGCCTCCGGCGTCAACGATGTGAGAGCCACCCGACCGAGCCGCGGCTTGATGTGATCCTCAAGCAGGGTCTCGTAGTGCGCTCGGGTCCTGGGTTTGATGTCGCGGTGCTCGATCCAGCGTTCTGCATACTCGGCGAGGGTGATCGCTTTGGCCTTCTTTGCCGCGGCTCGCGTGGCCGGCGGGGTCCATTCGTCGCGTTCGATCAACCGCCGCTCGCTGGCAAGCCAGTGCTCAGCGTCCATCTTGGCCGTGTAGGTCGTGGGCGCAGTATGGCGGAGCAGATCGTCTCCGATGTAGGACGCTTGGTACCGCCCGGATGGTAGGCGCCGGATCCACCCCCAGCCACGTCGACCTTTCTTACCCGCCAACTGTCACCGCCTCGCGTGCTATCTGTGTGGCCATCTGGGGGATATCCGTGGATACCTTGCGACTATTGCTGTATATCACGTAGTTTGCGTTTTATGGCAGCTCAAACGCCGATTCAGGCTAGTACTGCCATAGGTGTGGCTCCATGACGTCGGCTGATTCGATCCCAGCCGGGACCACTTTCGTGCCCACACGAACGCGATGTGCGCACTCGCCTATGCACGAGCCGACTACACGTTGCTTATGGACATCCCGCGGTTGGCCCACTCACTACCGGTATCTAGGGCCCGTCGCATGGTCGCCGGCAATGCCACTACCAGGGTGGTGGGAGGTGGGTTGGACGCTTTTTACCCTCACGGTCTGTCAGGGCGTGCTGTGTAACGACACTGCCGCCGTACTCGGCGCGCAGGAGGGGGTGAAGGCAGCCGAGAGCACCGGCAACCCGACTGCACGAGCGATGGCCTACTTCGCGCTGGGCGACGTGCTGAAAATTCGGAACCCGAGCGGGCCGTAACACTGTTCGACGAGTTGGCACGGCTGGCCGTCGAGGTGCAGAACTTCTGGGTGTACGGCAGTGCCCTAATGGTCGCCGCCGCTACTCGGGCCGTCGACGGCGGTCCGCACGCTGCGGCTCAGATGTTGATCGGAGTGCTCGAGCACTGGGAACGGTTCGGCGACATGACCGAACAATGGCTCACCTTGCGCTACATCACGCGGCTGTTGATCCGGCTCGGCAGCCACGATGACGCCGCCTTTCTGTACTGGGCCTTTATCAATGCTGGCAAACCGACACCATTGACCCCGGCTCAGATGGACGTCCTCATCGACTGTCTGGGTGCTGCGCGCCTGGATGCGCTTAGCGCTCCGGTCTGCATTGCCGAGGTCGTGGCGCGGGCGCGCCACAGCCTGTAGCGGCACTGCGAACAGGCAGCGGCGCCGGTTTCTTAGATCTCGACGCTTTGAGCAGCGCATTTCATCGTTGGCGAACGCTTCCTCAACCCCTGCGCGGCATCCTCGACCCCTGCAACGGATGCACTTCGTGGTGGAGGTGATACAGCTGTGTCCAGTCTTCGGTTGTATCTCGACCTGGTGATCGATGCGGCCGAAGCGCTGGTGGCGCGGGTTCCGTCGCCGTCGTGGTGGGTGCCGTTGCTCGGAACGGCGTTAGGCGCACTCTGGGTTCTCGCGCAACTATGCCGGCTGGTATTGGGCCTGACCGGTCCGGCGGTGTGGTTAGAGCAGCTATCGGGGTCGACTGTGCAGCTGACCAGTTTCTGGCTATCCGGCTGGATCGACCGACTTTACGCGGCTGCGCTTCGGGAAACCAGAATATGACGACGCGGCGAGTTGATCGTTCTCGCAAGGCACGGGCGTGGCCTGTGACCCGCCATTGCCGCCCCCCGTTTCGATTCACCGCCGTCGCCGTGGCCGGGTATCGGGATGCCGGCGCCATGCTTGTTGCCGAGACCTATTCAGGTGGTGACCCAGCATGGCTGTTGGGAACAGCGATGGCGGGCTATCGCGGTGCGGCGGTGGTGTCGTCGGGGGGTATGGATACGGTGTATCTGGCTCGCCATCCGAGTTTGCCGCGCCGCGACGCGCTGAAAATTCTCGACGGTTCCCACGCCCGAGATTCGCGGTTTCGCGCCCGGTTCATGCACGCCGGGCATCGGCACAATCTGCTGCATCGCGATGTCCAGCCCGCGAGCATGCTGCTCTCCGCGGGACTGCCGGGGGAGGAGGAGCGTGTGGTGCTGGCCGACTTTGGTATAGCCAGCCGAAGCAATGACAATTACGGGCCGACCCAAACCGGCGATGTGATCACCCGCACCGACATCTATTCGCTGGGACGCTCGCTGTTCCATCTGCTTGCCGGGCGGGCTCCCTGCGACGATCGATTAGGTTTGGCCGCGGTGATGATGGCCCGCGTCCAGTCCCCTCGCAACGGGTCAGCGATTTGGTCAACGGGCTGCCGAGGAGTCTCGGCGAAGTCATTGCTAGCGCGATGGCAAAGGATCCTGACGAACGATTTCACATTACGCGCGGTTTTGCCCGCACAGTTCGGGCCGCCTTTGGCGTCAACTCCGCGCCCCGATCGCAACCACCGAATACTACCGGTCAGGTCGCGCTACGCGAGCAGCCCGCCTGCCCGCCGAAGCGGGATGCGCCCGCGCCATCCGATCGGAAGCCAGCGCGGCCGGTCAAGGCCACAGTGGTGATCGCGGCGATCGCGATGGTGTTTTGCTGGGTAGGCCCATCGCCACCACGCGATGACGCACGGCACGTCGAGCTACGTACAGGTGCCAACGGAGGACGCGGCATTGGACACGTTATTAGGTTCTGCGTGCGCTGGTATGCACGCTTCACCGAAGGAGCGATCAAACGATGATAAGTACTGGGCTGCGCAATCCCGACTTCGTCTTCGATGCCGCTGAAGAGCTGGTAGCTCGGGATGGCATTGAAGCGTTGACGATCCGAGCGCTCACCAAGGCAAGCGGTATATCCAACGGGGCGATTTATCGTACGTTCGAGTCGCGCGGGGGACTGCTCGGCCGCGTCTGGATGCGTGCTGAGCGCCGCTTCCTGGATTTGCTCACCAGGCTGGTGGGGGACGCTACCACCCAGTCTCGGAACCCGTTGGATGCGGTGTACGCAGCGGCGGAGACGTCGCTTCGCTACCCTGAGTTGTATCCAGCTTCGGCGGCGTTGCTGTTGACTGTGCGCCGTGAGGACGTTGTGGCCCACCCGATGCCGCGGGAAATCGCCGAGCATCTCCGAGTCCTACACCGTGAACTCGCTGACGTGATGTCGCAGTTGGCGGCGGGTCTCTGGGGACGCCGGGATTCCGGTGCGGTCGATTTGGTCGCAGCCTGCATCATCGAATTACCGAAGTGGATCGCCATTCGGGGTGGGAAATACAGTTCCCCCATGCTGCGCGACTACCTTCGCGCAGCTGTGCGATCGGTGCTGGAGGTTGGGCCACCGCCGCTGGGCGTGGGGTGCGAAACGGAACCGACTCCTGCCCGTCAGGGCGGAGCGGCCTAACCGACCGCCGCGCTACCCGCGCAGCGTGAGTGCAGCGTCGGCCGTCGGGAAAACAGGCAATATCTCGCTCAGCCCACACGCCGACACAATTCGGGCCACTGCCGATGGCGAGCTGGCTAGGCGCAGGCTGACGCCGCGGCGGCGACACCGCTCGGCCTCCTCGGCTAGTACGGACAAGGCGCAGCAGCCCATGAAGTCAAGGTCGGTGACGTCGACGATGAGCAGCCCGGACGCGGGGACGCTGGTGGCCGCCTCGTTGATCAAATGGCGCCAGGTGTGCTCATTGCACGCATCGACCTCGCCGCCGGCGTGTATGAGCACAGCCGCCCCAAGGCGGTCGGTGGTTGCTCGCAAGGTGCTGCGCGGCTCACCTAACTCGCGGACAAGCCGCGTGCTCAGCAGCAAATGGGAAGCAACCGGTTCTGCGGTAACCACGCTCATTGCGCACTCCTAATCGACTGGCACGTTAGCGCCGCGATGGATGCCCGTCCTGCGCGTCTGAAGACAGACTTCGTCTTTGAGTCTCATTTCTATAACAAGACTGGACGGTATGTCTATATGCGTGACCTGAGAGCAGTGTCGCCAAGGCATGTCCGAGGTCCGCAGGAACGTTGAACTAGACCGGGGTAGTGCCCGCCTCGCGGTAGTGCTCCTCCTCGAGTTCGGCGATCGCCCGCGACGTTCGTTCGCGCAGCAGGATCGCGGCGATTACGCCGACCACGATGGCGACGACGAGCGCGACCCAGGAGAAGCGCTGCAACCAGCGCTCAGCGGCCACACCGGCGTAGTAGACGAGTGCGGTGGTGCTACCCGCCCAGCAGATGGCCCCCGACACATTGGCTGCCAGGAAGCGCGGGTAGTGCATTTTCAATGCGCCGGCCAGCGGTCCGGCCAGTATTCGCAGCAGCGCGATGAAGCGGCCGAAGAAGACCGCCCGAACCCCCCAGCGGCTGAATAACCGCTCAGCGAGCGCGACATGCCCGGGGCCGAAGTGTTTCGGGAACCGCCGGCCCAGCCGGTCGAACAGCGGCATGCCGAACTTGCGCCCAATGGTGTAGCCGATTGAGTCGCCGATCACGGCGCCGATCACGGCGGCGATTCCGACTCCGGCCGGGTTAACGGCCAACTCACTGTGTGACGACAGGAGCGCGGCACTGACCAGCACGATTTCCCCGGGCAGCGGGATGCCCAGGCTCTCAACCCCAACCACGCCGCAGACCAGTAGATACACCGCCAGCGGAGGGATCGACTGCAGCAGGGCGTCCACGTCCATGGGTAAAGGATGCCTGACGCGTGCTGAATACGCGGGGTAACCAGGCTTGTGGCCGGTCGCGGCCGAGTCGGTGGCAGCGGCGATACTGTCGGCTGGGACGGCGCAGCTTCGCCGCCTGACTGTCGGGAGGTCGAGTGGAATTCAACATCGCCCAGGTGTTTGCGGCGGTGGCGGGTGCCAACCCCGACCGCGACTGCATTGTGTTTGGGGATCGGCGATTCACTTTCGCGCAGACCGACGAACGTGCTCGACGGTTCGCCCGCGCGCTGCACCAGTGGGGGCTGGGCGTCCGGCGGGAACGCCGTGAGTTGGCGCCCTACGAATCGGGCCAAAGCCACCTCGGCTTGTACTTGGCGAACTGCAACGAGTTCCTTGAGGCGATGATCGGGGCATACAAAGCCCGGGTCGCACCCTTCAACGTCAACTATCGCTACGTGGCTGACGAGCTGGAGTATCTGCTCGGCAATGCCGAGGCCGACGCCGTCATGTACCACGCACGGTTCGGCCCGACGCTGGCTCAGGCGCTGGAAAAATACGACCGGCGGCCGCGCCTGATCCACGTCGACGATCACTCGAGGATCAATCCTCTTCCCGGGGCAGTGCGCTATGAGGATCTACTGGCTTCGATGTCCGACGAGGCGCTTGCCGTTACGCCGTCACCCGATGACCTCTACGTGCTGTACACCGGCGGCACCACCGGGATGCCCAAGGCGGTGCTGTGGCGGCAGCACGACATCTATATGAATGCCATGGGCGGACGCGCCTTCGGCACCGCTGAGATGGTGACCAGCCTGGAGGAAATCGTCGAGCGGTCGCGCCCAGGGGGGCCGGGTTCGATGACGGCCGCGCCACTCATGCATGGCGCCGCGCAGTGGGCGGCATTCATCAATCTGTGCGGCGGACGGCCGTTTGTTATGGCACCGACGACTACCCACTTTGATCCGAGGGAGACATGGGCACTGGCCAGCCGGGAACGCGTGGTGGCGCTGTCCATCGTCGGCGATGCCTTCGGGCGCCCGTTGCTCGACGAACTCGAGTCAGGTCACTACGACCTGTCCGGGCTGTTTGTATTGCTCACTGGCGGTGCAGCGCTCAGCGCGCCGATCAAGCAGCGTTTCGTCGAGCTGCTGCCGCAGCTGACAATTCTGGACGCGGGTGGGTCGTCGGAGTCTGGGGCCCAGATGGGCCAAATTTCCAATCGCGCGCAGCGTGCCTCTGGTCGGTTCGCGCCGAACCCGGGTGCGGTGGTGGTCAGCGCGGAGATGACCCGGATCCTGTCGCCAGGTGACCACGAGATCGGCTGGCTGGCCCAGCAAGGCTTTATACCGCTGGGGTATCTCGGCGACCCGGAGAATACCGCGCGGACCTTTCCTCTCATCGAGGGGATCCGGCACTCAGTTCCCGGGGATCGGGCCCGGTGGGCCGTCGATGGCGGGATCGAGTTGCTCGGCCGGGATTCGGTCACCATCAACTCCGGCGGCGAGAAGATTTTCGCCGAAGAAGTCGAGGCCGCTATTGCCGAGCATCGAGCCGTGTACGACGTAGTAGTGACGGGCCGCCCGAGTGTCCGGTGGGGAAGCGAGGTCGTTGCGATTGTTCAGCTGGCCGAGGGCGAACATGCCGACCCGGCCAGCATTCTCGCCGAGGCCGCGCGCCACATCGCTCGGTATAAGCTGCCGAAGGAGATTGTCTTTTGCGGCCGGGTGCAACGGTCACCGGCCGGCAAGGCCGACTATCGATGGGCGAAAGCCCAAGTTAGTCAACGTGTTTGATCGTTGCATTTTTCGGCACGCTCAGGACAGAAAGCGTTTATGTAGCCGGTTGAAGGCGGTTGGTTCTCGGCAGGACTGGTAACGCTGGTAGAGCTGGCGTGCCAGCGCTGGGACGGGGGTGGCTGTGGTGTCCAGTTCGAAGTCGTACTCGGCGTCGGCATGGGCAGCGCGGGCACTGCCCCGGTTCCAGCCGGGGTAACGGTTGCCGCGTTCTTGTTCCCGGCGGGCACCCTCCTCGTCGGATACGTGGACCCCGACCATCCATACCGCGTAGCCCTGGAAGATCTGAAGGGCATCGATGAGCCACTCCCGCTTCCAAATGACGTCGTCAGCAATGACGTTCATGCCGTTGTCCAGGTAGGTCCGGATGGCGTGATAGCGGGCATACATGGCCCGGTCCAGAAGTGGCCCCGGGTGCACCGTGAACCACTCCAGGCCGTCGTCGTCCACCACGCTGTCCCATGTGTAGTACTCCGGCCGTACCCGCGCCAGGTCCAGTTGCTCGGGAGGCTGCGCCATCCAGAACAGGTCAATGCCCAGGTGCATCCAGCATTCGTCGGCAAGGTCTTGAAACGCCAAGGCCAGCGACGTCTTTCCGGCGCTGGATCCGCCGTTGAGAATGATGAGCTTGCCCGGTTCCGTTTCAGCTGTAGCCGCCATAGCTGAAAGAGGGTACCGTCAGGCCCACGTTTTTGCCGGTCAAAACGGTGGATCATCGGGCAATGGCGGGACCGGCGGGGGTCGCCACTCCGCTTGGAGTTCCCCAGCTTCGCGGGGATCGTTGACCCAGGCACAAAACGGGCTGGTGCTGGGTCCACCCTTAAAGGCAAACAACATGTCGCGCATGTGGTTTCGAAGCTTGCGGGCTGCGATCTCGGCCTTGCGCGCCTGCCGTAGTTGTTTTTCGGCGGCGTTGGCGCGGCGCTGAACCTGGTTGTGGTTGCGGGCTCGGGCGACCCTGGCTGCGCGTTCGTCTGCCCGAGTTCGGGATCGGCGCGGGGCTGGATGGCAGAACAGCTCGGCACCGGCGGGTACCGTTCGATACGTCTTGGCGGTCGGTGATGTCCAAATCACGGTGCCGTCCGGCAGCTGCTTGTCTCGCCAACCGCTGAGGCCACCATGAAATGTCTTCAGCCGGTGGTGTTTTCGGCAGAGGCATTTGAGGTTGGCGAGCACTGTTGGGCCGCCCGCTCTCGGGTCGGTGTGATTGAACGGGATGGTGTGATCGATATCGCAGCCGCTCGCCGGCTGGCTACAGCCGGGAAACCGACAGGTTAGGTCTCGGCAGCGCACCGCGCGGTCAAGCGCTGCCGAGGGGTGATACGTCAACGAGTGGGCGTCTGTGGGCAGGTCCACCATCAGGCGGTGAGCTGACGTGCTCGCGAGTTCGCGGACTAGGTCGGCGTCGATGACGCCGTAGCCCTCGACATATCCGGGTTGTTGGCTGTTGCCCGAAAGCGTGTCAGCGCTGGCCACGACGTTGACGAGCACGTACGTGCCGGTTGGTGCGGCGGTGCCGCGGGACCGGGCTGGACAATCGCTCGATGCGCATTGACAGACCAGGGCCTTACCGGCGGTCAGCGCTCCCAGCGCGTCTGCGCGACGCTGCGTCACCGTACGTGGGTCGTTGCGGCACACGGCCTTTGCCAACTGTGACAGTTTGCGATCAAACGCGATAGCGTCGGTGCCCGTCACGGTGCCCCACAGCTCGGCCATGCCGTCGGGATGCGGTGTAATACCGATCTCGCGTTCGTCGTCGGCACGACGTCGACGCTCCCGGGCGGCATCGGGATCGATCGCCAGCACGATCCGGTCAATGGCGTTAATGATGCGCTGGCGCGACCAGCCTTGCCACGTGCTGATACGCGCCGCAAGTGACTCGTCGAGCCTGGCGATCAGCTTGTCGTCATTGACTAGGTTGGTGCGACTGATGATCAATTGGGCAGTGCGCCAATCGATGCGGCCCTCAGCCAACAGCATTCCGACACGACGCAGTCGGGGGTCGAGCATCTCCGCGTAGTGCACCTGGTAGGAGGCGGCGGCCGAAGAAATATTCAACGCCGCTGATACTTCGGCGCAGGTCTGCTCGGCCCCGTCGATGGTTGCGTAAGCTAGCTCGGGGTCGCGGCGCTCGGCAGCGCAACGATGGCGCAGCAGCGCCGCTACCGCGGCAAGGCGGCGCGCTGTCAAGGCCGACTCCTGACGGTAGGTCACCTCGATGGTGGTGACCAATTGCTCGGGCGTGAGCTCGGCAAACTCCGCACACGCGACGATGCCGATCTCGAACATGTTTTCGATTATCGCGGTCGGGTGTGACAATATCCGGGATCATGGCCTCACTTGTGGATAGATCTTTCACTGTGCATAGCTCTGCGCGCCCGGCCGCAACTGGACGACTTGCGCTTGTCTGACGTGTGGCGTGCGCCGGCGGGGCCAGCATGGCGCGATAAAACCACGGTGGCATGCCCACCAGGCATGTTTGCTGGTTCAGCCCAGTCTCCGCGCGTTGGCCGCGGGTAACGCGACGACTCGCCTTGAGTCAATTCCCCTCCCGGCGTTCGCTGCGGGGATAGGATTTGTTGCTGCCGAGTGCTCCGAGTGCTCCGAGTGCTCGGTGATCCGCGGCAACCGTTGCGTTGTCTGGTCGGGAGGTTGCGCATGTCGTTTGTTGTGGCGGTGCCGGAATGGGTAGCGACCGCGGCATCGGAGCTGGCGGAGATCGGGTCTGCGCTCACGGCAGCCAATGCGGCGGCAGCATTACCGACGACGGCGATAGTCGCGGCTGCCGAAGACGAGGTCTCAGCAGCGGTGGCGGCCGTGTTCGGATCACATGCCCAGGGCTATCAAGCGCTCAGTGCGCAGATGTCGGCGTTCCATGACCAGTTCGTGGCAGCGCTGGCGGCCAGTGGACGTGCGTACGCGACCGCGGAGGCCGCCAGCGTGTCGCCCTTGGGACAGTTGCTCGTACTGATCAACGCGCCCACCCAGGCGCTGCTCGGGCGTCCGCTGATCGGCAATGGCACCAACGGTGCCGACGGGACAGGAGCTACCGGTGGTCCCGGTGGGCTCCTGCTCGGCAACGGCGGTAACGGCGGTTCCGGCGCGCCGGGTCAGGCTGGTGGTGCCGGGGGAGAAGCTGGGTTGTTCGGTAACGGCGGGGTGGGCGGAACTGGCGGGGTTGGGGTAGTCGGCTCTGGCGCAACCGGGGGCCCCGGTGGTCGGGGTGGATGGTTGTTGGGCAATGGTGGGACCGGTGGGGCCGGAGGAGCGACAGGTGTCACCGCCCTCGGAGGCACCGGCGGTGCGGGTGGGAGCGCGGGGCTCATCGGCAACGGGGGAACCGGCGGTTTCGGCGGTGCCCGGGGCGCGGGCACCAGCGGTGGGGT
>NZ_VTZN01000133.1 GCF_008370645.1 Mycobacterium simiae
CCGGTACCGCCGGAGGTGCCGTTGCCACCGTCGGCGCCGTTGCCGCCGGCACCGCCGTCGCCGTAGAGTGCGCCGCCGTTGCCGCCCGCCCCGCCGTTACCGCCGGCAAAGTTAAGCCCGGCGGCCCCGCCGTCTCCGCCGGCGCCGCCGTTTCCAGTGAAGAGGCTGGACCCGCCGGATCCACCGGAACCCCCTGCGCCGGTGGTGCCGTTGCCGCCGTTGCCGCCGGCCCCGCCCGAGCCGAACAACCCAACGCCTCCGGCCCCGCCGATCCCACCCGCGGCGCCGCCGCCGCCGGCGCCGCCGGCCCCGCCGGGGCTGAACAGCCCGCCGAGGCCACCTTGGCCGCCGGCCCCGCCCTTACCGACGACCCCGGTACCGATCCCGCCGGCGCCGCCGGCGCCGGCCGCGCCAACCAGCAGGCCGGCGGCTCCGCCGTTGCCGCCGGGCCCCCCGGTCGCGCCGGTGGTGCCGGACCCACCGGCTCCGCCGTTGCCGATCAAAATGCCACCGTCGCCACCGTTTTGCCCAGTCCCCGGGGCTCCGTTGGCTCCATTGCCGATCAGCGGACGCCCCACCAATGCCTGCGTGGGCGCGTTGATGAGATTCAGCAGATTTTGGTCGACGGCGGCGGCCGAGGCGGCGTCGGCGTTGACATAGGCCTGCGCGCCCGCCTTCAGGGCCTGCACGAACTGGTCGTGAAACGCCCTCGCCTGCGCAACCGTTTGCTGATAGCCGAGGCCGTGCGCTTCGAACAGCACGGCGATCTGCGCCGATACCTCATCGGCGGCTGCGGCCAGCACCTGTGTTGTCGAAGCCGCCGCCGCCGAGCTGGCCGTGTTGATCGTCGACCCGACGCCCGCCAACTCTGTTGCCGCCGCCGTCAGATACTCCGGAATCGCTATCACATAGGACATGGGCGGGTCCTTTTCCTTAACCGTTCCTTCACGCTCCGTGGCCAAGTCACGGAAGATGAACACGGACACTATGCAGCCATTTGCAATACAGCCAATAATAATCAGTGATCGTTATTAGAACGTTATCTAGCGTGTAAACGCGATGCACAAATATCGGCACACGTTCATTAAGTGATCAATGATGCAAAGTTGTGTAACTGGTTTCGTGCGTCTTTCCCATCCTGGGCCGGGGAATGGCCTCGATCCTGCGCGCTCGTGATTACGCCAGCTCCCACACCTGCAGTGCGGTTCTCGCGACCACTTCCTCGACGTCGTCGAGCGCATGGGCCATCGCCAGCCAGCGCAAATGGTGCGACCGCCGGCGGGCCGTAGCTGACCACCGGGCCGGTCTCGTGATCGAGAATCACACGGCGGAACTGACGCTTACCCGCGGCGAGCTGACCGTCTCGGCGAGCGCCGCGGCCCGTTGTGGCCGCATCGGATTCGGCAAGCCCATCGCCATTCTCAGCGCCGGACGCATAAACACCTCGAAAGACACAGCACGCTAACCGGATTTCCCGGCAGCGTGATGATCGGCGTGCCCGCCAACCGTCCGACGCCTCGGGGCATTGCTGGTTGCATTGCCACTTTGAACGAATTCCACGCCCCGATGACAGGCCAGAGGAGCTGGTAGTGACCCCGGTGTCCGGGTGTTGCTCATGACGGGCGATCCTCGCCCATGAGTGGGAGACCATCGCGTTCTGACGACGGGTGCCACGGCCGGCACACGAGTTGCCCATTTCTTCCGACACCTCGCGAGGTCTCGGGTTGTCGCGCGTAGTCGGGCACAACGAGTATCAGTTCGGAACAAGGGCCACTGTGACGGATGTGACTGGACGCTGCGTACCGCGCCTCGTCGCAAGCTGCTTTCTCATCGCTCGCTGCTTCTCCTGGGCGCTACATGCCCCGCCTCGCCGCCGGCCGCGCTTCTTGCACTCGGCATGGGCGAGTGCTAAGAATGATCTTGGCACTCGCGACCGGCGAGTGCTAGGTCGGGACGGTGAGGTCCAGCAACAATCGGCTGCGATCGTCCGTCGCGGGCACTGCGCCCGGCCAGCGTAAGTAACGGGGTTGCCCGAACCCGGTGACCCCTGTTTCATTCCCAATCCGGAGGAATCACTTCGCAATGGCCAAGACAATTGCGTACGACGAAGAGGCCCGTCGCGGCCTTGAGCGGGGCCTGAACGCCCTCGCCGACGCGGTAAAGGTGACGTTGGGCCCCAAGGGCCGCAACGTCGTCCTGGAGAAGAAGTGGGGTGCCCCCACGATCACCAACGATGGTGTGTCCATCGCCAAGGAGATCGAGCTGGAGGACCCGTACGAGAAGATCGGCGCCGAGCTGGTCAAGGAAGTCGCCAAGAAGACTGACGACGTCGCCGGTGACGGCACCACCACGGCCACCGTGCTGGCTCAAGCGCTGGTCAAAGAAGGCCTGCGCAACGTCGCGGCCGGTGCCAACCCGCTCAGCCTCAAGCGCGGCATCGAGAAGGCGGTCGAAAAGGTCACCGAAACCCTGCTCAAGTCGGCCAAAGAGGTCGAGACCAAGGAGCAGATCGCAGCCACCGCAGCAATTTCGGCGGGCGACCAGTCCATCGGCGACCTGATCGCCGAGGCGATGGACAAGGTGGGCAACGAGGGCGTCATCACCGTCGAGGAGTCCAACACCTTCGGCCTGCAGCTTGAGCTCACCGAGGGTATGCGGTTCGATAAGGGTTACATTTCGGGTTACTTCGTCACCGACGCCGAGCGGCAGGAAGCGGTCTTGGAGGACCCCTACATCCTGTTGGTCAGCTCCAAGGTGTCGACGGTCAAGGACCTGCTGCCGCTGCTGGAGAAGGTCATCCAGGGCGGCAAGCCGCTGCTGATCATCGCCGAGGATGTCGAGGGTGAGGCCCTGTCCACCCTGGTCGTCAACAAGATCCGGGGCACCTTCAAGTCGGTGGCGGTCAAGGCTCCCGGCTTCGGTGACCGTCGCAAGGCGATGCTGCAGGACATGGCCATCCTCACCGGTGGTCAGGTGATCAGCGAGGAGGTCGGCCTCTCGCTCGAGACCGCTGACTTGTCGCTGTTGGGTAAGGCCCGCAAGGTCGTTGTCACCAAGGACGAGACCACCATCGTCGAGGGCGCGGGCGACTCCGACGCCATCGCCGGCCGGGTGTCCCAGATCCGGGCTGAGATCGAGAACAGCGATTCCGACTACGACCGCGAGAAGCTGCAGGAGCGGCTGGCCAAGCTGGCCGGCGGTGTTGCGGTGATCAAGGCCGGTGCGGCCACCGAGGTGGAGCTCAAGGAGCGCAAGCACCGTATCGAGGACGCGGTCCGCAACGCGAAGGCGGCTGTCGAGGAGGGCATCGTCGCCGGTGGTGGCGTGGCCCTGCTGCACTCGGCTCCGGCCCTGGACGAGCTGAACCTCACCGGCGACGAGGCCACCGGTGCCAACATCGTCCGGGTGGCGTTGGAGGCTCCGCTGAAGCAGATCGCGTTCAACTCCGGGCTGGAGCCCGGCGTAGTGGCCGAGAAGGTTCGCAACTCACCCGCCGGTACCGGCCTCAACGCCGCTACCGGTGAGTACGAGGACCTGCTCAAGGCCGGCGTTGCCGACCCGGTCAAGGTGACCCGTTCGGCGCTGCAGAACGCGGCGTCCATCGCGGGCCTGTTCCTGACCACCGAGGCCGTCGTAGCCGACAAGCCGGAGAAGGAAAAGGCTGCCATGCCCGGTGGCGGCGACATGGGAGGCATGGACTTCTAGTCCGGTACTCCAGAAAGAGCCCGGTCCCGCCTGTGGGGCCGGGCTTTTTCCGCTCCTGCGGCTACGGCTGGCTAAACACGATGCAGTCGTGCAGGCAACCCTGAGCGGCCGATGGTGAGTCGGCCTTGCGGTGCAGCAGCGCACGAGTGGGCACCACACGGCAGCGCACTGCGTCGGCGTCGGACTCGGTCTCGGCGCGGCCGTCGACCATCAGGGAATAGCCACCCGGCTCGGTGGGCGGCCACAGCACGGTGACGTCGCTGCGACTGGCCAGGTTTTTGCGGGTGCGTCCGCCGATCAACCCGACGTCGACGATCGCCTGAGGTCCTTCGGTGCCCGCGGGCAGATCGCGCATTACCGGTTCCACGGTCACGGTGTGGACGTGGTAGTCGTCATCGACCGTGATCAGGTATGCGAAGGGATAGTCGGCCAGGGCGGTGGCCAGCCGCTTGAGGTCTACCTGCTTGGCGCCCATGGCATCGAGAATAGGCGGCTGGTTGGCTTACTCCGAGCGCACTGGCAGCTTGATACCAGTGTCCGGCTCGCCAGGTTCACGGCTGGGGTAGAACGTTGACCGTGGGATGCTCGACCCGGAAGTACTGGGAGCGCCCAAGCCCGCTTCCCGGGTGGCGGTGCGCAGGCCGGCATCGTTAGCACCCGCGTTGTAGACACCGGTGTAACCGGTGCCGGCGCTGCGCACACCCGACGGCGCGGCGGAGCCACTGCCCGCATTGCCGGCGCCGGTGCTCGCGCTGCCGCTGTCGAGCCCGCTGGCCGGCGTAGCTGGCGCGGCGGCCGGCGCAGCGGCGGTTGGGGTGGCCGAAGCTGGGTGCAACGGGCTTGCCAGGGCCGGGTTCACGGCTCCCGTCTGGGCAAGTGCCGAGTTGAGGATGCTCGAGCCCAAGGTGGCTGTGCCGCCGGTGGCATAGCTGGCGGAGCTGGCCAGGGCCGGGTCTAGAGCGGCTGCAGCGGCCATATCGCCAGGCATCGCCGACTGCCACAGGCCCATGTTCATGCTGCCGGCATTGCCGAAGCCGGCGTTGATACTCCCGGAGTTTCCCAGGCCGGAATTGAGCAAGCCTGAATTGCCGATGCCCAAGTTCCCAGTACCGGAATTGAAAAAGCCAACGTTTCCGGTTCCGGAATTCCCGAACCCGACGTTGCCGCTACCTGAGTTGAAACCGCCGAAGCCGACCTTGTTATCACCCGTCAGTCCAAACCCCAACGACCTGTCGCCGGTGCTGGCGAACCCGAGGTTGCCACTTCCCAGGTTGCCCATACCGAGGTTGTTATTGCCGGTGTTCCCGCTGCCGACGTTGCCGCTGCCGGTGTTGCCGACACCAAGGTTGCCGCTGCCGGTATTGCCGATGCCGATGTTTCCACTGCCGGTGTTGCCGAAGCCGAGGTTGATCGCGCCGTTCTTGCCGATGTCGATACCAAGGTTGCGCAGTACTTGCTGCCAGGGTGCCAATTGTGCGGCGGCTGCCGACGCATCGAAGTGATAGGCCGCCATCGCTGCCACGTCCGACGCCCACATCTGCTCGTAGGCGGCCTCGATGTCCATGATCGCCGGCGTGTTGAATCCCAACCAGTTGGTGGCCGCCAGCACCTGCATCAGCCCACGATTGGCCGCCACCACCGCCGGCTGCACGGTCGCCGCCAGTGCCGCTTCGAAAGCGGACGCGGTAGCCGCGGCTTGTATTCCCACCTGCTCGGCTTGCAGCGCCGCCGCGCCGAGCCATGCCATGTACTGGGTGGCGACGGTCAACATCGCCGCCGCCGACGCACCCTGCCAGAAACCATTTGTCAGCTCGGACGTGACCGCACTGAATGACGCCGCCGCCGCAGCCAGCTCCTCAGCCAAACCGTTCCAGCCCGTGGCCGCGGCAAGGAGCGGCCCCGCTCCGGGACCGGCAAACATGAGTGCCGAGTTAATCTCTGGCGGCAACCACGCAAAATGCGGGTTTGTCACTAGCCCAAACTACCCGCCAGCGCCCTTCGCCGTGGCCGTATCGGCATCGGAAAAACTGCCCATCCATAGCGGGCCCACAGGAAGCTCCAGTAGTTCAGCGGGGGACCGGCGCGGTTTGGCGTCCGCGCACCAGCTTTCCGGGTCGAGCAGCGGTGGGCACACCGTGCTCGGCGATGACCTGTCCGGAAACCACCGTCGCGACGTAGCCTTCGGCGGTCTGATCCAAGCGGCGCCCTCCGGCGGGCAGGTCGTGTCGGATGACCGGCTTGTGCAGCCGCAGCGCGGCATGGTCGATGACGTTGAGGTCGGCCTTATAGCCCACGGCGATGCGCCCGCGGTCGGCCAGCCCGGCCACCCTAGCCGGAACCGAGGTGAGTTCGCGGACGGCTTCGGCGACGCTGAACCGACCCGACGTGCGATCGCGCGCCCAGTGCGCCAGGAAGTAGGTCGAGTAGCTGGCATCGCAGATCATGCCGTAGTGCGCACCGCCGTCGCCCAGCCCGAGTACGACGTCGTCACGGCGCAACAGTTTGCCGACGGTGTCTAGCGAACTGTTCTCCAGGTTGCTGGTGGCGACCAGCAGCATGGCGTGGCCGTCGTCGTCGAGCAGTCGGTCGTAGGCCTCTTCCATCGGGTTCACCCCCCGGGCCCGAGCCCGGGCCCCGATGCTGTCCGCCGGGTCCGGCTCGTAGTTGGGGTTGTCACCTAATGGGAAGATCCAATCCCAGGCCTGCGCCACATACAGGATCGGATGACCGACACCGGGCTTGTCAGCCAGGATGCGGGCACGGACTTCTGGCTTGCGCATTTCGGCGACCCGCTCGGCGAGTGGTAGGTCCGCGATCTCGCGGTAGCTGGGGTAGAGCACGAACGGGTTTGCCGACAGCTGCAGCCCTATGATCAGCCCGATCGGACGCGGCAGCAGTTGCGCGGTGAAAAAAGGGCCTTCGCCCGCCTTCTTGTTGGCTTTCTCCACCATCGTGAGGGCGTCCGGCCAGGTCGGGTCGCCGACGTTGGCCACCACGAGGGTGAAGGTGACCGGCAGCCCGACGTCCTCGGCGACGTCGAACACCGTCTGCAACACGGGCTGATAGCCACCGGCCGGAATGTCAGGCACGAACTGCAGCAGTCCACCGCCGCCGTCGACGACACCCCTGGCGACCGCCTCGATTTCTTCGCGAGCGGCGTCGTAGCTGGGGATAGGCGACCCGCTCTCGGTCTTGTGGATGGTCAGCCGCGAGGACGCGAAGCCCAGCGCGCCCACCTCGATCGCCTCCTTGGCCAACGCTCGCATTCTCGCGAGGTCTGCGGCGGTGGCCGGCTCGCGGTCGGCGCCGCGCTGCCCCATCACGTACACCCGTAAGGGGGAGTGCGGAAGATAAGCCGCCACGTCGATATCACGCCTACCGGCTTCCAGAGCGTCCAGATACTCGGGGAACGTCTCCCAGGTCCACGGCAGGCCGTCGGTCATGACAACGCCGGGAATGTCCTCGACCCCGGCCATCACGTCGACGAGCACGTCGTGGTCTTCGTGGCGGCACGGCGCGAAGCCCACCCCGCAGTTACCCACCACCGCGGTGGTCACCCCATGCGCCGACGACGGCGTCAGCCGGTCCGACCAGATGGCCTGGCCGTCATAGTGGGTGTGCAAATCGACGAAACCCGGCGTGACCAGCAGTCCGGTCGCGTCGATCTCGCGTTTGGCGCCGTCCGCGGTGACCGACCCTACGGCTTTGATGACACCGTCGCGCACCGCGACGTCGCCTACATGTGGTTCACCTCCCAGCCCGTCGACGATGGTGCCGTTATGGATGAGGAGGTCATAGGTCATCTAAGTAATCTACGGCCGTGCGGGTTGTGGTGCCAGGCACGCCGTCGCCCGTAAAGTCGCCGATATGGCCGGTACCGACGCCGCAGCCCGGGAGCTGCTGCGTGACGCGTTCACCCGATTGATCGAACATGCCGATGATCTCACCGACGGCCTGACCGACGATACCGCCGACTATCGGCCCACCCCCACCGCCAACAGCATTGCCTGGTTGCTCTGGCACAGCGCCCGGGTCCAGGACATTCAAGTGGCCCACCTAGCCGGCGCCGAGCAGGTCTGGACCCGCGACGGGTGGGTAGACCGGTTCGGCCTCGATCTGCCCCGCAACGACACCGGCTACGGGCACAGCGCTGAGCATGTGGCCAAGGTGCGCGCCCCCGCCGACTTGCTCTCTGGCTACTATCACGCCGTGCACCAGCTCACCACCGAGTACGTCGCCGGAATCGACGCAGCAGAGCTTGCCCGCATCGTGGACACCAACTGGGACCCGCCGGTGACAGCCAGCATGCGGTTGGTGAGCATTGTCGACGACTGCGCACAACACCTCGGGCAAGCCGCATACCTGCGTGGGATCGCGCAGTAGGTTGTGAAGCGTGCGATTCGCTGCGACGGTGCTGTTCTGGCTGGCCACCACGGTCGCGCTGACGGTAGCGGTGCCGGCGGCGTGGACGCAGACGAACATCATCGACGAGGACGGCTACGCCGGGCTGGCTCGCAGCGCCGCGGGCGATCCGGTTCTGCAATCGGCGATGGCGTCCGAGCTCACCACGCGCGCAATGGCCCTTATCGCTGAACGCGGCGGGCAGCGCTACGCGATCGACAGTTCCCTGGTGCACGATGCGGCCACCGCATTCACCGCCAGCCCGTCGTTTCCGCCGCTCTTCGCACAAGCGAACCGGATCGCGTACAGTTGGTTGTTCAGTGAGCCGCAGTCTGATCGCAACGGGGACCAATGGGTAGTTGACGTGGCGCCGATGCTCAACGACGCCGCGCTGCACCAGGTGCTCAGCAGCTACCAGGTGAAGGTGCCCGCCACGCTCAAGGTTCCGCTGACGGTATCGGCGCCCCAGCCGGTGCGCCAGGGCCAGCTGAGGCAGCTCGCGGTCTGGGGTCCGTGGGTGAGCGTAGGCGCGGTAGCGGTGAGCGTGGTGTGCGGGTTGCTGACGCTGTTTACCGCCCGTCGCCGCGGCAAGGCGCTGACCAGCCTCGGCGTCTCGGCGTTGCTTGTCGGTGCCGCCGGCTGGGCCGGTATCGAGGTAGGCGGGCGGTACCTCAACGATGCGCTCAACCGGACAACTGGCGATATCCGCCGCATCGCCGACGCGATGGTCAGCAATGCGGAGGGCAGCCTGCACTTGTGGCTGACCTTGACGCTGATCGCTGGCGCGGCCCTGGTGGCGCTCGGCGTGGCCGTCGCGGCGCTCGGCAGCCTCTTCAAGTGATTTCGGGGCGGCGCGACACCGCATGCCTTAGTGGTCCCGCTCGTAAGCTCGTCGTCGGGCGCGGTGTGGCCTGGATTGCCTGGTGGTCGAGTGCCGGATAGCTGACTGTGCGTCCTGGGCGGCTTACTTGATCGAGCGTTCATCCACGGCGGCGACACGCCGCGAAGCTTCGCCACCAACGCACACTGGAAGCCACGTGCTCCCACTCGACGCCTGCACCAGCCCGGGTATGGCGACCACTTGGGCAGCTTAGCGGAGCGGCAGCTCTGCCAAAATCGTGCCCGTCGGCCGTGGCGAGCCGGCGCCGGGCTCGACGGTGAACGCCAACGCCGTGGAGCCGCCAAGGTCGGGCAGCGTCGCCTTCGTTGACGGCGACACCGCCGCTGTTCCCATGGTCCCCGCCGATGCCGGACCGTTGGCCCCCAGCAGCCACATTTGATAGACGGTTCCCGGAGACGGCGGCGGCACATTGTTCATCACCAGCACACCGGCATTGCGGTCGCGGGAGAACATCACCGTGGCCGTGCCGCCGCCGAGCGGGCGCGAGACCGTCTGCACATCCGGTGCGGCCAGAACCTGGTCGGCCACCGTGGGCGGTGCCGCCGGCCGCATCAGCGCCCCCAGACCGAACGCTCCTAGGCCCACCACGATGGCCGCCGCTGCTGCCAAGGTGGCGGTACGCCAGCGTGCTAGCCGGCGGCCCGGGGCTCTTGGGGCTCTTGGGGTGGATGTCACAGCGCCCAACACGGCCGCGCGGAGCTGCGCTGGTGGTTGCGCGGCCGTCGTCGCCGATACGACCGCCATCGTCTCGCGCACAGCACGGACCTCGTCATTGAAGGCCGCCGCGACTGATGCCGGGGCAGCGGCTACTCGGCGGTCGATATCGGCCCGGTCCGTGTCGGACACCGCGTGCAGGGCGTAGGCGGTTGCCAGCTCGAGCAGTGCGAAGTCGGTTGGCTCAGTCATGAGCGCCGCTCTCCACCGCAAGCGGGTGGTGCCCCCACTGCGTCGTCGCCGGCGCGTTCATGGCATATCCAGGCAGTTGCGCAGCCCTCGCAGCGCGTCGCGCATGCGTGACTTGATCGTCGACAGATTGGCGGCTAGCCGCTGGGCCACCTCGGCATACGTCAGGCCGCCGTAGTAGGCCAGTTCGATGCATTGCCGCTGCGCGTCGGTCAATCCGTCCAGACACCGGGTGACGCGGCGGCGTTCGTCACCGGCGATCGCCGAATCGGCGACGACGTCGCTCGCCGGGTCGATATTGGCGGCGCCATACCGTGATTCTCGATGGCTGCCGGCTTGCTCGGCCCGTACCCGGTCGATGGCGCGGCGGTGCGCCATGGTCAGCACCCAGGCCAGCGGCGAGCCTTTGGCGGCGTCGTACTCCGACGCCGTCCGCCACACCTCGAGGTAAATCTCCTGGGTGGTTTCTTCGCTGTACCCGGCGTCGCGCAACACTCGCGTCACCACTCCATACACGCGGGACTTGGTGTAGTCGTAGAACGTTGCGAACGCATCGCTGTCGCCGCGCGCGATCTGGCGCAACAGCGCGTTGAGGTCGTTGCTTACCCGTGCCGGTCCGGTCATCGTGGGTAGCCTATCGCCAGGCAGTGCCGAGATCGCCAAGCTGGTCATCGCTGAGCCTCCGGCCGCGGTGGCCGCGGCAGGAAATACGCTGTCCGGCGCTGGTATTCGGCGAAGCCGGGACGGCCCTTCATGTACTTCTCGGTGAGCCGGGCACCGCTCACATCGACCAGGAAGTACGTCATCAACAACGGGGAGCCCACGGTAAGCAGCGGCACCCAGCCGTTGATGGTGATCAGCCACAGTCCCCACCACACGCAGGCGTCGCCGAAGTAGTTGGGGTGGCGCGTCCACGCCCACAGGCCGCGATTCATGATGACCCCGCGGTTGGCCGGGTCGGCTTTGAACACCCGGAGTTGGCGGTCGCCCACGGTTTCGAAAACGAACCCGAGCAGCCACACCGCCAACCCCAAATCCGCGACGGCCAGCAACGGTATGGGAGTCGGGCCGGAAACCGCCGATAGCTGCAGCGGGAACGAGATGAACAGTGTCAGAAAACCTTGCAGCAGGAAGACCTTGCGCACCACTTGGCCCGCTGTGGCGCCGCGCAGCAGGTCGGCGTAGCGAGGATCCTCGCCCTTGCCGGCCGTCTTGCGGTACATATGCCAGCTCAGCCGCAAACCCCAGATGGACACCAGCGCCAGCAGCAGCCAGCGGCGGACCGGGTCGCCGGAGCCTAATACGGCAGACACGGCCGCGACCCCGATGAACCCCAGGCCCCATGCCACGTCGACGACGTTGTAGCGGCCGATCTGGCGGCCGATCGCGAACGTCACCGCGTGCACGACTGCCACCGCCAAAGCCGAAGCGCCCGATACTACGAAGATTTCACCGTCGATCACTGCAGGCCCTTGCGTTCGAAGGTCCATTGAACGACATCGAGATAGCCCGCCCGGAATCCCGCTTCAGCGTAGGCCAGATAGAGCTCCCACATCCGTGCGAATACATCGTCGAAACCCAAGCGCGCCACCTCTTCTCGCCGCTGAACAAACCGCTCCCGCCAGAGCCGCAGGGTCTCGGCGTAGTGCAGTTGCAGTGAGGCAATGTCGGTGCTGCGCAAGTCGGTGTGTCGGTTCGCGATCTTCGCAATGGCCTCCTTGGACGGCAGCAGCCCACCCGGGAAGATGTACTGCTGCATCCAGGTGTGCGTCTTGCGACTGGCCAGCATCCGGTCATGGGGCATGGTGATCGCCTGGATCACAACTCGGCCGCCCGGCCGGACCAGCTGATTCAAGGCTGCGAAATACGTTGGCCAGGATCGGTATCCGACCGCCTCGATCATCTCGACCGAGAGCACGCAGTCATAACTCCCGTCGACGTCGCGGTAGTCGCGCAGGTCGATGTGCACCAGGTGGGACAGACCTGCCGCGGCGACTCGCTGACGTGCCAGCCGCTGCTGTTCTACAGACAGGGTGATCGACCGGACGTGGGCTCCGCGGGCGGCCGCCCGGATGCACAGCTCGCCCCAGCCGGTGCCGATCTCGAGCACCCGGCTGCCGGGACCGACGCCGGCCATGTCGAGCAGCCGGTCAATCTTGCGCCGTTGCGCCGCAGCCAAATCCGACCACCGCACTGGTTGGGCGGCGCGCAGGTCGGCGAACAGCGCCGACGAATAGGTCATGGTCTCGTCGAGAAACTGGGCGAACAGCTCATTGGACAGGTCGTAATGTTCGCTGACGTTGCGGCGAGCCTGATCCCGGCTCGTGGCCCGGCATGTGGGCTGGAAAGCCGGCGCGATCGGCCGCAGCCGCTGTAGCGAGCGCGGCACCAGGTCGGCCACCGACTCGGCAAGGACCGTCAACGCCCCGGTGAGATCCTGCGACGACCACTCGCCGGCCATGTAGGACTCTCCGAAGCCGATCAGGCCGCGGCGTCCGATACGTCGCGTCAATGCTTCGGGCCGGTGGATTGTCAGCATGGGAGACATCGGGCCGCCGGCGCCGAGCGCCGTTCCGTCCGGGTAAATCAGTCGCAGCGGCAGTCGGGTGGCCGCGCGGCGCAGCAGCCGGCCGGCAACTGTTGCCGAGAACACGGCGACCGGGCCCGACGGCACCTGCGCCACCGCCGGCCAGCGTTGCGAATCAATTGCTGTCGTTGGTGTTTCGATGATCTCCGGGATGGCCTCGATACTCATCGCGGTACCACTGGAACTCGACGTAACCACAATCTGATCCCCTGTATTCGGATGCGGGCGGCCACCACAAACGGGGCCAACGGTGCAATGACGTGCAGGAACGCGACTTCTTTCGGCGTCGCCGGCCGTCGGGTGCCGCGCAGGTTGGCGACAAATTCCGGGCATTCCGCGAACGCCCGCGGGTGCTCTCGGTGCAGCGAGACCGTGACGTCGACGTCGTTGTCGGGTCGTGGTGCGCGGACCACGTAATAGCCCTCGACCGCATTGAACGGTGAGACGTAGAACTTCTTGGCCGTCACCACAGGCGAATCCGCCGGTGGCAGCAGGTAGGCATGACGGCCTCCGTAGGTGTTGTGCACCTCGGCGACCACGTGGCGCACCTGGCCGTCGCGGTCGTGGCACCAGAAGATGCTCAACGGGTTGAAGACATACCCGAGCACCCGGGCCTGCAGCAGCGCGGTGATCCGGCCTGCGGGCAGCGCGACGCCGCGATCGGCGAACAAGGCTTCCAGCCGATCCCGCAGTGCGGCGTGCGGCGGCCCGGTGAAGTGGTCCGCAGCGCGAAACTGTGCGAAAGGGCGTAGCCACCGGGGTAGCCGGGGCAGCTCGTCGACGTCGACATACCAGCTATAGCTTCGGTATTCGAACGCATGGTGTACCGGGGCCTGTCTCGAGTGGGTGATCGTGGTGCGATAGATCGCCGGAGTCCCCGTTGTGGTCGACGCTTTGGTCAGCACGGCACGACCGCCTCGCGCGGGGTGGCGGCCGGCCAGTCCGCCCCGAGCCGACGGGCCGCACGCAGCCCCGAGACGGCGCCGTCCTCGTGGAAGCCCCAGCCGTGGTAGGCGCCGGCGAACACCACCCGATCATCGTCGAGCGTCGGCAAGGCACTTTGCGCCGCAACGGATTCCGGTGTATAGAGCGGATGGCTGTAGGTCATCTCGGCTAGCACCGACCGGGGATCCACGCGGTCATGGCCGCCGAGAGTGACCAAAAACCGTCGCTCGCCGTTGATGCGCATCAACCTACTGATGTCGTAGCTCACCACCACGTGTTCGCGACCGGGTGTCACCAGATAGTTCCAGGACGCGCGGGCGCGGCGATGGCGGGGCAGCACCGACTCGTCGGTGTGCAGTTGGGCCCGATTGGTCGAGTAGGGGATCGCTCCCAGTATGTGGCGCTCCCACGCGGTCGGTTCGTCGAGCAGCAACAGCGCCTGGTCGGGATGAACGGCGACGACGGCCGCGTCGAACTGACGCGGGGCACTGTGGCCGGCCTGAACCAGCACGCCGTGAGCCACTCGGCGCAGCGAGTGTACCGGTGTGCCCGTGGACACTTCGGCCAGACGCGAGGCGATGGCCTGAACGTAAGTGGCTGAACCCCCGCTGACCGTGCGCCACGTCGGCGACCCGAAAACCGACAACATCCCGTGATGGTCGAGGAAGACGAACAGGTACCGGGCCGGGTAGCGCAGCGCATCCTTGCTCGCGCACGACCACACCGCGGCCACCAAGGGAGTGATGAAGTAGTCGACGAAAAACGACGAGAAGCGGTGCCGCTTGAGGAAGGCTTCCAGCGGTTCCAGCTCGTCTGGGTCGGATGCGCCTGCGCGCAGTAGTCGCGAGGCGGCGCGGTGGAAGCGCAGAATCTCGGCCAGCATCAACAGATAGCGGGGCCGCAACGACTGCGGGCAAGCGAAAAGTCCCTGAGGGCCCAGGGCCCCGGCGTATTCCAGGCCGAGGTCGTCGGCCCGCACCGACATCGACATGTCCGACTCCTGGGTGGCCACACCGAGGTCGCCCAACAACCGGCGCAGAGTCGGGTAGGTCCGGTCGTTGTGTACCAGGAACGCGGAGTCGACGCCAATGACAGTGCCGTCGCCGCGATCGACATAGTGGGTGTGGGCATGCCCGCCGAGCCGGGTGTCTGCCTCATACAATGTGACGTGATCACGTCCGGACAGCAGGTAGGCGGCGGTGAGGCCGGCAACGCCACTGCCGATGATCGCTATCGAGCGTCCTGCGGGATATTCCTGCTGCACACCAGCTATTCGGAGCCGCCGGCTACTCGGATGGGAGCGGATCGGTTGGGCAAAGCAACCTAACGTTCGGCGCTCAAGGCCAGGAATCGATCCGTCTGCGCCGCTGCCGGTGCTATCGACGGTGTCCGGACCGGGCGGGACCGAACTCGCATCGGCCACCAGAACCAACGACCCAGCAGCGCGGCAATAGACGGCGTCATGAACGAA
>NZ_VTZN01000134.1 GCF_008370645.1 Mycobacterium simiae
CGCGGAGTCGAGGACGCCATTGTGCTTAGCCAGCTCGATGTTGGCCAGATGCTGCTGATAGTCCCGCGTGAACAAGGTAGTCCCCTGAGCATCGATGGTGACGAAATACAGCCAGTCACCCAGCTCCGGGTGTTCGGCCGCGCGCAGCGCGTCGACCCCGGGCGAGCAGATTGCGGTCGCCGGCAGCCCTTCGGATACATAGGTGTTCCACGGCGTGCGCTGGGCACGGTCAGCGTCACTGGTGGCTACCTCACGGCGATCCAGCGGATAGTTCACGGTCGAATCGAACTCCAGGGTGCGGTGCTCGTGCAGGCGGTTGTAAATGACCCGTGCGACCTTTGGGAAGTCCTGGGTGTTGGATTCCTGCTGCACCAGCGACGCCACCACGAGGATGTCGTAGGGCGACAGGCCCAGAGATTTGGCGGTATCGACTAACCCAGAATTTGCGTACTCCCCGGCGCCTGCGCTGATCAGCGACGACAAGATGGTCTCCGCTGAGGCAGCGGGGTCGACGTTAAAAGTGCCCGGCGCGATGAGGCCCTCGATGCGGCGGTGGTCATCTCCGAGCTCGATGACCGGCTCCACCGCCCAGGGCGGCACCGACAGCGTCGCTGGCATACTCTTGCCTGCTGCGGCACGTAGATCAGCCATCGAGACGCAATGTTTGTCACCGTCGAGGTCCACACACGTAGACCGCGAAATCAACGTGAGAATGCCCGGGGTCATCACGTTGGTTTTCATGTCGGTGGTGTCGTCAAGCTGACGTCCTTCCGGGATGACCAGCTTGCCGACCCGGTTCTTCGGGTCCGTTAGCCGGGCAACGGCGTTGGCCGCCGGAATTTCGGTACGGGTCCGGTAGTAGCCCGGCTGGATAGCCGAAATCGCCGCATTGCCGTGCGCGGCATCGACGAACGCCCGAACCGTTTTCACCACGCCGCGGTGGTAGAGCGTCTCCCCCACCGCCGTCGTCGAGTCACCAGCCATGATTTGAATGACAATGTCGCGCTTGCCGGCACCGGTGTAGTCGTTATCAGCTCCCAGCACGAGATGCCAGAGCTTGCCGCCGAAGACCACTGCCGCTACCACAACCGCGACCAACACGCCGACGGCCAATCCGCCGAGAAGGCGCCGCCGCCGGCGCCGGCTGTGCCGCGCACGGTCGCGTTTGCGTCGTTCCGCTCGGCTCATCCGATGCCGGTGCGGCCCGACCGCTACCGGCGCAGCCCGATGACGATGCACATCCTCAGCCATCGCAGCCGTCTCCGGCCAGCGGTGCAGTGACCGTGCCTGCTCCGGCACTGCGGCGCTGATCCAGCCAGGCTTGCAGGATTGCCACCGCCGCCGCCTGGTCGATCACCGCTCGCTGGTCTTTCGCGCGGATACCCGCCTCACGCAGCGATCGCTGCGCACTGACCGTGGTCAGTCGCTCGTCGGCAAGCCGCACCGGTATCGGGGCCACCCGCCGCGCCAGCGCATCGGCCACTTCCATCGCGTCCAGCGCGGAAGCACCGATACGGTCGGCCAGCGTCCGCGGCAGCCCGACCACCACCTCGACGGCCTGCACTTCGGAAACCAGCGCAGCCAGCCGGCGTAGGTGCTTGCCCGAGCGGTCGCGGCGCACCGTTTCCAGCGGGGTAGCCAGAATCGCGTCGGGGTCGCTAGACGCCACGCCGATGCGCACCGTGCCCACGTCAATGCCGAGTCGGCGTCCCGGTCCGGGGTCTGAATCGCCTGGCCGGTCGGGCTGGCGGTGCGGTGCTGCAACCACTCAACCGACCCGCGCTATCTCTGCGCGGACTGCGTCGAGCGCGGCGTCGATGCCTGTCGGATTCTTTCCCGAGCCCTGAGCCAAGTCGGCCTTGCCGCCGCCGCGCCCGTCGACGGCCGCAGCAAGTCCTTTGACCAGGTCGTTAGCCCGGATGCCGAGGTCCTGAGCGGCGGGATTAGCGGCGATTGCGTAGGGCACGCTGTCGTTGTCACCTTCGGAGATCAGCGCGACCACCGCAGGCTCGCTACCCAGCTGGCCGCGGATATCGTTAACCAGCGAACGCAGGTCGGCCGCGGTCATTCCCGCGGACATTCGCTGAGCCACCACCCGGACGTTACCGATGCGCTCGGCTCCGGCAGCGGCGTTCACCGCAGCCGCCCGCGCATTGGCCAGCCGGGCACGTTCGAGTTCCTTCTCGGCGGCCTTGAGCCGCTCGACCAGGTTGGCTACTCGAGCGGGGACTTCGGTGGAGGGCACCTTCAGCGACGACGCGAGCCCGGCCATCAGGGCCCGCTCCTTGGCCAGGTGTCGAAACGACTCCAGCCCCACATAGGCCTCCACCCGGCGCACCCCGGAGCCTATCGACGATTCGCCCAGGATGGTCACCGGCCCGATCTGGGCCGAGCTGTGCACGTGGGTGCCGCCGCACAGCTCCAGCGAGAACGGCCCACCGATCTCCACCACCCGCACCTGGTCGGGGTAGCTTTCGCCGAAAAGCGCCATCGCGCCCATCGCCTTGGCTTTCTCCAGCTGCTCGGTGAAGGTGTGCACTTCGAAGTCGGCCTGAACCGCCTCGTTGGTCACCTGTTCAATTTGGGTGCGCTGCACTTCGGTCAGCGGGCCTTGCCAGCTGAAGTCGAACCGCAGATAGCCAGGACGATTCAGCGACCCAGCCTGAACGGCGTTGGGCCCCAGCACTTGTCGTAGCGCCGCGTGCACCATGTGGGTACCCGAGTGTCCTTGGGTGGCACCCTTACGCCAGACCGGATCGACCGCCGCGATGACGTTGTCACCTTCAACGAACTCCCCAGATTCGACGTTGACCCGATGCACCCAGAGGGTTTTTCCGATCGTCTGCACATCGGTGACGGCGGCGCGGGCGCTGCCGGTTCCGCTGATGGTTCCGGCGTCGGCGATCTGCCCACCCGACTCGGCATACAGCGGGGTGCGGTCGAGGACTAGTTCGACCCGATCGGCGTCGATTGCCCCCTGTTGGTGGGCCACCACCGGAACCCGCTTGCCGTCGACGAAGATGCCCAGAATGCGCGCCTCGGAGCTCAGCTCGTCGAATCCGGTGAATTCGGTGGGACCGGCATCGACCAGTTCACGGTAAGCGGTCAGGTCGGCATGTGCGTTTTTGCGTGCGGCGGCGTCGGCCTTGGCGCGCCGGCGCTGCTCTGCCATCAATTCGCGAAAGCCCGCCTGGTCAACCGTCAAACCAGATTCGGTGGCCATCTCCAAGGTGAGCTCGATCGGGAACCCGTAGGTGTCGTGCAGGGTGAACGCGTCCGACCCGGAAACCACCGTGGCGCCGGAAGACTTGGTGGCCCCGGCCACCTCGTCGAACAGCCGGGAGCCCGAAGCCAGGGTGCGGTTGAACGCCGTCTCCTCGGCGACGGCGATCCGATTGATCCGGTCGAAGTCGCTGACCAGCTCCGGATACGACGCGCCCATGGCGTCGCGCACGGTGGCCATCAGCTCGCCGACGATCGGCGTGTCGATGTTCAGCAGCTTGGCTGACCGGATGACCCGGCGCAGCAGCCGCCGCAGCACGTAACCACGACCGTCGTTGCCCGGGCTCACCCCATCGCCGATCAGGATCGCGGCGGTGCGGCTGTGGTCGGCGATGATGCGGTAGCGCACGTCGTCGGCGTGATTGCCGACGTCGTAGGGGCGTGCGGCGACCAAGGCCACAGTGTCCACGATCGGGCGCAGCAGGTCAGTCTCGTAGACGTTGTGCACCCCCTGCAGAACCAGCGCGACCCGCTCAACTCCCATGCCGGTGTCGATGTTCTTGCGCGGCAACGGGCCGAGGATCTCGTAGTCCTCCTTGGTGGTTCCCTCGCCGCGCTCGTTCTGCATGAACACCAGGTTCCAGATCTCGAGGTAGCGGTCCTCGTTGACGACAGGACCGCCCTCGGGACCGTAGTCAGGCCCACGGTCGTAGTAGATCTCCGACGACGGCCCACACGGCCCCGGGATGCCCATCGACCAGTAGTTGTCGGCCATACCCCGGCGCTGGATTCGGTCGACCGGCATACCGGCGACTTCCTGCCATAGCCCCGCAGCCTCATCGTCGTCGAAATACACTGTGGCCCAGAGCTTGTCCGGGTCAAGCCCGTATCCGCCCTCGGAGACACTGTTGGTCAACAAGTCCCACGCCAAAGCGATGGCTTCGCGCTTGAAGTAGTCGCCGAACGAGAAGTTTCCGGCCATCTGAAAGAAGGTGTTATGCCGGGTGGTGATGCCCACCTCGTCGATATCGGGCGTGCGGATGCACTTTTGGATGCTGGTGGCTGTCTGGTATGGAGGCGTGCGCTGGCCCAGGAAGAACGGCACGAATTGGACCATGCCGGCGTTGACGAACAACAGGTTGGGGTCGTCGAGGATCACCGAGGCGCTGGGCACCTCGGTGTGACCCGCTTTCACGAAGTGATCAAGGAACCGCTTCCTGATCTCGTGTGTCTGCACTGTCGTCGCTTCCTTAGTTTTCTTGGTCGAGGCTGATTACCAGCCTATTCGCCGGCCTATGAGAAGGCTGTCGTAAAACCGCTTTCAGCCCGCTCAGCCTGGCACAAAGCTCAATCGCACCGACCGCCGCGGATTGTCCCGGTTGAGGTCCACCAGGACCACGCTTTGCCAGGTGCCCAGCAACGGCTCCCCACCAGAGACCGGCACCGTCACCGACGGCGCGACCAGGGCCGGCAACACATGGTCGGCGCCGTGGCCGTAGGAGCCGTGCGCATGCCGGTAGCGGTCATCGCGTGGCAGCAGCCGCTCGAGGGTGTCCACGAGGTCGTCGTCCGAACCGGCACCGGTCTCGATGATCGCGACCCCGGCGGTCGCGTGGGGAACGAACACGTTGCACAGGCCGTCGCCGTAGGCGAAGCAGAACCTGCGTAACGCGTCGGTGAGATCGACAATGCGGCGCCGCGAGGTGTCCACATCCAGCACGTCGGTATGCACCTGTCAAGCCTACGGGGGCGGCACAGGGCCTGCTAAGGGCCTGCCAATCCGTCGCAAGATAAGGATTGCCAGGGCGTATCGGTAGGAGGAAGGTATCTGGTGGGACCGGTGGCGCCACCGGGGCGCCGCCCCTTACAAAGGGAAAAGGGGTGGATCGTGTACGCACGTTCTACCACAATGCAGGCGCAACCCTCGTCCATCGACGCCGGAATTGCGCACGTTCGCGATGAGGTTATGCCCGCGCTCCAGGAACTCGACGGGTGCGTCGGGGTGTCGCTGTTGGTCGACCGGCAGTCGGGCCGGTGCATTGCTACCAGCTCCTGGGAAACCGAGGACGCCAAGCACGCCAGCGTGGAACGGGTAACGCCGATCCGTGATCGGGCTGCGGAGATGTTCGGGGGTACGGCAAACGTCGAAGAGTGGGAGATCGCGGTCATGCATCGCGACCACCGCTCGGCCGAAGGCGCGTGTGTGCTGGCGACCTGGGTCAAGGTGCCGCCGGACCAAGTTGACCAAGGCATCGGGTACTACAGGTCGTCGGTCCTGCCCCAGCTCGAGGGCTTCGACGGGTTCTGCAGTGCCAGCCTGCTGGTCGACCGCGCATCCGGACGGGCGGTGTCCTGCACGACGTTCGACAGCCGTGAGGCGATGGAACGGAACAGGGACCAGATAACCGCCCTCAAAGCCACGTCGATGCCGGAGGCGAACGCCGAGGAACTCGACGAATGCGGATTCGAGCTGGCGCTCGCCCACCTGAGGGTGCCCGAGCTGGTCTGATCGGGAATGCGGCGGCAATAGCGGCCGACCTTCGGGCCGTGCGCGCGGGGTCGGGGCCATCCCGAGTCGGCGACGATACCCGGACCAGATCGTCTGGGGAAACCCCAGAGTTTGGTGCCCCTATCGCGATACACTGTGCCCCCACCGATACCTGGCCCGGGGGCCGGGGACTCCCAAGCCGGTATGACGTTAGTGGTCATGTCGTAGTGGGAGGTGTCAGATGTCATTTGTTATCGCGACCCCGCACGCCATGGCGGTGGCGACGTCGGATTTGGCCAGTCTTGGATCGATGCTCGGCGCGGCCAACGCAGCCGCCGCGGCCAACACAACACAGGTGGTGGCCGCGGCCGCCAATGAGGTGTCGGCGGCGATCGCGACACTGTTCGGCGCCCACGGTCAGGCCTATCAGGCGCTCAGCGCGCAGGCGGCGGCGTTTCATCAGCAGTTTGTGCAGGCCCTGAGCATGGGTGGGGCCTCGTATGCCAGTGCTGAGGCTTCGGCTGCCTCGGTGCTGCAGAATGCGCTCGACGTGCTCAACGCGCCCGTGCAGGCGGCTACCGGGCGCCCGCTGTTCGGCAATGGCGCCAACGGCGCCCCGGGGACCGGCGCCCCCGGTGGGCCCGGCGGGTGGTTGATCGGCAACGGCGGGGCGGGCGGGTCCGGCGTGGTAGGCGGCGCCGGCGACGGTGGGACCGGCGGGGCCGGCGGGCCTGGCGGGCTGCTCGGCAGCGGCGGGGCCGGCGGCGCCGGTGGGAGCGCGTCCGCCGCCGGTAAGGCCGGCGGGGCCGGCGGGGCCGCCATGCTGTTCGGCGCCGGCGGTGCCGGCGGGGCCGGCGGGTTCTCAGCCGGCGGCGCCGGCGGGGCCGGGGGCACCGGCGGGGCCGGCGGGCCCTTCAACAGCGGCGGGGCCGGCGTTGCCGCCGGCCCCGCGGGCGCCACCGGCCACGCCGCCGCCGAAGCCTTCCCCGCCGGTGCCGCCGGCGCCGCCGGCGGCACCGAGGGCGAGTAGGCCGGCGTTGCCGCCGCCACCACCGGCCCCGCCGCCGTCACCGCCGAGCCCGCCGGTGCCACCGTTTCCGCCGGCCGGCTATGGCCAGGCACCGGGAGGCTACTCCGCTCCCGGCCGCGGCACTCCGCCCCCGCCCCCCGGCTATGGTCCGCCAAGCGCCCCTCCGGCGGGTTACCCGCCACAGCCGGGTTTCAGCGGACCGCAGACACCGGATTTCAACGTCGGTGAAGCCATCAGTTGGTCGTGGAACAAGTTCACCAAAAACGTCGCAGCGCTGGTTGTGCCCGTCATCGTCTATGCCGTGGCGATCGGCGCCCTGGTAGGTGTGATGGCTGGGGTCACCTTTGGGCTGTCGGACACTACGACGAGCACTATCACCGACGCCTACGGCAACACCTACGAATCGACCGATGTGGCACTAAGCCCGATAGCGGGCATCGTCATCTTCCTGATCTCCGTCGCCATCCTGGCGGTGGCCATATACATGCATGCCGGACTCACGACGGGCGGCCTCGACATCGCCGACGGCAGGCCGGTGACCATCGGGACGTTCTTCAAGCCGCGCAACCTGGGCGCAGTGATCCTCACCGCACTGCTGGTCATCATCGGGACATCAATCGGGTCGGTCCTGTGCATCATCCCCGGCCTGATCTTCGGCTTTATTTCCCAGTTCGCCATCGCGGCTGCGGTCGACAAATCCCTATCCCCGATCGAGTCCATCAAGCACAGCATCGCCACTGTCAGGTCAAACCTCGGCGCCAGCCTGCTGTCGTATCTGGTGCAGGTCGCGGCGGTGGTTCTCGGCGAACTCGCCTGCTATGTCGGCATGTTCGTCGGTATTCCGCTCGCGGTACTGGTCCAGATCTACACCTACCGCAAGCTGTCGGGCGGCAATGTCGTTCCAGTGGAACAGCCCGGTCCCCCGGTGGGCATGCCGCCGCCCGGCCCCCAGATGGCATAGCCGGTCGCGACACAGACCCAGCTGGCAGCCGCAGCGCACCCCGCGATCACAAGCGGGCGGCGCTGTGCTGCGGGCTGCTCCGCGTTGTGATGTGATCAGCGGTTATGAGCATCAAAGTTGCGCTGGAGCACCGCACCAGCTACACCTTTGACCGGCTGGTGCGGGTATTTCCGCACATCGTGCGGCTACGCCCGGCGCCCCACTCGCGCACCCCCATCGAGGCCTACTCGCTGCGGGTCGAGCCGGCCGAGCACTTCATCAACTGGCAGCAGGATGCGCTGGGAAACTTCCAGGCCCGCTTGGTCTTTCCCAAACCCATGCGGCGGCTGACCATCACGGTGGGGCTCATCGCCGACCTCAAGGTCATCAACCCATTCGACTTCTTCATCGAAGAGTGGGCCGAGACATGGCCAGCGGGAGGCATGACCTATCCCAAGGCGCTGGCCGACGACCTCAAACCGTACCTGCGGCCCGTCGACGAAGACGGCGACGGATCGGGACCCGGGGAGCTCGTGCAGGCATGGGTGCGCAATTTCAGCGTGCCCAACGGCACCCGCACCATCGACTTCCTGGTGGCAGTCAATCGCGCGCTCAACACCGACGTCGGCTACAGCGTGCGCATGGAACCCGGCGTCCAGACACCGGATTTCACGCTGCGCACCGGAATCGGGTCGTGCCGAGACTCGGCGTGGTTGCTGGTGTCGATCCTGCGCCAGCTCGGGCTGGCCGCTCGGTTTGTGTCCGGCTACCTAGTACAGCTGGCGTCCGACGTCGAATCACTCGACGGGCCGTCTGGACCGGCCGCCGACTTCACCGACCTGCATGCCTGGACCGAGGTCTACATTCCCGGGGCGGGCTGGATTGGGCTGGACCCGACGTCGGGCCTGTTCGCCGGTGAGGGCCACATCCCACTGGCGGCCACGCCGCACCCGGCCAGCGCAGCTCCGATCAGCGGCGGCACCGATGTTTGCAGCACGGTGCTGGAATTCTCTAACACCGTCATGCGGGTCCACGAAGACCCGCGTGTGACGCTGCCCTACACCGACAAGGCGTGGGAGACAATCTGTGCGGTCGGCCGCCGTGTCGACGAGCGGCTGGCCGCCGGCGACGTCCGGCTGACCGTCGGCGGGGAACCGACGTTCGTCTCGGTGGACAACCACGTCTCTGCGGAGTGGAAGACCGCCGCCGACGGTCCGCACAAGCGCCAGCGGGCGTCGGATCTGGCGGCCCGGCTGAAAGCCCGATGGGCTCCGCAGGGGCTGATCCAGCGCAGCCAGGGCCGGTGGTATCCGGGAGAGCCGTTGCCGCGGTGGCAGATTGCGCTGTATTGGCGTACCGACGGGCGCCCACTGTGGACCAACGACGCGCTGCTGGCAGATCCCTGGCTCGACCAGCCGGCCCCGGTCGATGCCGACGCCGCCCACCGGGTGCTGGACGTACTCGCCGAGGATATGGGGCTGCCGCTGTCACAGGTACGGCCGGCCTATGAAGACCCGCTGGCCCGGCTAGCGGCCGCAGTGCGGACGCCGACCGGCGACCCGGTGGACCCGGCCGACGATCTGGCCCCGGAAACCGACCCGGACACCGCGGTGCGAGCCGCACTACTAGCACGCCTGGACGAATCGGTCAGCTCCCCGGCCGCGTTCGTGCTGCCGCTGCACCGCCGCGACGACGGCGCAGGCTGGGCCAGCGCCAATTGGCAATTTCGCCGCGGTCGCCTGGTGCTGATTGAGGGGGATTCGCCGGCCGGGCTGCGACTGCCGCTGAACTCGATCAGCTGGCGACCGTCGCGGGGATTATTCGAGTCCGACCCGTTGAGTGTGGGCCACGCCTTGCCGCCGCTGCCCGCGGCCGTACCAGCAGTGCTAGTGGACCCCGAGGGCGCGCCGACGACCGCGATGGTCGCCGAGGTGCGCGACGGATTGCTGTATGTGTTCGTGCCACCCACCGAGGCGCTCGAGCACTTCGTCGACCTCATCGCGCGTATCGAAGCCGCGGCAGCGAAAACCGGCTGCCCGGTGGTAATCGAGGGCTACGGCCCGCCGCCGGACCCGCGACTGAAGTCGACCACGATTACCCCCGATCCCGGGGTGATCGAGGTCAACATCGCGCCCACCGCCAGCTTCGCCGAACAATTCCAGCAGCTGGAGAGTCTGTACGAAGAGGCTCGTCGCGCTCGGCTTGCTACCGAGTCGTTCGACGTCGACGGCACGCACGGCGGCACCGGTGGTGGCAACCACATCACCCTCGGCGGCGTCACACCCGCGGACTCACCGCTACTGCGCCGCCCAGACCTGCTGGTCTCGCTGCTGACCTACTGGCAGCGTCATCCGTCATTGTCCTATCTGTTCGCGGGGCGCTTTGTCGGCACTACCTCGCAGGCGCCGCGGGTTGACGAAGGCCGCGCCGAAGCACTGTACGAGCTCGAGATCGCGTTCGCTGAGATCGCCCGGCTCTCTCAGCCGCTCGGGGGCGGCCAGCCGCAACCATGGGTCACCGACCGCGCGCTGCGGCACCTGCTCACCGACATCACCGGCAACACTCATCGCGCCGAGTTCTGCATCGACAAGCTCTACAGTCCCGAAGGCCCCCGCGGCCGGCTGGGCCTGTTGGAGCTGCGCGGGTTCGAGATGCCGCCGCATCTGCGCATGGCGATGGTGCAGTCGTTGTTGGTGCGCTCGTTGCTGGCGTGGTTCTGGGAGCAACCGCTGCGCGCCCCGCTGATCCGCCACGGCGCCAACTTGCACGGGCGATATCTATTGCCGCACTTCGTGATCCACGACATCGCCGAAGTGGCAGCAGACTTGCGCGCCCAAGAGATCGCCTTTGCGACCAGCTGGCTGGACCCGTTCACCGAATTCCGCTTCCCACGCATTGGCACCGCCGTCTTCGACGGGGTGGAGATCGAGCTGCGCGGGGCGATTGAGCCGTGGAACACCCTCGGCGAAGAGTCCACCGCTACCGGCACCGCCCGCTACGTCGACTCGTCGGTGGAACGCGTCCAGGTCCGCGTCATCGGCGCCGACCGCCACCGCTACGTGGTTACCTGCAACGGCTACCCGGTGCCCCTGTTGGCCACCGACCACTCGGACATCCACGTGGGCGGGGTGCGGTTCAAGGCCTGGCAGCCGCCCAGTGCCTTACATCCGACGGTTTCCTCGGACGGTCCGTTGCAGTTCGAGCTCATCGACCTGACCGCCGGAACGTCGCGTGGCGGTTGCACCTACTACGTCGCCCATCCCGGCGGCCGCGCTTACGACGAGCCGCCAATCAACGCCGTCGAGGCGGAGTCACGCCGCGCCCGCCGGTTCGAGGCCACCGGCTTCACTCCGGGCAAACTCGACTTGTCCCACATTCGGGAGAAGCAGGCGCGAATGTTTACTGATGTCGGCGCGCCGGGCATCCTCGACCTGCGACGCGTGCGTACCGTTCAACAGTAATGGCCACCCGGATTAGCACGAAATTGGCACTGGGAAACAGTCGAGCAGTGGCTGACGTCGACCGCCTGCTCGCCGGGTACCGCACCGCGCGCAGCCAGGAAGCGTTGTTCGACCTGCGTGAGGGCCCAGGCATCAGCTACGACGAATTCGTCGACGCGGAAGGCAAGGTGCGGCCGGCCTGGACTGAGCTGGCCGACGCGGTCGCCGAGCGCGGCAGAGCGGGACTGGACCGGTTGCGCTCGATGGTGCACGGCCTGATCGACCATGACGGCATCACGTACACCGGAGTGGATTCCGCCCGTGACGAGCACGGCGCCCACGGACTGGAGCCCGGGCCCTGGCGGCTGGACACGCTGCCGCTGGTGGTGTCGGCCGAAGACTGGGGTGTTCTGGAAGCCGGGCTGGTGCAACGCTCCCGCCTACTCGATGCGGTGCTCACCGACTTGTACGGGCCCCGCAACCTGCTGCTCGAGGGAGTGCTGCCGGCCCAGCTGATCTTCGCCCACCCCGGCTATGTGCGGCCTGCCAACGGGATCAAGGTGCCCGGGCACCACCAGCTTTTCCTGCACGGCTGCGATGTGAGCCGGTTACCCGGCGGCGGCTATCAAGTCAACGCCGACTGGACGCAAGCGCCCTCGGGCGCGGGTTACGCGCTGGCCGACCGGCGGGTGATCGCGCACGCTATTCCCGACCTCTACGAGCGGATTGCGCCGCGACCGACCACACCGTTCGCGCAGGCGCTGCGGCTGGCCCTGATCGACGCGGCCCCCGACGTCGCCCAAGACCCGGTGGTGGTGGTGCTCAGCCCGGGCATCTACTCCGAGACATCCTTCGACCAGGCGTATCTGGCTTCACTGCTGGGTTTTCCGATGGTGGAGAGCGCGGACCTGGTAGTGCGCGACGGCAAGCTGTGGATGCGCTCGCTGGGCACGCTCAAACGTGTCGACGTGGTGTTGCGCCGTGTCGACGCCGACTATGCGGACCCGCTGGATCTGCGCGCCGATTCCCGGCTTGGTGTGGTCGGTTTGGTGGAGGCCCAACACCGCGGAACGGTGACCGTGGTCAATACGCTGGGCAGCGGCATCCTGGAAAGCCCCGGGCTGTTGCGCTTCCTGCCCGAGCTGGCTAGACGATTGTTCAGCGAGGAACCGCTGCTGCAGACCGCGCCGGTCTACTGGGGCGGCGTCGCCAGTGAACGCTCGCATCTGCTGGCGAAGCTGCCGTCGCTGCTGATCAAGTCCGCTGTTGGCGGCACAACCCTGCTTGGACCGTCGCTGTCGGCGGAGCAATTGGCGGAGGTGGCGGCACGCATCGAGGCGATGCCCTGGCAGTGGGTCGGCCAGGAAGTGCCGGCGTTCTCCTGCGCACCCACCGACCACGCCGGCATGCTGTCCTCAGCCGGGGTCGGAATGCGGCTGTTCACGGTAGCCCAACGCAGCGGCTATGCGCCGATGATCGGCGGCCTGGGTTACGTCCTGGCGCCCGGGCCGGCCGCGTACACGTTGAAATCGGTTGCTGCCAAAGATATTTGGGTGCGGCCCACGGAGCGCGCGATCGCCGAGGCGGTGACGATCACCGCGTTGCCGCCGTCGCTGATGCAACGGGCCAAGACGGGGGTGGGCACCCAGGGTCTCAGTTCCCCGCGGGTGCTGTCCGATCTGTTCTGGATGGGACGTTACGGCGAGCGCGCCGAGAACATGGCCCGGTTGCTGATCGTGGCTCGCGAGCGCTATCACGTTTTCCGGCACCATCAGGACACCGAGGAAAGCGAGTGCGTCCCGGTGCTGATGGCCGCCCTCGGCCAGATCACCGGGACGGATGCCGGGGCCGCGAACGACCACGCCGAGATGATCGCCGTCGCCCCCTCAATGCTGTGGTCCATGACCGTGGACCTGGAGCGGCCGGGCTCCCTCGTGCAGTCGGTGGAAGGGCTCGCACTGTGTGCCCGGGCGGTGCGCGACCAGTTGTCCAACGACACCTGGATGGTGCTGGCCGGCATCGAACGTGCGGTTGCGCTGCGGTCCGACCCGCCGCAATCCCTCGCCGAGGCTGACGCCCTGCTAGCCGATGCGCAGGCGCAGACATTGGCCGGAATGCTGACGCTGTCCGGCGTGGCCGGCGAGTCGATGGTGCGCGACGCAGGCTGGACCATGATGGACATCGGCAAGCGCATCGAGCGCGGCCTCTGGCTGACCGCGCTGCTAGCCGACACGCTGACCGAGGTGCGGGGCGCGGTGGCCGAGCAAACCATTATCGAGGCGACCCTGGAAGCCTGTGAGTCGTCAGTCATCTACCGCCGCCGCAATGTGGGTAAAGTCAGCGTCGCCGCAGTGACTGAGTTGATGCTGTTCGACGCGCACAACCCGCGCTCGTTGGTGTATCAGCTGGAGCGGCTGCGGGCCGACCTCAAGGACCTGCCCGGATCCTCCGGCTCGTCCCGCCCCGAGCGGATGGCCGACGAGATCAACACCCGGCTGCGGCGATCCGATCCCACCGAGCTGGACGAGATCACCGACGGGCGCCGCACGGAACTGGCCGACTTACTCGGCGCGCTCCACAAAGCACTGCGCGACCTGGCCGACGTCATCAGCGCGACGCAGTTGAGGCTGCCCGGCGGCATGCAGCCGCTGTGGGGGCCCGAGGAACGGCGGACGATGCCCGCCTAACTAAGCGTTATCCCGCTCCGGGGTTGCCGAAGAGCAGGCCACCGGCACCGGGGACGCCACCAGGTCCGGCAGCCGCGCCACCACCGCCGGCGCCGGCATCGCCGCCGTCGCCGAACAGCTGGCCATCCCCGCCAGCACCGCCAGCACCACCGTTTCCCAGTGCGCCCCTGACCGCTTAGCCAAAAAGCAAGCCATCGACGCCGCGGCGGCCATCAGGTCCGGCAACCTTGCCCGAGCCGCCGACCCCGGCGCTGCCGCCAGCACCGATTAGCCGCACGTTCCCACCATCACCCCCAGCGCCACCGATACCCTCATCTCCCCAAACGAACATGGGGCCCCCGGCGCCGCCGTGACCACCGGCCCCGCCGCGGCCGGCTAGCCAGCCACCGGCACCTCCGGTGCCGCCAGCCCCGCCGTTACCCCCGCGGTCAGCGCCACTGAGACCGCCGGCCCCGCCGACGCCGCCGGCGCCACCGGTACCGACCAACCCCGCGGCACCGCCAGCACCGCCGACACCACCGTTGCCGCCAATCGAGTCGAAGTAGCTGAAGCCAGATATCCCCGACAGGCTCACGGTTGAGGCAGCCCCACCGGTACCACCCGCTCCCCCGGCTCCAGCAGTCCCGTAGAGCCAGCCACCATGGCCGCCCTCGCCACCGCCGCCACCTGTTCCGCTGACGCGTCCATTTCCGCCGGAGAACCCGCCAGTTCCGCCGACGCCGCCTGCTCCACCCGCACCGAACAACCCAGCAGCGCCACCGGCGCCGCCGTGCCCGCTGGCGCCGGCGAGCGCCAGTCCTGGTTCTATGGTTTCCCCCACCCACACGTTCGCGTTCCCGGCGGCCCCGCCCCGCCCACCGTCGCCGCCGTTGCCGGACACCAGCCCGCCACCGCCGCCGGCGCCGCCGGCGCCACCACCTCCGGTGACGTCGCCGGGGTCCTGCAGGGTGGAAGCTCCGCCGTCCCCGCCAGCGCCACCGCGCCCGCCCGCACCGAACAGCCCGGCCGCCCCGCCGACACCGCCTGGTGCGCCGTTGCCGGCGGCTGCGCTGGCGGTAGCCGCCATCCCTGCTCCGCCTAGCCCCCCGGCCCCGCCGTT
>NZ_VTZN01000135.1 GCF_008370645.1 Mycobacterium simiae
GCTGGCTCCGGTGGAGTTGGAGGCACCGGCGGTAAAGGCGGCACTGGCGGCATAGGTGGCAGCGGCGGACTTGGTAATCCGAATGGTGGCGCCGGCGGCACCGGCGGCACCGGCGGTAACGCCGGGGCCGGCGGGTCGGCCGGTGCTGGCGTTGGCGGCAGCACGGGTGATGCGGGCACCGGCGGTCAAGGCGGCGCCGGCGGCAACGGCGGAGTCGGGGCGATTGGAGCAAGCGGCCCGCTGGGCAGTGGAGTCAAGGGTGGCAACGGTGGCAACGGTGGTGCTGGAGGGGCTGGGGGCTCCGGGGGGACCGCCGGTCCCGGAGGTACTGCAGGGGCAGGCGGTGCTGGCGGCAACGGTGCCAAGGGCGGCCATGGTGGAGACGGAGCCACCAACGGCGTGTTCGGCGGCAACGGCGGTAGCGGCGGCGATGGCGGGATCGGCGGCGACGCCGGCGCCGGAGGAACGGGCTCCAGCACCGGAGCAAACGGCATCGCCGGTAACGGCGGCGACGGAGGAAAGGGCGCCGCAGGTACTACCGGCACCCTCGGCACGAGTGGCCCCGGAGCGGGAGGTAGCGGCGGCACCGGCGGCAATGGCGGCAGTGGCGGTAACGGCGGCGCTGGCGGCAACGGTATTGGCGGGATCGGCGGCGGTAAGGGCGGATCCGGTGGTACCGGTGCAGACGGAGCCACCGGTGGCGGCGGCGGAAACGCCGGCGGTAACGGCAACAACGGCGGTGATGGCGGAGCTGGCGGCCAGGGTGGAAGCGCCGGCGCCGGCGGATCTGCCGGCGCAGGCGGCGGAACTGCCGGGACCAACGGCACCGCCGGCAACGGCGGAGACGGCGGTACTGGCGGCGGTGCCACGGCGGGCACCTCAGGCGGCGCCGGCACCGGTGTAAGCGGCACGGCTGGCGGGATCGGCGGCAAGGGCGGAGCCGGCGGCGCTGGGGGCAACGGCGTCGGCGGAACGGGCGGCGGAGCCGGCGGCGACGGCGGCAAGGGCGGCGCCGGCGCAAACGGTGGCAACGGCGGTTCCGGCGGCACGAACCAAATCGGCGGAAATGGCGCGGCCGGTGGAAACGGCGGAAGCGGCGGCGCAGCTGGCGCCGGCGGCGCCGGCGGTGGCGCCAACGGCGTTGGCGGCGACGGCGGAAAGGCCGGATCCGGCGGCAACGGCGGCAAGGGTGGCGTCGCGTCCGGCAATGGCGCACCCGGTACCGCCGGTGGAATAGGCGGCACCGGCGGTACGGGCGGCACCGGCGGAGCCGGCATTGGTACTACCGGGGGCGGCACTGGTGGCGAGGGCGGATCCGGCGGCAGCGGCGGCGACGGCGGCAACGGAGCAAACCGAACGGCCGGCAATGGCCCCGGAGGTGCCGGCGGGATCGGCGGGGCAGCCGGCCACGGCGGAAGCGGCGGTAGCGGAGGTACTGGCGGTGGTGATGGCGGCGCCGCTGGCGACGGGGGCGACGGCGGAAAGGGCGGCCAAGGCGGCAATGCCCGCCCCGGCGGATCCGGCAAGGGCGGTAACGGCGGCGCCGGCGGCGCTGCCGGCAACGGCGGAGTGGGTGGCTCCGCCGGCGTCGGTGGGAACGGCAACGGCGGGGCTGGCGGCACCGGCGGCACCGGTGGGGCCGGCGGCAACGGCGGAATCGGCGGTGGCGCCGGCAAGGGCGGGGCTGGGGGCACCGGAGGAGCTGGAGCCGCCGGTGGCTCCGGTGGCGCAGGAGGCGCCGGCTCAGGCGCCGGAACTGGTGGAATCGGTGGTGACGGAGGCGACGGCGCCGACGGCGGCGACGGCGGTGCAGGTGATGGCGGCCTCATCCCCGGGTCTAACGGAACTGGCGGCGGAGCCGGCACGGGCGGCGCCGGTCCTATCGGTACTACCGGCGGTGCCGGTGGTACCGGCGGTAGTGCCGGTACCGGCGGAAAGGGCGGCACGCCTTAGACCGAAGTTCCCGTGGTAGCGGATCTGATTCTCAATCGGCTTTGTGAGCAGGTGTTTGGCGCCTGTAGAGGCTCAAAATGTAATTATGTATCTTGTTGATAAATTGGTCGTGTCGTCGCGCCATGCGCCAGGCATTAATCATGTACGTCTCGCGTTCGGCGACACCGACCAGGAGTTCGCCGAGCGGGCGCAGCGCCTGACGCACATCGCAATCGAGGCCGTCGAGCCGGGCGTCGACGTCGGTGATGGGGCGGCGACGCGAAGCAGCGCCGCCGGTCAGCTGGGCGGTCATAGGCATGGTAGTTGTTGGGCAATAAGGCAGCCGAGCAGGATTGCACCCGACCGCGCAGCTGGTCAATTTCTATTTCCCACCGACGCCACGGCATCAGTGTCGTGGTGGCTACCGCCAGTCGCGGCCGCCCGAGACGCACGCAACACCACCGCTCGCGAACCAACGTCCCACCTACAACGCCCCCAAGGCGCGACCGGCCACGAAAGATGAAATCCGGCAAGGCCGTCGATTCGTTCATGTCGGCGGCAGGTGCTCGCATGCAACCCGAGCAACGTCAGCTGGCCAGCGCCGAGCAAGCGGCGGCGTGTGTCTGCCGTGCGTAGCCGCCGCCGAACAGCACAACATGCACCAGCAGCGGATAAAGCTGGTGCAGCCCAATGCGGTTGCACCAGCCGGGTTTCAGCGATCGCACTCGTTGGTATCCGGCGAGGACGGCGTCGTAGTGCGGACAGCCGAACAGCGCGAGCATCGCCAAATCGGTCTCGCGGTGTCCGGCGTGCGCAGCGGGGTCGATCAGCACCACCCCGTCAGGTGTCCACATCACGTTGCCGGTCCACAGATCGCCGTGCAGCCGGGCCGGCTGCTCGTCGTCGTCGAAATCGCCTACACGGCACCGTTTCACGACAGTTTCGATCGCGGCACGAGCCGAGGCATCCAGCTGCGGCGCCGCGAGTTCAGCCATCGGTGCCAGCCGCTCCTCGGCGTAGAAATGGCCCCAGCGTTGGTGCCGGCGCAGCGATATCGGCAATGGCTGCGACAAGGGTCCCAAGAAGCCCGGCCCGTCCCATCCATCCGGGCCCGCGCCGAATGTGGGAGCACCCGCATCGTGCGTGACGGCTAGCTGGCCGCCGAACACGGCTGCCGCGTCGCGGCTCGGTGCCGCCGACTCCAACCGGCGCAAGGTCAGGCTCGCCGCATCGACGGAAATCACCTGCGCGCACGGCACACCGCCCTCGACACTCGAAAGCCACTGCAGCCCAGCGGCTTCCCATGCAAAAAAGCCGGCTGGGGCGCCCGGACGATGCTTGACGAAGTCGGTCGCCCCCCCGACTACCCCCCCGCCCTCAGCAGGCCCTTACCGGGGGGCGCAGCACGCACGTCATCAGCCGGCCGCAATTCGGTCTGCTCTTTGGCCCACCGGTAGTCCGGCTTACCGGCTGGTGAGCGCTTCACCTCGTCGACGAACCAAACACTGCGCGGCACCTTATATCCCGCGATTTCCGAGCGCACAAAGCTATCCAGCTCGGCCAGCGATGGCCGGCACCCGCCCCGGGCGGCCACCACCGCCGCCACCTGCTGGCCATACCGCGGATCGGGCACACCCACTACCAACGCGTCGAACACGTCGGGATGGGCTTTCAACGCTGCCTCGACTTCCTCGGGATAAATCTTTTCCCCACCGCTGTTGATCGACACCGAGCCCCGTCCCAGCATGGTGACCGTGCCGTCGGCCTCGACAACGGCGTAGTCGCCGGGGACCGCGTAACGCACCCCGTTGATGGTCCGAAACGTCTCGGCGGTCTTCTTCTCATCCTTGTAATAGCCGACCGGAATGTTGCCCTTCTTGGCAATGAAGCCACGCACACCCGAACCAGGCTTGACCTCGTTGCCCTCTTCGTCGAGAACTACGGTGCGACGATCGATGCTCACCCGCGGTCCCCCACTGTGCGGCGCACCCGCAGCCACGATACTGGTGCCGCCAAAACCGGTCTCCGACGAGCCAATTGAGTCCGTGATAACCCGATTCGGCAGCAGCTCCAGCAGTTTCTCCTTGATGCTCGGCGAGAACAGCGCCGCGGTGCTGGCCAACAAGAACAACGACGACAAGTCGTAATCGTTGTCCTTCAATAACGCATCCAGCAGCGGGCGGGCCATCGCGTCGCCGGTGAAGAACAGCAGGTTCACCTTGTGTTCGTGGATCGTGCGCCACACCGCCTCGGCGTCGAATTCCGGTGCCAGCACGGTGGTTTGACCGGAAAAGATCGACATCCAGGTGGCCGATTGAGTGGCGCCGTGGATCATCGGCGGAATCGGATAGCGGATCATCGGCGGATTGGCGGCAGCAGCCTTAGCCAGATCGTATTCGTCTTTGACGAATTCACCTGTGGCGAAGTCGGTTCCACCGAATAGCACCCGGTAGATGTCTTCGTGACGCCACATCACACCTTTCGGGAAACCGGTGGTGCCGCCGGTGTAGAGCAAATAGATGGCCTCAGCGCTGCGCTCGCCGAAGTCGCGCTCGGGTGAGCCCTGCGCTAGTGCCGAGTAGAATTCCACGCCGCCGTAACGCTGAAAATCGTTGTCACCACCGTCCTCAACCACCAACACCGTCTTGACGTTGGGAGTGTCCGCCAGCACGTTGGCGACCCGGTCAGAGTACTGGCGCTCGTGTACGAGTGCCACCATGTCGGAGTTGTCGAACAAGTAACGGAGCTCACCCTCGACATAACGGAAGTTGACGTTCACCAGGATGGCGCCCGCCTTGACGATACCCAGCATCGCAATCACGATCTCGATACGGTTCCGGCAGTACAGTCCCACCTTGTCGTCTTTTCGCACGCCCTGGTTGAGCAGGTAATGCGCAAGGCGGTTGGCTTTCTCCTCTAGTTGCGCGTAGGTCAGCTTCTCCTCGCCGCAGATGAGGGCGATACGGTCGGGCACAGCGTCGATGGCGTGCTCAGCGAGATCGGCAATATTCAAGGCCACAGCCACCAAACTAGAACGTGTTACATTTCTTGACAAGTTCTGGCCAGTACAGGAAGGCGATCACCCGTGAGCGAGCCGGAAAACCAACCCGACGCGCTGGTGGAACAGCGCGGTCACACCCTCATCGTGACGATGAACCGGCCGCACGCCCGCAATGCCTTGAGCACCGAAATGATGCAGATCATGGCACAGGCCTGGGACCGCGTCGACAACGATCCCGACATCCGGTGCGCCATCCTGACCGGAGCGGGTGGCTACTTCTGCGCCGGCATGGACCTCAAGGCGGCAACCAAGAAGCCGCCGGGCGACTCGTTCCAGGACGGCAGCTACGACCCGTCACGCATCGACGCCTTGCTCAAGGGCCGCCGGCTCACCAAGCCGCTGATCGCCGCCGTCGAAGGCCCCGCCATCGCCGGTGGGACCGAGATCTTGCAGGGCACCGATATCCGCGTCGCCGGCGAGAGCGCGAAGTTCGGCATCTCCGAAGCCAAGTGGAGCCTGTACCCGATGGGCGGCTCGGCCGTGCGCCTGGTGCGCCAGATTCCCTATACCGTGGCGTGCGACCTGCTGCTGACCGGACGCCACATCACCGCCGCCGAGGCCAAGGACACGGGCCTCATCGGGTACCTAGTGCCCGACGGGCAGGCGCTGGCGAAGGCCCTAGAGCTGGCAGAGGTGATCGCCGCTAACGGACCCCTCGCCGTGCAGGCCATCCTGCGCACCATCCGCGAGACCGAGGGCATGCACGAGAACGAGGCGTTCAAGATCGACACCCAGATCGGCATTCAGGTCTTCCTGTCCGAGGACGCCAAGGAAGGTCCGCGCGCGTTCGCCGAGAAACGCAAACCCAACTTCCGCAACCGCTAACTGAGGCATCGCCGAGCGTGAGACCATTGCGAAAATTCGGGCGGCCAAAATCTCGCAGCCATTACACGCTGTGCGGCGTTGTCGGTGCCGCACGCCACACTGCTGCTTCGTGACCGGACCATTCATCGGCAGTGAGGCAATCGCATCGGGTGCACTGACACCCTACCGCCTGCGCAGCCGGTTCGTAGCCATCCATCCCGACGTGTACGTCCCGCCCGACACCACCCTCACCGCTACCACTCGTGCGCGCGCTGCTTGGCTGTGGTCGCGACGGCGGGGCGTCGTCGCGGGCCACTCGGCCTCCGCACTCTACGGCGCGAAATGGGTTGATCACCGGACGCCAGCGCAATTGCGCTACGACCACCGGCGCCCCCCGACGGGCATTCGCACCTGGTCAGGTGGGGTGGCACCCGACGAGACCGAAGTCGTCGGCGGCCTGCCCGCAACAACTCCCGCGCGCACCGCCCTCGACCTCGCCTGCCGCAATCCGGTGGGCGAAGCGGTCGCGGCCATCGATGCGCTAGCCCGGGCAACCAGATTCGAGCTCACCCGCGCCCACCTGCTTACCGAGCGCTATAAGGGCCACCGCGACATCAGGCGTGCCCGCCGGGCGCTGGCGCTCGTCGACGCCGGTGCGGAGTCGCCCCGCGAGACGTGGCTGCGATTGCTGCTGATCGACGCCGGCTATCCAAGGCCGCAGACCCAGATCCCGGTTTACGGCGAGTACGGCGAACTTCTGGCTGTGCTCGACCTAGGGTGGGAGGACATCAAAGTCGCGGTCGAGTACGAAGGTGATCACCATCGAACCGATCGCAGGCAATTCAACAGGGACATCGCACGTTTCGAGGCGCTAGCCGACCTCGGCTGGATCGTCGTCCGAGTCACGGTCGAGGATGTGCCGGGTGGCATCCTGCGACGGGTGGCAGCCGTCCGGGCCCGTCGAGCGTGAAATGACTGCGAAAATTCGCCGGAAATCTCGCAATGAGAACACGTTCGGCGAGACAACAGCCTACGTCAGAGGCGCGCAAGGGGTGAACACGACCGGCATCGACTCCAGGCCGCTGACGAAGTTCGCCGGCCGCAGCGGCAACGCCGCATCCGCGCAGGCCAACCGTAGGTCGGGCAGCCGCCGCACCAACCGCGACGTCATCAGCGACAACTCTAAGCGCGCCAGCTGATTGCCCAGGCAAAAATGGGTGCCGAAGCCGAATGCCAAGTGGCTATTAGGGTTTCGCTGAATGTCAAACTTCTCCGGCGCAGCGAACACCGCCTCGTCGAAGTTCGCCGACTCGAACAAGAGCATCATCTTCTCGCCAGCACGCAACGCAGTGCCGTGAAATTCCGTATCCGCGGTCACCATCCGGCACATGTTCTTCACCGGCGAGGTCCAACGCAGCATCTCCTCGATCGCAGACGGCACCGACGACGGGTCATTCTGCAGCAGGTCCCACTGGTCGCGATGCTGCAGCAGCTGCTCAGTACCCCCGCTGAGAGTATGCCGCGTGGTCTCGTCCCCACCGATCAGGATCAGCAGCGTCTCCATCACAAGCTCGTCGTCAGACAACCGCTCACCGTCGACCTCCGAACTCACCAACACGCTCACCAAGTCGTCGGTCGGCTCGTCGCGACGCGCAGCGATAGTGGCCCGGGTGAAATCGTTATAGGCCGCGAAGGCGTCCACGCTGATCTGGAAATCTTCTTGCGATACATGCGAACTGAGAAACATCACCAGGTCATCGGACCATTTCAGGAACATATCGCGCTGCTCAGGCCGCACTCCAAGCATGTCGCCGATCACCGCCATCGGCAGCGGCGCGGCTAGGTCGCGCACGAAGTCGCACTCGCCGCGTTCGCACACCGCGTCGATCAGCGTATCGCACAATGCCGCAATCGACTCCTCCCGGCCTTTCACCTGCTTGCGCGTGAACCCGGCGTTAACCAGCTTGCGCCGCAACAGATGTGCCGGGTCATCCATGTCGATCATCATCGGCATGGCGGGCTGGTCGGGTCGGATTCCGCCGGCGTTGGAGAACAGCTCAGGCTGGCGTTCGGCGTCGATCACCGCCTGATAGCTCGAGGCGGCGGCAAGTCCGTTGCGGTCGCGGAACACCGGCTGGTTCTCTCGCATCCACCGGTACGCGGCGCGTGCCTCACGGCTGGCATAGAAGGTGCCGTCGCTCAGATCGACGTCGGGAGCTTTAGTCATCACAGTCCTCCGCACTACAGTGACCCGCATGCCTGTCTCGCAACACACCATCGCCGGCACGGTACTCACCATGCCGATCCGCATCCGCAAGGCGGATCTGCATTCGGCGATGTTCTCGGTCCCCGCCGCGCCAACGCAACACCTCATCGACTACAGCGGCCTCAAGGTGTGCGAATACCTGCCCGGCAAAGCGCTCGTCATGCAAATGCTGGTGCGCTATCTCGACGGCGATCTCGGGCAATACCACGAATACGGCACCGCGGTCATGGTGAACCCGGCCAACACGCAGCCCCGCCGCGGGCCACAGGCACTCACCAAAGCCGCCGCGTTCATCCATCACCTGCCCGTGGATCAGGAGTTCACCCTCGAGGCCGGCCGCACCATCTGGGGCTTCCCAAAGATCCTGGCGGACTTCACCGTCACCGACGGCAACACCTTCAGCTTCGACGTCAGCGCCGGCGGGCAGCTGATCGCCGCGATCGAATTCAGCAACGGGGTGCCCATCCCGACGGGAAAAGCGCAGCTCCTCAAGACCTACTCCCACCGGGACGGCGTCACTCGGGAGATCCCGTGGCAGATGAAGATCTCGGGTCTGCGGGCCCGGCTCGGCGGCGCCCGGCTGCGCCTCGGCGATCACCCCTACGCCGAAGAACTCGCCGCGCTGGGTCTGCCGAAGCGGGCGCTGGCGTCCCAGTCGGCGGCCAACGTGGAGATGACCTTCGGCGACGCACACGCCATCTGAACCCACCCGGCCAATCTAGAACGCGTTCTAATCGCGCCGCAAGACGCGGTCTCAGACCAGTGCCGCGAGGTCTCCTACCTGCTCAACGCTGCGGGCAGAGACCACCATCATGGTCACCCCGGCGGCCTCCCAGGCGGCGATCTGCTTACGCACGTAGTCCAAATCGCCGACGATGATGGCGTCGTCGACAAGCTCGTCGGGGATGACGGCAGCGGCCTCGTCCTTGCGGTCGGAACGGAACAACCTGGTCACTTCGTCGACCACCTCCGCGTACCCCATGCGGCGATAGACGTCGGCGTGGAAGTTGGTGTCCTCGGCACCCATACCGCCCACGTAAAGGGCCAGGAACGGCTTGATGCCGGCAAACGCCGCCGCCCGGTCCTCGGTGACCACCACCTGCGCGGTCGCGCAGATTTCGAAGTCCGCGCGGCTGCGGCGGGCACCCGGCCGGGCGAATCCTTCGTCGAGCCATTCGTTGTACATGTCGGCCATCCGCGGGGTGTAGAAGATGGGCAGCCAGCCGTCGCAGATCTCGGCGGCCAGCGCGATATTCTTGGGTCCCTCGGCTCCCAGCATGATCGGAATGTCGGCACGTAGCGGATGGGTAATGGGCTTCAAAGGCTTACCCAATCCCGTTGTCCCAGCGCCGGTCAGCGGCAGCGGATAGTGGGGCCCGTCGCAGGTCACCGGCTTCTGGCGGGCCCACACCTGGCGGATGATGTCGATGTATTCCCGGGTGCGGGCCAGCGGCTTGGGAAATCGCTGGCCGTACCAGCCCTCCACCACCTGCGGCCCGGACACGCCGAGCCCGAGAATGTGCCGGCCCCCGCTCAGATGATCCAAAGTCAAAGCGGCCATCGCACAAGCCGTCGGAGTGCGCGCGGACAGCTGAGCCACCGAGGTACCCAGCCGCACCCGTTGCGTCGAGGAACCCCACCAGGCCAACGGCGTGTACGCGTCCGAACCCCACGCCTCGGCGGTGAACACGGCGTCGAACCCGGCTTCCTCAGCGGCGGCAACTAGCGCCCCGGCATTCTCCGGCGGCTGCGCGCCCCAATACCCCAGCTGTAATCCCAGCTTCATCGCTGCCTCCTTGAAACGATTGTTAGAACCTGTTCTACTCGAAAGCGTGACAGCCAGCTCGAGCGGCCCGACCTTGATCGATCACCCTGAGCCGCCTCTTTCTGCCCCGTTGACGTTCGCCTTCGACTACACCCGTTCGGTGGGTCCCACGCTCGGTAAGTTCTTTACCGCCCTACGCGAGCACCGCATTCTCGGAGTTCGCGGATCGGATGGCCGGGTGCACGTACCGCCGGCCGAATATGATCCGATTACCTACGAACCGCTCAGCGAAATGGTACCGGTGTCTAGTGTCGGCACCGTCGCATCGTGGACCTGGCAGCCCGAGCCGTTGGAAGGCCAGCCGTTGCACCGCCCCTTCGCCTGGGCGCTGATCAAGCTGGACGGCGCCGACACGCTGCTGATACACGCCATAGATGCTGGCGAACCAACGGCCATCCACACCGGCATCCGGGTGCACGCACACTGGGCCGACGAGCCGGTCGGCGCGATCACCGACATCGCCTATTTCGCACTGGGCGAGCAGGCCGAACCGGCAGCGGCAGAGCCACCCAGCCTGGACCCGGTCACCATGGTCGTCACACCAATCGACATGGTCATTCAGCACACCGCCTCACACGAAGAAAGCGCGTACTTGCGAGCGCTGGCCGAGGGGAAGCTGTTGGGTGCCCGCACCGGTGAAACAGGCAAGGTGTACTTCCCGCCGCACGGCGCCGATCCGGCAACCGGGCAGCCGACCACCAACTTCGTCGAACTACCAGACGAGGGCACGGTGACGACGTTCGCGATCATCAACATCCCGTTCCTGGGGCAGCGGATCAAACCGCCCTACGTGGCCGCCTACGTGTTGCTCGACGGCGCCGATATCCCGTTCCTGCACCTGGTTTCCGACGTCGACGCACACGAGGTCCGAATGGGGATGCGCGTTGCAGCGGTCTGGAAACCGCGCGATGAGTGGGGCTTTGGCATCGACAACATCGAGTACTTCCGGCCTACCGGCGAACCGGACGCCGCCTACGACAGCTACAAGCACCACCTGTAAAGGGCATAACTGGAATGAGCTCTCGCAATGTCGCGGTGGTCGGCTTCGCTCACGCCCCGCACGTTCGCCGTACCGACGGTACTACCAACGGGGTCGAGATGTTGATGCCGTGTTTTGCGCAACTCTACGAAGAACTGGGCATCACCAAGGCCGACATCGGCTTCTGGTGTTCCGGCTCATCGGATTACCTTGCCGGACGGGCCTTCTCGTTCCTCACAGCGGTCGACTCGATCGGCGCCGTTCCTCCGATCAACGAATCGCACGTCGAGATGGACGCAGCCTGGGCACTATATGAGGCCTACATAAAAATCCTGACCGGCGAGGTCGATACCGCGCTGGTATACGGCTTCGGCAAGTCCTCGGCCGGCACCCTGCGTCGTGTCCTGTCCCGGCAGACTGATCCTTACACCGTCGCACCCCTGTGGCCAGACTCGGTGTCGATGGCCGGCTTGCAGGCTCGCATGGGGCTCGACGCCGGCAAGTGGGACGAATTCCAGATGGCCCGTGTGGCGTTCGACTCCTTCGCCAACGCCCGCCGGGTGGACTCCGTGCAGCCGCCGGTAAACATCGAAGAATTGCTCGGCCGGCCGTTCTTCGCCGATCCGCTGCGCCGCCACGACATCGCGCCGATCACCGACGGTGCCGCCGCGATCGTCCTCGCGGCCGACGACCGGGCCCGCCAGCTGCGGGAAAACCCGGCCTGGATCACTGGAATCGAGCATCGCATCGAGTCGCCGTCGCTGGGCGTGCGTGACCTCACCGATTCGCCGTCGGCCAGGGCCGCCGCCAAGGCGGCCACCGGCGGCAAGACACACGACCTCGACGTCGCCGAGATTTGTGCGCCGTTCACTCATCAGTTCTTGATCCTGACGGCGGCCATGCGGATTCCGGGCAAAACGAAGGCCAATCCGTCTGGCGGCGCGTTGGCAGCCAACCCCATGTTTGCCGCCGGCCTCGAGCGGATCGGCTCTGCCGCACAACATATCTGGGACGGCACCGCACGTCGAGTACTGGCACATGCCACCAGTGGTCCGGCGCTGCAACAGAACTTGGTTGCCGTGATGGAAGGGTCCAACTAATGGCGGGAGCAACAGCACAGCGCGCTGCGGTCCTGGGCACCGGGCAGACCAAGTACGTCGCCAAACGCCAAGACGTGTCGATGAGCGGCCTGGTGCGGGAGGCCATTGAGCGAGCGCTAGAAGATTCCGGATCCACCTTCGACGATATCGACGCCGTCGTGGTGGGCAAGGCCCCCGACTTCTTCGAAGGCGTGATGATGCCGGAGCTGTTCATGGCTGACGCCATGGGCGCCACCGGCAAGCCGCTCATCCGGGTGCACACGGCGGGCTCGGTGGGTGGGTCGACCGGGGTGGTAGCGGCCAGCCTCGTTCAGTCCGGGAAGTACCGGCGGGTGCTGGCGATGGCGTGGGAGAAGCAGTCGGAGTCCAATGCCATGTGGGCGCTATCCATTCCGGTGCCGTTCACCAAGCCGGTCGGTGCGGGCGCGGGTGGCTATTTTGCCCCTCATGTACGGGCCTACATCCGCCGCTCCGGTGCGCCGACACACATCGGCGCCATGGTGGCGGTCAAGGATCGGCTCAACGGCAGTCGCAATCCGCTAGCACATGTTCAGCAGCCCGCCATCACCATGGAAAAGGTAATGTCATCCCAAATGCTATGGGACCCCATACGGTTTGATGAGACCTGCCCTTCTTCGGACGGCGCCTGCGCGCTGGTTATCGGCGACGAGCAGATCGCCGATGACCGCGTGGCGCATGGCTACCCGGTGGCGTGGGTCCACGCCACCGCGCTGCGCACCGAACCGCTCGCCTATGCCGGACGCGACCAAGTCAGCCCCCAGGCGGGTCGTGACGCGGCCGCCGCGCTGTGGAAGGCGGCGGGGATCACCAGCCCAATCGACGAGATCGACGCGGCGGAGATCTATGTGCCGTTCTCGTGGTTCGAGCCGATGTGGTTGGAAAACCTCGGCTTTGCCCCTGAGAGCGAGGGCTGGAAGCTCACCGAAGCCGGTGAGACGGCGATCGGCGGACGGCTACCGGTCAACCCGTCCGGGGGTGTGCTGTGTTCCAACCCGATCGGCGCCTCGGGTCTCATTCGCTTCGCCGAGGCCGCCATCCAAGTAATGGGCAAAGGCGGAGACCACCAGGTCCCAGGTGCCCGAAAAGCCCTGGGGCACGCCTACGGTGGCGGCTCACAGTACTTCTCGATGTGGGTGGTCGGAGCGGAAAAGGCGGACAAGCCATGACTCGGATGAAGTACACCTGCAGCATCGCGATGGGCCCGATCGACCAGCTGATCGACATCGCCAAGACAGCCGAGGAAGTAGGGTTCGACTCGATCGCGTTGCCGGATTCGCTGTTCTTCATGGAGCAGGCCGCCGCCGATTATCCGTACACCCCAGATGGGTCGCGGATGTGGAACGAGAACACGCCCTGGGTCGACCCGTTGATCGCCGCCGCCGCGATGGGTGCGGTCACCTCGACCCTGCACTTCTACACCAATGTGATGAAGCTCGGCTCCCGAAATCCGCTGTTGCTGGCTCGCCAGGTCGGCTCGGTGGCCAACCTGACCAACAACCGTTTCGGCTTCGGCGTCGGGATCGGCTGGGCACCAGAGGAATTCGAATGGTGCGGGGTTCCCTACCAGCGTCGCGGCGCCCGGGTCGACGAGATGATCGACGTGATCAAACTGGTGCTGGGCGGCGGCATGGTGGAATTCCACGGCCAGTTCTACGACTTTGATCGGCTACAGATGAGCCCGGCACCCACCCAGCCGGTGCCGTTCTATGTCGGCGGGCATACCGACGTAGCACTGAAGCGGGCCGCCCGCGTCGGTGACGGCTGGACCAGCGCGATGATGACCGGCGCGCAGCTGGCCGATACGATCGCCACACTCAACGCACTACGCACCGAATACGGCCGGGCGGAGCAGCCTTTCGAGTTCCAGGCGGTCTGCATCGACAAGTTCGGGATTGACGGTCATCGCGAGCTCGCCGCCATAGGAGTCACCGACAACATCGTCATCCCCTGGATCTTCGACGGCCTGGGCTTCGACGCGCCGCTGGGCAAGAAGCAGGATTCGATGAAGCGGTTCGCCGACACCTATATCCACTCCGGCTGGCAAGACACATGACCCATCCACACCCCGCGCACGAAGCCGGCCGGCGATCCCGGGAAGCGGTGCAAGCCCGCGACAAGCAGGGTTGGCTGGCGGTGTTCGCCGACGATGCCATCGTCGAAGATCCAATCGGGCCATCGCCTTTCGACCCCGAGGGCAAGGGACACCGCGGCCGCGACGCAATATCGGCCTTCTGGGACAAAGCCATCGCACCCACCACCAAGATCGAGTTCTTTTTCCGCGACACCTTCCAATGTGGCCACGAGGAGGCCAACATCGGCCACATCCTGATCACCACCGGCGACTACCAGATCACCGCCAAAGGGGTGTTCACGTATAAGGCCAACGACGACGGCCAGCTGGTGGCGCTGCGCGCGTACTGGGAGTTGGATCGTGCCGCCGCCAGCGCCAAAAAGGTCTAGATTGACGCTTCTGGCACGCCTACACTCGCAGACGTGTCTACTGAGCTGCGTTATGAGCGCTGGTTTCTGCCCTTCTCGGTCCCGCTCGGCTGCGGACCGAAGCACAGCGAGGTGCGAGTCCAGGACGGCGCCTTGCGCGTCAAGTTCGGGTGGGGGTTCAGCACCGAAATTCCGTTATCGTCGATCACCGACGCCAAGCCGAACAACGATCGGGTGTTCTCCTGGGGCGCACATGGATTTCGGGGCCGCTGGCTGGTCAACGGCTCCTCGAAGGGGATTGTCGAGCTCACGATTGACCCACCCACACAGGCAAGAGTCATCGGAGTGCCCGTCACCCTAAAAACGTTGTACGTCAGCGTGACCGACCCCGATGCGCTGATTGCAGCCGTCACCGGCAAGGCCTGACGCGACACCTGG
>NZ_VTZN01000136.1 GCF_008370645.1 Mycobacterium simiae
CGGTGTTCATCACCCCGTGCACGAAGCCGACCAGCATCCACTGGGCGATCAGCGCCGCCTGGACACCGATCACCTCTTCGAACAGCGCCAGATAGGGGCGCTGCGCCTGCGTGGCGCTGGCGTAGTGGCGGGCGATCGCATGGTCGGCCAGACGCCGCAGCAGGCCGATGTCGCCGGTCGATGCCGCGTACTGAAAACTGCCCACCCGCAGGTGGCTGCTGGCCACGCGGACCAACAACGCGCCAGGCAGCAGCGTCTCTCGCTGTACCGGGCGGCCGGTGCCCACCACAGCCAACGATCGCGTCGTCGGGATGCCCAGCGCGTGCATTGACTCGCTGATGACGTACTCGCGCAGCATCGGTCCCACCACTGCCAGGCCGTCGCCATTGCGTGCGAACGGGGTGCGCCCGGAACCCTTGAGGTGAATGTCACGAAGGCGCCCGTCGGCCGTGACCAGCTCGCCCAACAGCAATGCGCGGCCGTCGCCCAACCGCGGCACGTAGCCGCCGAACTGATGCCCTGCGTAGGCCTGGGCTACCGGCGCCGCGCCGCTGGGCAGCAGCGTGCCGACCAGAAACCGAACCCCGGCCGGGCTGCGCAGCCAGGCGACGTCGAGGCCCAGCTCCGTGCTCAGCGCCTCATTGAGCACGATCAGCTGGGCGTCGGGGGGTGTTTCGGCCTGCCAACGCACGGCCAATTCAGGCAGTTCGCGAACGAAGCGGTCGTGTAGAGCGATGGTCATGTCCGGTGCAACAGCGCTCGCCGGTGCGCCCATTCCAGCCCAGGTGATCGCCTTCTAGGCTGCGGGTCACGTCGATCGATGGCGCGGCACTCGTCGCGGGCAGCATCGGTGTCGCGGCCGGGCAACGGTACTACGCTCAGCCCGGGTGGTGTGCCAGCCTTGCCGAGCTGTCTCGGACCCACCCGCATGACGTGGCGCGGTGCCGGACAAGGCTGGTGTGGGGGTGGCGGGTAGGGCCATCGGCGCGTCGAGGAAGTGGCAGTGACGAGAGGAGCAAGCATGCGGTTAGGAGTCCTGACATTTGTTACCGACGAAGGTATAGGCCCAGTGGAACTGGGCGTAGGAGTGGAGCAGCGCGGGTTTGAGTCGCTGTTTCTTGCCGAGCACAGCCACATTCCGGTGAACACGAACAGTCCTTACCCCGCAGGTGGCCCGATCCCGCGGAAGTACTACCGCACGTTGGACCCGTTCGTGGCGCTGACGGCCGCGGCGGCCGCCACCAAGACGCTGGTTGTGGGTACCGGTATTGCGTTGATCCCGGAGCGGGATCCGATCCTGACCGCCAAAGAGGTCGCCTCACTGGATCTGGTGTCGCAAGGTCGGTTTCGCTTCGGCGTCGGAGTGGGGTGGTTGCGCGAGGAAGTTGCCAACCATGGTGTGGACCCGGCGGTGCGCGGCCGGGTGACTGACGAGCGGCTGCGCGCGATGATCGAGATTTGGACGCAGGATCAGGCCGAATTCCACGGTAAGTACCTGAACTTCGATCCGATCTACTGCTGGCCAAAGCCGCTGACCAAGCCCTATCCACCGCTGTATGTGGGTGGGGGACCGGCAAACTTCGAGCGCATTGCCCGGCTCGAGGCCGGGTGGATCGCGATCAGCACCTCACCGCAGCGGCTGTCACGACCGCTCGAGGAGTTGCGTGCCATCGCCGGTGGGGACGTCCCAGTGACCGTCTGCCACTGGGGGCAACCGACGGCACAAGACCTGGAAGGCTACCTGCCGCTGGGGGTCGAGCGAGTACTGCTGGACCTGCCCACCCAGCCCCGCGACCAGACGCTTCGACATCTGGACGAGCTTGCGAAGGAATTAGCGCCGCTGAGGTGAACACTCGAGATTGCCGCTACGGCTGTGGTCGTCGCACGGATTACCACCATGACGGCAATCTCGGCGCAATCGCTACCCGAATCGCCCAAGCACTCGGCGCACCACGCCTTGTGACGCGGCGGTCGGCGGCTGTCGCTGGACATACGGCCACGGGCGATTGCGCTCTGGCACCGACACCGCGCGCTGCTGTTTGAGTTGCATCCGCAGCTGCTGGCGCAGCTCTTGCAGTGCTGGGTCGGGCCAGCGGTTCTCGGCTTCGGTGGGGTCGGCGGTCAGGTCGTAGAGTTCCCACTGGTCGTCGACCGGATCGCTGCGATACGCCTCGCCGCCGATACCGTTGCTGGCCAGGTGGCGCACTCCCGGTTCGGTCCAGGTGGCCGGGTCGTCAAAGGTGCGGATCAACTTCCACAGATGCCCGGCACCGCCAACCGCGTCGGCGTCCTCGACGCGCGCCACCAGACCTTCGAAGTTGGAGGCCACATGCGCGGGCACCTTGATACGCAGCGGCGCAGGCGGATTCACCGTACGGCCCAGTTGCCGGGCAAACGCTGAAGCCCCGGTGTCGCCCTCCAGCACGTTGTCACGCGTCATCAGGTACACGGCCCGGGATTCGTCGGCCGATGCCCCGTCGACCACCGGCATCAGGTTGCGGCCGGGCAGCGGATGCACTTCCGAGAACGACTCGGCCAGGTCTGCGGCCACGACGTCTACGTCGATACCGGCCGCGCCCAGCAGCGTGGGCAGCAGATCGACGTGCGACGTCGGCGCCGAAACGGTGTGCGCTGTGGTCGCGTTGTCGCCGATGCGGGCGATAACGAAGGGCACTCGGGTGGCCTCGTCGTAGAGGTTGAACCACTTTTGGTGCAGTCCGCCATGTGCTCCCAGTAAGTCGCCGTGATCGGAGGTGCGCACCAGGACCGCTTTGTTCGAGCCGCCTTGGGTGACTGCTCGGCGCACCCGGTCGATCGGCCCGTCAACTTCGGCGTGCAGGCGGTAATACAAGTCCCGGTAGCTTTGCGCATTGCGTCCGTAGCTGCGCCTGATCATCCGCGACGGGCCGTAGCCGGAGTAGTAGGCCTCCCGGAACGCGATCTGGGCAGCCGGTTTGGCGCGCAGATCTTCCGCGGCGGTGGGTGCGGCGGGAATCTGCGGCGGGTCGAGCGGGGAAGGCTGTAGCGGGCTGCGTCGTACCCACGCCGGGAACAACACAATGTCGTGCGGGTTGACGAAACTGGCCACCAGCAAGAAGGGGCGCATCGCTGCCACGTCGCCGGCGCGCCGCCGCGCGTAGCGGTCGGTCAGCCAGGCCACCACCCGGTCGGCGATCAGCGGGTCACGGCGCAGACCGCAATTCGCCATGCCGGCCCCATGCGGCTCGGGTCCCACCCAGCCCGAGAAGCCGTATGGCGCCAGCGGGTCGGCGTCGAGGTAGCGCTGCACCGCAGCCGGGTCGACCACGCCGTCATCGTCGTTGGTGGCCAGGGATCCGCCCGTCTGCGGGTCGTGCAGGTCGGCATGCGAGATGTGCCACTTGCCGTCGTAGTGGGTGTCATACCCGGCCGCTCGAAACCAATTGCCCAGAGTAGGCACTTCGCCGGCGCGCAGCCAGCGCAGCCGCGAGTCGTCGAATCGTTTGCCGATCCCGTCGGTCTGGGTGACGCCATGCAGGTCCGGATAGTGACCGGTGAAGATCGTCGGACGGCTGGGCACGCAGGCCAGCGAGCCGGTGTAGTGCCGCGTGAACTGAACTCCATGTTGGTCGAACCAGGCGCGGCCCGTCAGGGTGCGCTGTCGCCAGGCGAGCACGGTGGGCGCCTCGTAGGGCGGCGCGGCGCGCTCCTCGTCGGTCATCACGATGACGATGTCGGGGCGGTCAGACATGGGTGCTCTCCAATCGGTGCGCCAGCCCGGCAAGCATCGACTCGGACTGCTTGGCCATCAGACGAAGCGCGACCCACTCCGCCATGCGCGCCGGTTTGCCGTCCCCGACCTCGACCGTGCTGGTCAGGTTCACCACCGTGGTGTTGCCGCTAGGCCGTAACGTCCAGCGATTGGCGACTTTGCGCAGCCGCGGCGGCAGGCCCTCGATGTCATAGGCCAGCGTGGTCGGTGGGTCGAACTCGGTGATGCGTTCCACCAGCGCGTTGCTGCCCACCTGGACCCGGCGGGTGGTGCCTAATACTCCACCGCCGGGGCCGTGGTTTAACACACACGAGTGGTCAACACCGTCAGCCCACGAGCTGAGGGCATCGAGGTCGGCCAGGATGTCCCAAATCGCCTGCGGCTCGGCCGTGATGGTTCGGCTGCGGCTGATATCTGCCACCCCGCCATCCAACACCATGGTCGCCACGAATGTGCCTTGACGCCCGAGACCGCGGGCATTATCGCGGTTCCTATCAGTCCGGGTACCGGAACACAGGCCGAAAGCTGGTCGCGTCCTCACGAAGGATTACCGGATCTGGACCCGAATCCCAATCGTTCCACGAGGCGTTTTCGCCCAACCGGTATGGAGCGCGCATCTGTTCCAATGCCCCTGAAAGCGAGGTGGTATCGGCTGCTTCATAGATGGTGAGTTGCCGACCGGGCGAACGGTCGACACTTTCGTAGCGCCGGCAGCCGCACCACAGCGGCACGTCGGCGACGTTGCGCGGCAGGTAGATCTGCTCGTACCAGCGGTCGAAGCTGTTCTTTGACTCCGGCCGGGTCTCGACGCTGACCATGAAGAACGGCCCGCGAAAAGCTCCGAATGGCGGCGTGCGCTGATGTTCGTAGCGCTGGCGGTACAGGCACGCTGATTCCAGGCCACGCAACCGGTGCTGCGCCCAAACCTGCCACTCGCTGGACTCGGCTTCGCGCCCGTTCCGTGTCTTGAGTTCGGCCACGCATCGGGTTCCGTCGACCCCGTCTGCGAGTTCATAAAAGGTGAGTTGCTGCTTGGCGTAGTAGCGCAGGGTCCCGTCGACGTTGTGCTCCACGTAGTGGCGAGCCGTCAGAAGCTCCGGGACTTCAGCGAGCAGCGTCGGGATATAGCGATGATGATAGAAAGCGGTAAACTCCGCCTCATCCTCGGGAGCGACCGTGAGGCAGACCACGACGAAATCGTTCATCATTACTCATCACCCTCCGGTCGGCACGGCAGGTGGCTGCGATTGCCACTGGGGACTTGAAACTGATCGCGAAAGAAAAGACGACAGACACAGGCAATGTACGAACAAGTCAACTACCCCACGATAGATGCCGCTGACACCGGCTCACGCATTGATCCGGTGCTGGCACGGAGCTGGTTGTTGGTCAACGGCACGCATGCCGACCGGTTCGAGGCAGCGGCGCGTTCCCGTGCAGACATCGTGGTCCTAGACATCGAGGACGCGGTCGCGCCCAAAGACAAGGCCGCCGCCCGCGACAACGTGATGCGATGGCTTGGCAACGGCAATGACGACTGGGTTCGTATCAATGGCTTCGGCACCCCGTGGTGGGCTGACGATATAGCCACGTTGGCCGGTAGCTCGGTGGGTGGGGTCATGTTGGCAATGGTCGAATCCGTAGACCATGTCACCGAGACCGCAAAAAGGCTGTCCAACGTGCCGATCGTGGCGCTCGTCGAAACGGCCCGCGGCCTGGAACGCATCACCGAGATCGCTGCGGCTAAGGGCACCTTTCGGCTCGCCTTCGGGATCGGTGATTTTCGCCGTGATACCGGGTTGGGAGAAGACCCGGTCACTTTGGCTTATGCGCGGTCGCGCTTCACCATTGCGGCGACAGCGGCCAACCTGCCCAGCGCGATTGATGGGCCGACCATCGGCTCCAACGCGCTCAAGCTGATCGAGGCCACAGCGGTTTCCGTCGAGTTCGGAATGACGGGCAAGATCTGTCTCTCGCCGGATCAGTGCGCTGTGGTGAATGAGGGTCTTTCCCCCTCGAAAGACGAAATCGCTTGGGCTAAAGAGTTTTTTGCCGAGTTCGAACGCGACGGGGGAGAGATCCGCAACGGGTCCGACCTGCCTCGTATTGCCCGGGCCACCAAAATCCTCAACCTGGCTCGTTCCTACGGCATCGAGGCGTCCGACTTCGAGGACGAACCGGTCCACATGCCGGCGCCGACCGATACCTACCATTACTGAGGCTCTGCTCAGCTAACTGGTCCCAACGCCCGGGGGGACCGGCGTAACGTCTTTCGCGGCAGCGACGAAGCGGCATGAGGAAGGCAGGCCATGTGGCGTGCGGCGACTGGTGGGTTGAACTGACGCCATGGTCGCCAAGCGTCAAGTCCGGGTCAAGCGGATCTACGAAGATAGCGAACCAGACGACGGCCAGCGCATCCTGGTTGATCGGCTTTGGCCGCGAGGAATGGGTAAAAATGACCCGCGGGTCGGCATTTGGCGCAAGGACGTCGCCCCGTCGGCCGAGCTGCGGAAGTGGTATCACCACCAACCGGAGCGGTTAGACGAGTTCCAGGCGCGCTACGAGGCGGAACTGTCCGGCAGCCCGGCGCTGGCCGAACTGCGGAAACTGGCCAAGGGCGGGACCATCACCTTGGTCAGCGCCAGTCGCGACATCCAAGCCAGTCACGCCGCTGTCCTGGCAAAGTTGCTCAAGCGCCGCTGTTAGGCATGAGACGATCGTCGGATGCGGCTGGGATTGCATGCGCTGGGAATCGGGTCCGGCGCCGACCGGGCAGTGATCGACGCCATCGCATCCGCTGCGGACAATGCCGGTTTCGCCACGACCCGTGTCGCGGTACCTCTACTCCGAGGACGGCGTCATCGCGGTTCCGGCCGAGGCGGATTGGCTGGACCCGATGATCGCGCTGGCTTTCGCCGCCGCGGCCTCCTCCGGCATCGCTGTGGCGACCGGTGTGCTACTGCTGCCCGAGCACAACCCGGTGGTGGTCGCCAAACAAGCGGCCAGCCTGGATCGGTTGAGCGCCGGGCGACTGATACTCGGCGGATGTCCGCGACGCAGGTCACGGCAAGTTAGCGAGGGTGGCTTAGTGGCCAGCGTGCTCAAAGCCGAACTCCGGTGCCGCCAAATCATTTTCGACCCGGGGTCTCGCAGCGACGGTACGCGCCAATTTCGTCAAGACGGTGGCTGTGGCATTCAGTAGTCGTACTCGGCCAGTGCGGTCTCGGCGGTGTCCTCCGACCCGGTGAGCGACATTGCCGCGGGGACCATTTCACTGGTCACCAACCCATGGCGACCGGTCAGCTCGTCGACGATATTGAAGCTACGGTTGATTGCCTCGGGTGTGTCGACGACGATGGTGGTCACCGGTACCGTACGGGAGAGCTGAAACGGCTTGTCCCCGTGCGGTTTGTGGTCGCCGTGAAAGCCCCAGATCCCGCGTAGCGCGGTAGCGCCGCGAGCCGTTTCAGACTGCATCAAGCGAGATACCAGGGCGCGATGGATCGGCATCCCCGCGTAGTGGGTTGCTTCGGCGGTGTGCACCATCAGTTTTTGCCACAGGTTTCGGCCCTGGTCATCGGTCGCCGGCAGCTGCTGGGGGCGGGCGAACAACTCACCGTCGCGCTTGCATAGCCGTACCCGTTCGATGGTCAGCAGCGGGTTGGGTAACGCGGTGGTCAGTTCCGTCGCGGCGGCCGACACCTGCCGGGACGACCCGATGGCGATGATCATCACCGGGACATTGACGTTTCGGCCGAAGAAGCGGGCGCGGTAGCGTTCGCCGTAGGCGGTGCCGTCGACGCCGAGAAGTACGGTGGCGCCGGCGAATCCGTGCCGATACAACAGTTGGCAGACCGCGTAGTGGGCGGCGGTTCCGGCAATCCGCACCTGGCGGCCGACGTAGACGGTCAGCTTTGCGGCATCGTCGGTTCGGTTGTCGCTGTCGCTTAGTGTTTCGACGCCGCTGTGGCGGGTGACTAGTCGCGCGCGCTCCAGGGTCACCAGTCCACAGCCGGTCATTGCCGCCACCTCGTCGACCAAGGGGCGCATCTTGGAGGCGACGTCGACGGCGGCGATCGTCACCGGTGGATCTTCGGACAAACTCAGGGTCTGGTCGCAGCGCAGCACATGCTTCGGCCCGAAACCGGTGGTGCCGCGCAGCATTACGCTGGTCGCGACGCGATGGGCGTCGAACAGTTCCAGCATCGTGTCGGCCAGGAACCGACTGGAATGGCTGACAGTGCGTTGCCGCTCGCCGAAGTACGCGGTCAACTTGAGACTCTGTTCGCTCATGTCTGCTCCGCGATCCATTGCCCGAGTAGCGCGGCGGCCAGACCGAGCACGACGCTGACGGCGATGTTGGCGAACGCGGCACGCATTTGGCGTTCCTCGCTGAGCCGGTGAGTTTCCAGCATCCAGGTGGAAAAGGTGGTGTAGGCGCCAACGAACGCGGTACCGGCCAGCAGGGCCACGTCCTTGGGTAACGCGAGGCCACCGAGGAATCCCAGTAGTGCTGCGCCACTGATGTTTACTGTCAGCGTCCCGAACGGAAACGTTCGGGCCATTCGGCGGGCGACCGAACGGTCCACCAGAAAACGCGACACCGACCCGATGCCGCCGATGAGCATGACACCGGTCCAGATCAGGGCTGTCGTCATCCGCGCACCCGCACCCGGCGCACCAAGACTGTGGCTAGATGCACAGCCAAGAATCCGAGGATGAGGCTCACGAGGGTGTAGCTGGCGGCCAAGGCCCAATTGCCGTGTTCGAGCATCTTGACTGTCTCGACCTGCATGGTCGAGAACGTGGTGAGCCCACCGCACAATCCGGTGCCGAGCAGCGGGCGCCGATAGCTCGACAGTGGCAAGCGCTCCAGCAGTCGGGTGGTGAAGTAACCCACCAGGAAGGCGCCGACAATGTTGACGGTGAACGTCGGCCACGGCCACCGAGCTGGGTCGGGGACCGCGAGGGTGGCCAGCGCTGCGCGCGCCAGCGCGCCCAATGCGCCGCCGGCGAAAATCGCGGCCAGCTCCCGATAGTCATGGGTTGCCACCGCTCGATTCCCTTCGGTGTGCCAATGGTGCGCTTACGCAGCGTAAGGCCTGACCATCACCGGGGGGCGACCTTATGGGCAGAATTGGTTCTCATGGAGGCTAACCCGCGGGCCGGACAGCCGGCTCAGCCCGAGGATCTTGTCGACTTGCCCCACCTGGTGACGGCGTATTACTCGATCGAACCCGATCCCGACGACGTCGCGCAGCAGGTGGTGTTCGGCACCTCCGGACACCGCGGGTCGGCGCTCAACGGAGCATTCAACGAGGCGCATATTCTGGCGATCACCCAGGCCATCGTCGAGTACCGCGCGGCGCAAGGCGTCACCGGACCGTTGTTCATCGGCCGTGACACCCATGGTCTTTCCGAACCGGCCTGGGTGTCGGCGCTGGAGGCGTTGGCCGCCAACGAAGTGCTCACGGTGGTGGACTCCCGCGACCGCTACACACCGACCCCGGCGATCAGTCACGCCATCCTGACTTATAACCGGGGCCGCAGCGAGGCGCTGGCCGACGGCATTGTCGTCACGCCGTCGCACAACCCACCGCCCGATGGCGGCTTCAAATACAACCCGCCCCACGGGGGCCCGGCGGATACCGCCGCGACCACAGCAATTGCCAAGCGCGCCAATGAGATTCTGCGTGCGGGTGGGTCAGGTGTGCGGCGGGTACCTTTCGCGCGGGCGGTACGCGCCGCCCAGCGCCACGACTACCTGGGCGCGTATGTGGACGACTTACCGAATGTGGTGGACATCGCCGCCATTCGCCAGGCCGGAGTTCGGATCGGCGCCGACCCGCTCGGCGGGGCCAGCGTCGACTATTGGACCGAGATCGCGCAGCGGCATGGCCTGCAGCTGACCGTGGTCAACCCGCTGGTCGATGCGACGTGGCGGTTCATGACGCTCGACCACGACGGCAAGATCCGGATGGACTGCAGTTCGCCGGATGCGATGGCAGGGCTCATCCACACGATGGTCGGCAACCGAGACCGCTACCAGATCGCCACCGGCAACGACGCCGACGCCGACCGGCATGGCATCGTCACCCCCGATGCGGGGTTGCTCAACCCGAACCACTACCTGGCGGTGGCCATCGACTATCTCTACCCGCACCGGCGGTCCTGGCCGGCGGGCATTGCCGTCGGCAAGACCGCGGTGAGCTCGTCGATCATCGACCGGGTTGTCGCCGGCATCGGCCGCCGACTCGTCGAGGTGCCAGTGGGGTTCAAATGGTTCGTCGACGGCCTGCTCGGCGGCACCATCGGGTTCGGCGGCGAAGAGTCGGCGGGAGCGTCATTTCTGCGCCGAGACGGATCGGTGTGGACCACCGACAAAGACGGCATCATCATGGCCTTGCTGGCCGCCGAGATCCTGGCCGTCACCGGGGACACGCCGTCGCAGCGGTACCAGGCCCTGGCTTCCGAATATGGTGCGCCGACCTACGCCCGGGTGGATGCGCCGGCTGATCGGGATCAGAAAGCGCGGCTGGCCAAGCTATCGGCCGAGCAGGTGAGTGCCACCGAATTGGCGGGCGAGCCGATCACCGCCAAGCTGACCACCGCGCCGGGCAACGGCGCTCCGCTGGGTGGGCTCAAAGTGACGACGGCCAACGCGTGGTTTGCCGCGCGACCGTCCGGCACCGAAGACGTCTACAAGATCTACGCCGAGTCTTTCCTCGGGCCTGAGCATCTGGCTGAAGTGCAGGAGACCGCCCGGGAGGTGGTCAATCAGGTCATCAGGTAAGGGTCGTGGCCTGCGGCTTTGAACCCTTCCCGGCAGTGGTGTAGCTTCGATGGGCACGACATCTTGGGGCTATGGCGCAGCTGGTAGCGCACCACACTGGCAGTGTGGGGGTCAGGGGTTCGAGTCCCCTTAGCTCCACAAACAGAAAACCCGCTCTTGCCTCGGTCGAAACGGGTTTGTGCGTTTGCTGTTGGAGTCAGACGGGTCGAATTTTGACGACAACCGTGGCCTCATTGACGGCTGCGCGACCCTCTGGTCGATCTCGACGCGTAAAGCTCTGCAAGCGCCTCGGGCTTGCATCGGCCTCCGGCAATCGTGAGTCTTCGGGGAGTCGACCCTTCACGCCCGGGGGAGCGAATGCTTGCGGGCAGGCGCTCTTCATCACCGTGGATTAGTTTCCTTCAACAGGAACTCTCGATATCGATACCTTAACGCCGAGATTTCGCAGTTGCTTTGCTTGCTGCATCAAATTCAGCTTACTAAAGAACGGAAGCCAACTATTTCCTTCTTTCTTTGAGCTTGCAATAACGACGTACGACACCGTGTACTTACTCCGGTCTATGGATTGACCACTTGGCGGTATCATGGCTAGCCACTGCGCCTTGTTTTCTTCCCCAGCTTGTGTCGCGATCACTTCGCGCATCTTGTCGCGGAATTCACCGTCACCGATAAATGTGTTAGCACTCACCACGCCTTGCGAAAACAGGTGGCTCAATGTCGACGAACGCGACTTGCGTTTTACGTGGATTAGCTCCCCGGTCGAAGACAGCACGTCACAGAGTTCAATTCCTGTCGTCGCTCCTCCGGGACGCTTGATTTTCGCATCCAAGAGCAGTAAAGTCCCTGCATTCGATTCCGCCAAATTCGCGTTGTATGTACGCTCGTCCTCTCCGAATCGCGAACTGATAAGCGTGGAGCCCACAGAGGGCAACGAATTTGTATAATTGTCAACTTCCGCAGCAAGTGAGTCGCTTATCGCAAACCATCGACCTTCGATCAATGCATAGAGGGCAGAATTATATGGCTGCTCGGATACCAGGCATTGGTAGAGCGTCCACCGCGAGTCGTAGTCGCTCGATCGAGCAAATCCAACAGAGACGCGCCTCCCGCGAAGCCGGTCTACCGTTATCCCTGCACGTTTGTCACCAAGACGAGCGAGGTATTCATCGATGTCAAGATCCTCGTAGATCGAGTTCCGAGTTCCAGTGATCTTGAACGACTCAATATCTTCCCAATCGATGGCCTCGGGCATCGCCATATGTGTCGTTGAAGTGTCTCCCGCCGCGAGCTGTCCTGCAAGCTGATTATCCAGCTGATGTATTATTGTGGCGTCGTTCACCAAAGCAAGATGGTCGATCCATTCGAAATCGTCCTTATAGTTATTTTCCGAAAACGCTGTTAGTAGTTCCGACAGCATATCAGGGAGATCCTTCGCCAAAGTCGACGTGTTGAGGACCAATGCGTCCGAGCCGGTCAGTTGCTTCGCCAAGGTGGTATCCCTGGGCCGGCCTGTCACAGCACGCAGGATGTCTCGTGACACATCGACCCCGAATGTCGGCAGATCTGCGCTTTTGCTTGCTTGAGTTGTCTTCGTGACAACTAGGTCCTCAAATGTTTTGGTATCCATGCTCCGCAGTTGCCTCGGATCAATCCGATTGAGCGCAACCCTCAGCCCGAATTGCCTTTCGACTTTCGTGAGATTGAGAAGGCTTCTTCCATATCCGAACGTCAACGCGAAAAACCGGCCGTGCGCTTGGACGATTAGTAATCCCGACGCGGACGATGACGTTAACGTCGTCGGCAGGCTGGGAGCGACTTCGCGGACGAACGACACCCAAGACGGGGGTGTTGGCGGGCGTGATGTGTAGTAGAAAGTCCCTACCATCGAAGAATCAGTTTGGATTGGCACCTCCTTACGAGCCTTGTCAGGCTCAATCGCATCGTCCGCCTTCGACACATCCCTCAGGAGGTGGATAGTCAATCGTTGCGTACCCATTTTGCCTCCAGTTCGTCCAGAAACCACGGTATAGCCGTTCGTTTGGCGTCGGACGGATACGCGTGACCAAATGTGACTGGTCGTCGTTGGTGCATGTTTGGGTGACCCCTCTGGCGGACCGCCAATCGTTGGCTCTGCGGATGCAATTCGAAGTCCACACTTCCTTACCGCGGACGCCGAGGGAGAGTCATCGCGCGGGAACCAAATGCACAGCCGATCCGATTGAGCGACGGCTGTTCCAGATCGGCGAGTAGCGCCTGTAGATCTTGCTGGCTGTGCACGTTGCATTCGGTTGGTTCGCCTGTGCACGATGTCGTCGTGCGCAAGAATACACCGCACCCAAGGTGGAGGCTCTGAAAGGCGTGTCGACGAAGCGCATTACACAGATCACGCGGCACAAGATCTTTGACTCGATCGCGTTGGCGGGGATTTCCTGGTCGGGCCGGCTGGAGGAACCCGATTTCCTTGGACGGATCTACGACCTCGCGACGATGAAGAGCACCGACACCCGGTTCAAGGATGCTGCCAGCGATATTCGGCAGCACCGCGTCCTCAACCCGATGGACTGGCCCGACGACTGGGTCTTCACTGACAGCCGCTTTGGACTCCAATACGGCGATGACGAGGTGGTTCTGCGCTTCCTCGCGGAGATGCTGCACCCAGTTGTCCGCATGGACGAAGACGAGGTCGCAGCTCTCCTGAAGTCTTTCAATGAGGCGCTTGGACGAGACGGCTATGAGCTATACCCGGCGGAATGGATCAGTGGCCACGCGGTGTGCGGCTGGCGGCGGCGAGACTCGTTCCATGGCGCGAGCCCTGAGCTTAAATTGCGCGAACGTGCAGTCTTGACCGATCCGGCCGTTCTCGAAGAGCATTTGGCTCGTATCCGTGACGGTCTGACTTCTGATCCAGCGGCGGCGATCTCATCGTCGAAGAACTTGCTCGAGAGCCTGTTCAGGATCGTCCTCGATCGCTCCCAAATCGACTATGGGAAGACAGAAGACATCCCCCAGCTGTATCGACGGGTTGCGGACTTGCTTGAGTTGAAGGCAGAGTCGGTACCCGGCAGCGCAAAGGGCAGCGAATCCTCCCAGCAGGTCCTCCGAACTCTCGTTACCACGGTGCAGTCGTTGGCCGAACTGCGCAACGAGCTCGGCATCGGCCACGGACAGTCAAAACGCAGCGTCGCCCTTGCCAGGCACGCCCGACTCGCCCTCAACGCCACCGTCACGATTGCTGAATTTGTGTTTGACACGTGGCAATCGCGAGTGAGCACCGGACGCCTCGAAGTCAAAGACTAACGACGGCCGGCTTCATATTCAGGATGCACACCATCGGCGCAAGGGCCGGTGATCGTGGCGCAGCATCGGCTAGTCCTCGGGGTGAGCGGTAAACAGCGCATGACGCTGTGGATTGATCACTCCCGGCCCACCGGTGTGCACCGCCGCCTGCAAATGATCAATGATCGCGCGCACCCGCCTACGTTCCGTAGCGTCGGTAGGCCGAATTCGTAGAGCCCCAACGATATTTGTGATCCTCCAGCCGCAAAAGCAGCTCAGTGCTCACGTTGTCCAGGTCCACCTGCTCAGCAACCAAACTCGCGTAATCACTCGGGCGCTAACCACCCAGCACGCGAGGCGACAATTCGATCGTCACGCGCCTAGCCTACGTGGTCGGTGTGTCGCTCAGCGACGGTCAGAGGTCGATCAGTCGTCGTTTATTCGACGCCAATGACCCGGAAGCGACCGGAATTGTCCGGGTCTGGGGAGCCGTTGAACGACTAATCACCTTGTGGTGGCACAACAGAACACAGGAAATAACCGGAGCTCCCCAGCCTTATCGGTCGGTAATCCGTTGGGCACGGGTTCGACGTCTACTGGTTCGACGTCTACGCGGGGTGGCGGAGTTCGTGCTCGACTGCGCGGCGAATCCAGGACGAGACGGACCGGTCGTCCGCGGCTGCTGCGGCGCGTACCTGCTCCAGGAGCTCGGGTGGGAAGCGAACGGGAACGGTGGCGGTCAGCCGGCGGCGCCCTGGCCCTTGGGGTTCCTGGTTTTCCGGGCGGGCGTAGAACTCGTATTCT
>NZ_VTZN01000137.1 GCF_008370645.1 Mycobacterium simiae
CGCCGGCACCACCGGCTCCGCCGTTACCGCCGGTCCCGCCGGCAAAGGCCGACGCACCAGCACCGCCCCGGCCAGTTGGGGTGGCTGGGCCACTAGTTTGCGAGTTTTCGCCAGAGCCGCCGGGCCCGCCGGCGCCGCCGTTGGCGCCGTCGCCCCCGATGCCTCCCTTACCGCCTAGGGCATTGACATCGTTTGTGGACGTGGCCGACCCGCCCAGCCCTCCGGTGCCGCCGTTTAGAGTCACGCTGCCGGTACCGCCGGGGTCGCCGTTGCCGGCTTGGAGAGGATCGTCGGATGGATTGCTGCTCGTGGTTACGTTCTGGCCATCCGGGCCGGGGGTCGCTGCGTCGAAGACGAGGGGATTGAGGCCGTTTGCTCCGGCTAGGCCGGTGCCACCTTGGCCGCCGGCGCCTCCGGTGCCGAACAGGATCGCATTCCCACCGTTGCCCCCGGCGCCGGCCATCCCGCCGTTGACGCCTATCGTCGCGATACCGCCTGGCCCGCCAGCACCACCATTGCCGAAAAGCAGTCCGCCGGTACCACCCGTACCGCCGGCCGCGCCAGCGCCGCCGGCTCCGCCGTTGCCGCCGTTGCCGAACAACCCGGCGGCGCCGCCGTTACCACCGGGTAGTGGTAGTGCGGGATCCCCCGGGGCGCCGTTGCCGCCGTTACCGAACAACAACCCGCCCGGCTTGCCATCCTGTCCCGGAAGCACGCCATTAGCGCCGTCGCCGATCAATGGGACTCCAATCAGGGCCTGGGTGGGCGCATTGATCAGATCGAGGAGCGGCTGCAGGGGAGTGGCGTTGGCGGCCTCGGCGGCTGCATACCTACCGGCGCTGGCGATCAGCGAGTTGACGAACTGGGCATGAAAGGTTGCCGCTTGGGCGCTGAGGGCCTGATATTGCTGGGCGTGGGCTCCGAACAGGGCAGCAACGGCCGTCGACACCTCATCAGCGGCCGCGGCCGCCACCTCGATGGTCGGGGCCGCGGCCGCAGCGCTGGCGGCTCCGATCGCCGACCCGATGCCGGCCAGATCCGTTGCTGCCGTTGTCACTACTTCCGGTAGCGCGATCACAAACGACATGTTGTACTCCATCCGTTGTTGACTTATTACAGCTCGCGCGCCGACGGTTATGGCATCGAAGAATCGCCAGGAAATTATCGTCGGTCACAATCGTAGAATGGTTCTCGACACCGCATTCATGGCTCCAACGGTTTCGCTGATGACGTTCCTGCCGGTGGCGACGACGGGAGCCTGGCCTGATCGGCCAGGCGGGGGCGCAGGTTGGCAGGGCCGTGGGCTCCGGAGCGGCCGCCCTGAGGTGGCGCCCAGCTGCACGAAGGCCGCCGCCTGGTAGGTGCATCTCACCGAACCATCCCCGGCTCCGCACCGCGACTGGCGGTGTCGTTGTCGACCGCCGGCCACGCCTCACGATCTGGCGTCTTCTGCCGTCAAACCACACGAGCTTGCCATGGCATGCCATTCCCGTCGCGTGCGTAGGACATTGAGTGGATGCCGGGCACATTACCTTATTGCCTGCAGTGTTGCGCGTGTTCGGACAATTTTTCAATTCGCCATCTGGCGATTTTCGGACGAAATTCTTTTGTCGCTGAATTTCCCAGAGTTTACTTTCAAAGAAGTGATGTCCGTTGAGTAGTCGTCGTCCAGACTGGCGGTTGCCGCCGGGCGGGCGCGCTGGGTGTTCGAGTAGATAGCGCGCTACCACGTTGCCGCCGGGGATCAAGGGCGCAGCCACTACCAGCGTGACCATGAATGACGGTATGGCGGAGGTCTTCAGCCACATTCGTGGCACTCGGCCGGCCCAGGACCGATAACCACCGGACGGTGTCTGGGCGAACCCGGATGCCCGGAACATCTGCACCTGGACGTGTCTTTGCAACGACGGCCAAACCCACTTGTCCGCAGCCGGCCGGGTGCGCCGTCACTTCCCGAAAACCGTTGAGACTGGGTTCGCCGTCAAGTCAACGGGGATCAATCCAACCGCGTTGCCACTCGGACCCGCGGGACCGAGTGTCCGCCGGCACCGCCGTTGCCGCCATCGGCGCCGTTGCCGCCCCCGCAGCTGTTGCCGCCCCCGCAGCTGTTGCCTCCGACGCTGAATCCGCCGCCCGCTACGGCCTGGCCCCCGGCGCTCACGGCGATCAGCCGCGCCCCATGAAGGCCCGGGTGGGCATTGATCATCCCGAACAGCATTGCAGCGGCGAGGCGTTGACGGCTTCGGCGCTGACATTTCATCCGGTAGCCGGGCCGTCAAACGCGCCTGCCCGAATCGGTCATGAAACATGGCTAGCTGAGCACTGAGGGCTTGAACTAACGAAGTGTCACGACTTTGCTAATGGCTATTGGATGTCAGCCGACATAGCCAATAATTATGGCAAAATGCGAGCATATTAATGCTCGTGGCGTGTCCACAATTCCGCGTGTTTAGGCGGGCAACCAAATGTTCCTTAGTCGATGAATTATCCCGAGCAAGAATGCGCGTTGAAAAGAACAACATATGAAGTGGACCACTTCTACTCAGGCGCCAGTCAAGACCAGCTTTAAAAGCGGTTATGTTGAACCGGCCACTCCAGGATGATACACGTTCACAACGCCCTCAACGCATTCTGAATAAAGAAGAACCTGATATCTACACTATTCTCGGTACGATGAATTTATCGATGGCTTGATTGAATTCAACACCATGAGAATTCCGGAGCAGAAAATTCAGCGATTGATGTTTTATGGAAATTATGAATGGTGGTTGATTGAGGTAGCTGTTGATGTAAGATAGCGTTCATTATTTCTGATTTGCGGCGGGTTCGAGGTGAATAGGCCGGGGCTTTGATGACGATGATGATGGTTGGTAGGGGTGTAGCTCGCCGCCGCAGTGGTGGTGGTGTGCGAACGGCGGCACTTGCCCGCCTGGGACGCAGGTTGGGGTGGGATTGAGGTATCAGCGATCTGCATGGCCAGGTCTTGCGGGACTGGTGAAAGGACAGCTGCTCACTCGCGTCCCCGTCGCGGCAAATCAGTTGTATTCGCCCAGTTCCGCCGCCGGGGGAGGCTCGTAGGACGCGGTCACACGTCAGCGCAATCACGTATGTAAGACATACGCACCGCACAAGAGTCTCTACGACCCCCTTCGGGATTATGGCGTAGTTGCCGATGGCATTGATCCGTTCCAGTGGCACATTCGAAGCGCGGACTTGTCGGAAGAAAGACGAGGCCATGTAGAGAGATAGCGGCGCTGTACCTGGCCGCGGCGACGCTGCGAAGAAGGACGGCGTATTAACATGACCGTAAACATTGAGCGCCGGCGGCGCGGGCGCCCTCCCGGCAACAACTCCACCACTCGCGACCGCATACTCGCCAACGCGCGGGAACTTTTTGCGCGCAACGGTATCGACCGAACATCGATACGGGCCGTGGCCGCGGGGGCCGGGGTCGATGCCGCGCTGGTGCATCACTACTTCGGGTCCAAGCAGCAGCTTTTCGCCGCCGCGATCCGCGTCCACATCGACCCGATGCAAGTGCTGGGTCCCATGCGGGAAACCCCGGTCGAAGAACTCGGATTCAAGCTGCCGTCCATGCTGTTGCCGCTATGGGACTCCGAACTCGGCGCCGGGTTGATCGCAATCCTAAGGTCGCTGATCGCCGGGGACGATGCGAGTTTGGCACGCTCCTTCTTGCAGGAAGTGATCACTGCCGAGCTGGGTTCTCGGATCGACAACCCAGCGGGCACAGGCATGATCCGTGCCCAGTTCGTCGCGGCGCAACTGCTGGGTGTGATCATTGCGCGCTATATCGTGCAGATCGAGCCGTTCGCGTCGATGCCGGCCCGGCATATCGCGGAAGTGATCGCACCAAACTTGCAGCGCTACCTCACTGAGGAGCTGCAGGACCTGCACGCGCCCTGAACGGAGCGTGCCACGGTCAGCGACCTCGCTGGCCTGGTCGACCGGCAGCGCCGGGATGCTGTTTCCGAAGCTGGGTAGGCAGCTTGTTCGTCACCTGCCGTCGCGCGGCCATATCGATTTTGCCCGCAACATAGCCGCGGCACCACCACCTGCAACGCGCCAAAAAACGGGTCAGGCACGTCGTTTGGCTAGGCGCGGTCGCCAATCCTGACTAGCATGACAGCGACCGAGGTGAAGCGACGGAGATGTGAGCGAGTTCCTGCCGGCAGGCACAGTGACATTGCTACTAGCCGATGTCGAGGGATCAAGCCGGCTTTGGGACACCCAACCTGCGGAGCTGAGGGCCGCACTAACACGCCTCGATGAGCTGCTGTCCGATGTGACCGCAGCCCACGATGGGGCACGGCCGGCCGAGCAGGGTGACGGCGGCGGTTTCGTCATCGCGTTCGCGCGCGCCTCGGCGGCGGTCGCCACCGCGCTGGACTTGCAGCGAGCGCAGTTGTCCCCGATCCGATTACGCATCGGGGTGCACACCGGAGAGGTGGAGCTCCGCGATACCGCCAACTACTCCGGTCGGACCGTCAGCTGTACCGCACGGCTGCGTGATCTGGCGCACGGGGGCCAGACGCTTCTCTCGGGTGCCGCCGAAGACATGGTCTTCGATCGGCTCCCTGATGGAGCCTGGTTGATCGATCTTGGCACCCACCCGCTCGATGATCGAGCGCGCCCTGAGCGAGTGGTGCAGCTATGCCATCCCGACCTGCGTGTCGAGTTCCCGCCACTACGGGCCGCCGATGAGGCTGTGGCGCACGGTTTTCCAGTACAGCTCACCAGTTTCATCGGGCGCGCCGCACAGATCGGCGAAGTCCGCCGGCTCATGGCCGAGAACCGCCTGGTCACCCTGACCGGCGTCGGCGGCGTCGGCAAGACGCGACTGGCGGTGCAAGCCGCAGCCCAGATCGCACATGAGTTCGGCGGTGCGTGGTACGTGGACCTGGCGCCAATCACCGACCCTGAGCTGGTGCCGATCACGCTGGCCCGTGCGCTGGGTCTGCAGGACCAGCTCGGCCGCGCCGCCGTGGATACAGTGCTGTCTTTCCTCACCAAGCGTCGAGCATTGCTGTTGCTGGACAACTGTGAGCATCTACTCGACGCGACCACCACTTTGGTGGTGGCCCTGGTGGGAACGTGCCCGGGCGTGACGGTGTTGGCGACCAGTCGTGAGCCGATCGGTGTTGCGGGCGAGGTGAGTTGGCGGGTGCCATCGCTGTCAGTCAGCGATGAGGCCTGCCAGTTGTTCTGCGACCGGGCCCGACGTGTGCGGCCCGCTTTCCGCCTCATTGGTGACCATGCCACCACCGTGGCGGAGATCTGCGAACGCGTGGACGGCTTGCCGCTGGCGATCGAGCTGGCGGCCGCTCGGGTGCGAGGGTTGTCTCTGGGCGAGATCATCGATGGTTTGCGTGACCGATTCCAGCTGTTGACCGGCGGTGCACGTACCGTGGTGCGCCGCCAGCAGACGCTGCGGGCCTCGCTGGATTGGTCGCACACGCTGCTCACCGGGCCCGAGAGTGTGTTGTTTCGCCGGCTGGGGGTGTTTGTCGGTGGCTTTTTCCTCGACGCCGCGCAAGCAGTCGCAGGCGACGGTGATATCCAGCCCTACCAGGTGCTCGACGAGCTCATGCTGCTCGTCGACAAGTCGCTGGTGGTGGCCGACGACAGCGGCGGCCGCACGCGTTATCGGCTACTGGAGACGGTGCGCCAGTATGCACTGGAAAAGCTCGTCGAGTCCGGCGATGTCGCCGCAGTGCGGGTCCGCCACCGCGACCACTACACAATGCTGGCCAGCATGCTCGACCTGCCCGACACCGCCGACCATCAACGGCACATCGAGCAGGCCGAAACTGAGATCGACAACCTACGGGCCGCCTTCGGGTGGAGCCGCGAGAACTCCGATATTGAACTCGCGTTGACGCTGGCGTCCTCGCTGCAGCCGGTGTGGGTGACACGCGGCCGGATGAGAGAAGGGCGGACCTGGTTTGACACCGTTCTGACCGAGGCAGACACCGACAACCGAGCAGTTGCGCCGGCAGTGCGCGCGCGGGCGCTCGCCGACCGGGCCATGCTGGACATCTTTGTCGACGCGGCCGCGGGCATGACGCGAGCTCAACAGGCGCTGGCCATCGCGCGCGAACTCGATGACCCAGCCCTGCTGTCCCGGGCACTCACCGCTTGTGGCTTGATTTCTGTAGTTGTCGCCACTGCCGAGGTGGCCGCGCCGTACTTCGAGGAGGCGGACGGCCTGGCGCGCATCCTTGACGATCGGTGGAGGCTGTGCCAGATCCTGTCTTTTCAGGCGGTCGATGCGGTCCTGGCGGGTCACCCGATCGCGGTGCGCAAAGCCGCCGAGGAGGGACGCGATCTAGCGAATGCGATCGGCGACCGGTCCCGCTCACGTTGGTGTCGCTTGTGCCTCGGGTTTGCCCAGCTGATGCAAGGCGACCTCGCGGGAGCCGTCGCGCAATTCCGCGAAGTTGCGAACGAGGCCGAAGCGTCCCACGATGTGATGCACCGGGCGAACAGCCTTCAGGGCCTGGGCTACGCCCTGGCATACCAAGGTGATACAGATGCCGCCCGTGCCGCGGCCGACACGGCCCTCGAGGCCGCCGAGCTGGGTGAGTACTACGCGGGTATGGGCTACTCGGCGTTGGCCACCGCGGCCCTCGCCGCCGGCGACGTTGCAGGGGCTCAGCAGGCCGGTGAGGCGGCGTGGCGGAACTTAGGCGCGGCCATGCCCCAGTCGGCGGCGGTACAACGCGCGTTCAACGCTCAGGTCGCGCTCGCCTCAGGCGATCTCGCCGGGGCGCGGCGCTGGGGCGACGAGGCCGTGCACACAGCGTCCGGTCGGTACCTGATGGTGGCCCTGACGGCGCGGGCCCGGATCGGGATCGCCGAAGGGAAGCCAGACAAAGCCGAACGTGACGCCCGTCGTGCACTGGCCTGCGCGGCCGAATTTGGGGCATATGTGGACCTTCCGGACGTGCTTGAATGTCTTGCCGGTCTGGCCAGCAACGCCGACACTTACCACGAAGCAGCGCAGCTTTTCGGCGCCGCAGAGGCAATGCGGCAGCGTATCGGCCTAGTCCGCTTCGTGATATACCAAGCCGGCTACGAAGCCTCGGTGGCGGCGCTGCGCGACGCGATGGGCGAAACGAACTTCGACGCCGCGTGGGCCGAGGGCGCAGCTTTGTCGACCGAAGAGGCGATCACGTATGCGCGGCGATGCCTCGGCCGACATCAACGGCCGACCAGCGGTTGGGACTCGCTCACGCCTGCCGAACTCGAAGTTGTGCGATTGGTTGGTGAGGGACTGACCAACAAGGACATCGCGTCGCGGCTTGTTGTCTCACATCGGACTGTGCAAGCCCACCTGACCCACGTCTACAACAAGCTCGGTGTGAGCTCCCGCGTTCAACTCGCTAAAGAAGTTGTCAGTCACCCCTGAGCATTCCCCTGTGTCGCACCGCGGAGACTTTTGGCTGGGTCTGTGTCCGCGCCCGGATGCGCGGACTCCTGTGGTCATCGTCTTATTTCGCCGTCTCCTGCGCAGGCGCACCGCTTGCTCCGCCGGGTTGATTCGCTTTGCACTATTACCTTCGATGCACGGACCCACCCATTATTCCGATCACGGTGAATTTCTCGCAACCGCGCGCTCGAATTCGTCGACCAGATAATCGGTGCAATAATTACTGCCATTAAATCGGGACCAACGGTCGCAATCCAGTAAACAACAGCGTAATGTACGGGGCAACCAACCCAATACTCCACGACATACGAGGCGAATAGCACGTGATGTCTAAATTGTGCGGTTTGACGAACAAAATCGCTAGATTTCTGGGCGAGTCCGACGGTCCACAACAACGCGGCTGGTCACCGCAGGGCGCAGGCGAAAAGCCAGAACAAAAACACATTTCGGGCCAAGATCGTGCGGTGGGTTCGTGGCCCGTACCCACGGCATGACGCTCCCGGAGAGGACGCAGGCATGACCCTCACCATTTGGCGGCCCGATGTCGAGTTGCCCAACGACGACTGCACGCTTGGTGCCGCCTGGGTTTGTCGGCCGCTTTGCATGACGCGTGAGTTGGTGTTTGAGTTCACCGGAGCAGGCTGATGTCGTTAGTTTCGTTGCCCTTCCTGGTGTTGGGGGCAGTGGTGCTTGCGGCCCTGTTCCCGGCCCGCGGCGTCAGCGCCGAGTTCGCCGACGCGGCCACCAAAGTGGCGATAGCGTTGCTGTTTTTCCTCTACGGTGCCCGGCTGTCGCCGCAGCAGGCCAGGCACGGGGTGCGCCGATGGCAACTGCACGCACTGGTGTTGACCACCACCTTCGTGATCTTCCCGATTCTCGGGCTGATCGCAAGCGAATCGGTTGGCTCCTTAATGACCGACGACCTGCATAAGGGACTGCTGTTTCTGTGTCTGGTCCCCTCAACGATGCAATCCTCTGTATTGTTCACGTCGATAGCCCGCGGCCACGTCTCGGCCGCAGTGGTCAGCGCATCGTTGTCCAACATCCTCGGTGTGGTGTTAACCCCGCTGTTGGCGATGCTGCTGTTCCACACCCGTGGGGGGCTGCGTGTCGCCAACACAGCGATCGTCGAGATATTTCTGCAGCTGCTTTTGCCGTTTGCGTTGGGCCAGCTGGCGCGGCCATGGATAGCCGCAGTGATCGCCCGGCACGCGACGCTGCTGAAGGTGGTTGAACGCGCATCGATACTAGTGATGTTGTATAGGGCGTTTTCGGTGGGCGTGGTCGAGGGAGTTTGGGTCAGCGTCGATCCATGGCATTTCGTCCTTGTCGTCGCCCTTGTTGCCACGTTGCTCGCGATGGTGCTGGTCTGCACTCGGGTCATTGGCCTGTTGGCCCGCCTCGAGCGCGGCGATGCGATCGTCCTCATGTTCTGCGGTTCGAAAAAGAGCCTGGCATCTGGCCTTCCAGTAGCGCTGGTGCTTTTCCCCGCCCCCACGGTTGGCTTGATCATGTTGCCGCTGGTGCTCTTTCACCAGTTGCAGCTGATCGTCTGCGCGGCGATCGCCAGCAGGTTCGCCAAGGAGCCAGCCCGGCGATGCGATCCTCGCCGGCACGCCGAACGGCGTTGAGAGCGATGACCGGAAACCCAGGCGGGTGACGTCAGCGAGACGACGATCCTAGATGTTGGCACCACGGTCAACTACTGCATGGCCTGAGCGCCGAAGTCCGCGGCGCAAAGTGGCTGCTCACCAGGCTCGGCGAGATATCAGTTAGCGCCGCCGAGATTGCCGGGGTTTCCTTCGATTCCGTCCGTGCCTTCGGCACCGACGCTTCCGGTGCCCGCACGTCCAACGGTTCCAGGGTCACCGCCCTGACCACGCAGGCCTCCGGTTCCGCCACTCCCGCCGGCAGCGTTGCCCCCGGCGCTGCCCGCGGCGCCAAATAAGCTACCTGTGCCACCGATGCCGCCCGCACCGCCGTCGCCGCCGTCGCCGCCCTTCCCGCCGTTGCCGCCGCTGCCGCCATCACCAATGCCGCCTTGGACGGTACCCGAACCGCTTGAACCGCCGCCGGATCCGCCGTTGCCACCTTGCGCGCCGCCGCCACCAAGTCCACCGGACCCGCCTAGACCACCGGCGCCGCCGGCGCCGCCGTTGCCGACCAGCAACCCGGCGCTTCCACCGGCGCCGCCTTGGCCGCCAGCGCCACCGTCCCCGCCCGTCCCGCCGTCGCCACCAATGCCGCCGATGCCGCCATCGCCGCCGCTGCCACCCTGGGTAATCTTTCCTAGCGGGATGCTACCGGCGCGGCCGCCGGCGCCTGCGGAGCCGCCATCGGCCCCGGGCGCGGCCGCTCCGCCGTGGCCCGCTAACCCGCCGGCACCACCGGCGCCGCCATCACCGGCCAGCAGTCCGCCATTACCGCCGACGCCACCGTGGCCACCATCACCGCCAGCTTGCCCGCTGGTGCCGGCGCCGCCATCGCCGCCGTTACCGCCCGCACCGCCGGCGCCGGGGGAGGGCGTGGAGAGCCCACCGCTGCCGCTGTTGCCGCCGTTGCCGCCGTTGCCGCCGTTGCCGCCGACCGCGCCGATGCCACCGGCGCCGCCGTCGCCACCCACGCCACCAGCGGCTCCCGGGCTGGCGCGCCCGGTTCTAATTGTCGTGCTCCCGCCGCGGCCACCGTTGCCACCGTCGCCGCCGTCGCCGCCCGGTGCACCATCGCCGCCGGCACCGCCGTCGCCGCCGCTACCGCCAACGCCTCCCGATGTGGTGCCTGATGAGGTGCCGCCATCGCCGCCTGTGCCGCCATCGCCGCCGGTGCCGCCAAGGCCGCCGGGAGCACCGGTGTTGCCATCGCCGCCGAGGCCGCCATCACCGCCGGCACCCCCCGGCGTGATACCGGCGCCGGGGACGCCGGCGCCGCCGGCTCCGCCGTCGCCGCCCGCTTCTCCGGTGACTGCGCCGGGCTGACCGGGGTCGCCGTCGACGCCCACGCCACCGGGGTTGCCCGCGGGCGCCTGGCCGGTCTGGGGCACCGGACTCGGGTTAACGGCGTTGGCGCCGTGCGCACCTTGTCCACCACGTCCGCCGGCGCCGCCGGCGCCGAACAACCCGGCATTACCGCCGGCCCCGCCGTTGCCGCCGTTTGCCCCGGCCACCATCGCGTCCCCGCCGTTGCCGCCAGCTCCACCCATGCCGAACAGCATCCCGCCGGCTCCACCGGCCCCGCCACCAGCACCCGGGCCACCAGCTCCGCCGGCCCCGCCGTTGCCCATGAATCCGGCACTGCCGCCGCTACCGCCGACCTGGCCGGTGGCGCCAGATGCCCCGGCCCCGCCGTTGCCCCACAGGATTCCGCCGGATCCGCCGTTACCGCCGGGCATCGTGGCATCGGCGCCGTCACCGATCAGCGGGCGACCCAGAAATGTTTGAGCGGGAGTATTGATCGCGTTGAGAACCAGCTGCTGCATGGTCTGCAAAAGGGACGCGTTGGTGGCTTCGGCAGCTTCGTAGGAGGCTGCGCCGGCGTTTAGTGCCAGGATGAATTTGGAGTGAAAGGTCGCGGCCTGAGCGCTGATGGCCTGATATGTCTGGGCATGCTGACCGAACATCGCCGCAATGGCCGTCGACACCTCGTCGGCCGCGGCGGCCAGGACCTGCGTCGTGGGGAGTGCCGCCGCTGCGTTGGCCGCGTCGATGGCCGACCGAATAACCGCCAAATTCGAGGCGGCGACCGACACAACTTCTGGGGCCGCGAATACATACGGCATGTGTCACCTTCACGTGTCACTTTCACGAACCGCTAGCTACCCGTCCGGGCCGCGCCATATTGGTACAGCATATCGAGGATTGGAGCCGGGGACTAGCAGTACTGCAAATTCCGTATATAGAATATTTTCCGGCGGGGATATTCGTCGAGCGATGATTTTAGTCTCTTGCTTGGCCGCCCTCATGATTTCATGGAATCGCGAATTACCAAAATTTGCAAAACCGCTTCAATTCGGGCGTTCGAAAATGTGGACGACCGTCCGCCAGTCCGATTCACGCAAGAAGCGAGGGCAAATGACGATGACGAAGTTGCTTGGACTGACGGCCGGTCTTGCTGTACCGGTGAGCGAGGCCAAATTGCCAAGCGCACCGACATTGACGGCCGATAAGGTTGCACTGCGCAGCGGCACCGCGACCGGCGCCGCACGAGCACAGGCGCATAGAGTCATCTGGGTAGCGAGCGCTCGATCCAATCAACCGTCTTGGCCGGCTGCGCCCGCTTTGCCCGGAAGTCCGTTGAGGCCCGGGTCGCCGTCGTTAGCGATCAAACCGCTTGCCTGTCCGCCCGCGCCGGCGGGGCCGCCTGCGCCGCCGGCACCGCCGGCACCGCCTTTGCCGCCGACACCGAGTGCGCCATCGAAGCCCGAGGCTCCGATCAACCCTCCTTGGCCGCCCTTGCCGCCGGTGAGCCCGGCGGCGCCGCCGTTGCCGCCGTTGGCGCCGTTGCCGCCACCGCCCCCATTCCCGCCGTTGCCGCCGGTGCTGACTTCGCCGCTGATTGCATCGCCGCCCTGGCCTCCGGCACCTGCGGCGCCGCCGGCGCCGCCAACGCCGCCAACGCCGCCGTTGCCGGCGTCACCGCCGGCACCGCCGAAGCCGATTAGTCGCCCGGCGTTGCCGCCGTTACCACCTACTCCGCCGGCGCCACCTTTGCCGCCGACGCCCGTCGAGTTGCCGCCGAAACCGCCGCTGCCGCCATCTTTTCCTTGGGCGGCGGGGCCAACGATATTCAAGTCTCCGGTCGCCGTGCCGCCACCGCCGCCAACACCCCCCGCACCGCCCGGTGCGCCGGCACCGCCGGCCCCGCCAACACCGCCAATGCCGCCAGCGCCGCCGTTGCCGATGAGCAGCCCACCGTTGCCGCCGATGCCGCCGGCGCCACCGTCACGGCCATTGCCGCCGGGTAGGTTGCTGGCGGCGCCTTTGCCGCCGTTGCCACCGGCACCGCCGGTCGCCGGGCCATCGGAGGAGTGGGCGGAGCCGCCGGCACCGCCAGCTCCGCCCGCACCGCCCGGGCCGCTGCCGTTGGCCCCGTTACCTCCTTGACCGCCGAAGCTGGTTGCCGTGAGGTCGGTGGTACTCGCGCTCCCGCCGGCCCCGCCGGCGCCGCCGTTGGCGCCCCCCTCACCGGCCTCGCCGCCGTTGCCCCCCGTGCCCCCGGTCGCACCGCCGCCGGTCGCCTTTCCGCCGGTTCCTCCGGTACCGCCGTTTTGACCGGGGGCGCCGTTATGACCGGGGCCGCCGGGTCCGGCCTGACCATCCCCAGTGAAAGGGGTACCTGTGGAACCGGTTCCGGCTGTACCGCTAGGGGTTGGGTTGGCTGCGTCGGTGCCGGCTAGGCCGGTGCCACCTTGTCCGCCCGCACCTCCGTCGCCGAACAGGATGGCGTTGCCGCCAAGACCGCCCGACCCGGCCATCCCTCCGTTGATGCCCGCCATAGCGACGCCACCATTACCGCCGGCACCGCCATTGCCGAACAACAGCCCGCCAGTGCCGCCGGTACCGCCGGTCGCGCCGGCCCCTCCAATGCCACCGTTGCCGCCGTTGCCGATCAACCCGGCGGCCCCGCCGTTGCCGCCGACTTGGCCGGGTGCGCCGGATCCGCCGTGGCCGCCATTGCCCCAGAGCAGTCCACCGGGTCCGCCGTTTTCTCCGGAGCCGGGCGTCCCGTTGCTACCATTCGCGATCAGCGGGCGCCCCAAGAGTGTTTGGGCGGGCGAATTGATCAGATTGAGCGCTTGCTGTAGCGGTGATGCGTTGGTGGCCTCGGCGCTGGCGTAGGCGTTGCTGCTGGCGGTCAAGCTGCGCACGAATTGCTCATGAATCCTTGCCAGCGCGGTGGTGAGGCCTTGATATTCCTGGGCGTGGGCGCCAAACAGTGCCGCGATGGCGGCGGACACTTCATCGGCGGCTGCGGCCGCTATTGCGGTGGTCGGGGCCGCCGCGGCGGCATTGGCGGTGCTGATCGTCGATCCAATACTGGCCAAATCCGAGGCCGCCGCCGCCAGCATCTCCGGCGCAACCAGAACGTAGGACATCAGTTCGCTCCTTTGACCTCACATAACAATTCAGGTGTGCTGCACCGCGGTGGACGTATCCCGGTAGCTGAGTGGTCGCGCTCGTAGGTTCGCCGGGGTCGGTCTGTTAGGAGGCCGGCGTTCACCCGACACCGCCGAGATCGACGCCAGCGCAGATAAGTGGCAGAAGGTGTGACGCTAACGTCCATCTCGGCGCAAGGACCGCGATCCCCACCCTCGACGGACTTACGAGCATGGCCACTATGCCTCGATCTCCTGATGGGATGTCCTCTCACCACACTCCAGTCGGTCGAACGATGCCGCACGGTGGGGCTAGCGCGGGCACACCCGAGCACCCCACCGTCCGGGATTGTCGATGCAGGCTCGTACGCGGGCTATGTCCCGATACTTTACGTTATTGTCTCCATTATCGGACCGCTTGTGCGGATTTCTTAATTCTTCGCGTGTGGAATTTCTAGGGCTGCGGAATTCTGTGCTTGCTGAATTTCGGGTGGGTCGAGTGTCTGAATTCATCGTGTTTGGATTAACGATTGATCGCTGTCGGTCAGACTCTTATCCGACGAGCGGCCAAACCGGTGGTTGCGGCCCGCGTGGCGAGGCTTCGGCAGGTTGTCAGCTCCGCTTCCGGAAGGGTGCAGAAAGCTCAGGTTAGCAGCTGTTTTAGGGCCGGGCGCCGTAACGCGGCTGCCCCACGTAACTGGCGAATTTTCTGGCCGGTTGATGAATTTCACTGGCATGCCGTCGAGGAACACTCGCCCTTCCCCGAAGCGATTTATTCAGGAGATTCCCAGCTGAACTAGCTAGGCGATATCTCGGGTTAGTGCTATTGCTAGGTAGCGACCGGCCATGAAACGGCAATTACAGTGTTTATTGGAGGAACGTAACGCACATGGCGGTAAAAGTTCTCGATACCACCCCGCCGGGGATTTATGCCCAAGGCCTAGGTCGGTGGGGCGGGGTCTTGACGGGGACCA
>NZ_VTZN01000138.1 GCF_008370645.1 Mycobacterium simiae
TCATCTCGTCCGCTGCCTTGGCATCTCGAAGGCGACCGGTGACCAGAACATTGCCTGGATCGAAAGGCCGATTGTTGACAAGGGAATCGTTCCTCTCGCTGCTAGCGTCATGATGGTGCGCGTCTAGCGTGCCCACTGATGCCCGACGGTCTTGGATGCCGTCTTGCTGGTCGGGACAAGTGTTCCAGGGATTTGCTGAGCGGATGTTGGGGAAATATGAAACGTGCTGGTCGGTATACGTAGCGCTGGCATCGCGAAGCCGAGCTGCGGCCCCATCATTCTGGACGGCTCCCGGAAAAGTACCTGGAAAAGTACCTGGGAAAGGACCCGGATACGGCTCATGACAACGATCCGCATTTTCGGGCTGTCGCTGCTGGTAACCGTGGCGGCATTCGTCATCGGCTATTGGCACGGCGGGCCGACAGCGCTGTTCTTACTGGCAGTGCTGGCAATCCTGGAGGTGTCACTGTCGTTCGACAACGCGGTCATCAACGCCACCATCCTGAAGCAGATGAGCCGGTTCTGGCAGCAAATGTTTTTGACAATCGGCATCCTGATCGCGGTCTTTGGGATGCGGTTGGTATTCCCGTTGGCCATGGTGTGGGTTACCGCCGGCCTCCACCCGCTCCATGCCATGGATTTAGCGCTCAATCCGCCGCCCCATGGCGCTCTGGAATTCCCGGACGGCTCGCCCAGCTACGAGAAACTGATTACTGCCGCACACCCGCAAATCGCGGCGTTCGGTGGCATGTTCTTGCTGACGCTGTACCTGGACTTCGTTTTCCACGACCGGGACGTCAAGTGGCTGAAGTGGATTGAAGCGCCGTTCGCCCGCGTCGGCCGGCTCGGCCAGGTTCCGGTGGTGGTGGCGTGCGGTGTGCTGGTCCTGGTCGGCACGGAGCTGACCCATTCCGGCGACGAGCGGGCGACCGTCCTGATCGCCGGCCTCCTTGGCCTGGTGACCTACCTCGTGGTCAACGGTTTAAGCAGGGCATTCCGGCCTCCCGAAGCAGCAATGTCGGACACCGGGGGGGTTGGGGCGGTGGGCAAAGCCGGCTTCACGCTCTTCCTTTACCTCGAGGTGCTCGACGCGACGTTCTCCTTCGACGGGGTCACCGGAGCCTTCGCGATCACCACCGATCCGATCATCATTGCGCTGGGCCTCGGCCTGATCGGCGCCATGTTCGTCCGGTCGATCACCATCTATCTGGTGCGCCAGGACGCCTTGGACCGCTACGCATACCTAGAACACGGCGCGCATTGGGCTATCGGCGCGCTGGCGGTGATCATGCTGGTGTCAGTGGACCACCGCTTTGCGCTGCCGGAGTGGATCACCGCGTCGATTGGGGTGGTCTTCATTGGGGCGGCGTTCACCAACAGCGTGCTACGCAACCGACGAACGGCTGCGTGACGTCCGGGATCAGTGCCCGCTGGCCTGGAACCGCTGCACCGACCGCTGCACCTCTGCCTCGGCCTCCGCCCGGCCCACCCAATCGGCGCCTTTGACGAACTTGCCCGGTTCCAGGTCCTTGTAGTGCACGAAGAAATGCTTGATGGCATCCAGCTCGAACGCCGGAACGTCCTCGATGTCCTGGACGTGGTCCCAGCGATGGTCGCCGGCCGGCACACACAGCACCTTGTCGTCTCCGCCCTTCTCGTCGACCATCCGGAACATTCCCACCGGGCGAGCCGCCACCAGCACACCCGGGAACACCGCCTCCGGCAGCAGTAGCAGCGCATCCAGCGGGTCGCCGTCTTCACCCAGGGTGTCCTCGATGAAGCCGTAGTCGGTCGGGTAGGCCATCGGGGTGTAGAGGTAGCGGTCCAGGCGGACCCGGCCCGTCTCGTGGTCGACCTCGTATTTGTTGCGCTGGCCCTTCGGAATTTCGATGGTCACGTCGAATTGCACCGCGTGGCTCCTTCTACTGGGCGAGGCATGAGGTGAGTCAGTTGCGTCTTGGCATGGGGTGAGTACACCCTAGTCCAGCGGTACCGCGACACCGCTTGGTGGCCGGTTCGGCAGAATGGGACCGGAAGGCAGGAGAGTCATGGGTCCCAAACGTTGGCGAACAACCACCCACGTGTTCGTTGGGGTGGCGGTGCTGGCGTTTGTCGCTGCCGTGGTGGCGGCCGCAGCGTTGTTCACAACGGGTAACCACGGGTCCGGCGCGCGTCCACCTGTTCCGCCGCCGCGTCCGCCTACGGTCAAGCCGGGAGTGACCCCCGTCGTCGACACCGCTGCCGCGCCCACGGCCGGTGGGATGGCAGCAGCGCTCGCCCCGGTCGTGGCCGACCCCAATTTGGGCAGATTGGGTGGTCGGGTCACCGACGCCTTGACCGGGCAGGAACTGTGGCGGCAGCTCGATGATCTGCCGTTGATTCCGGCGTCGACCAACAAGGTCCTGACTGCGACGGCTGCGCTGCTCACCTTGGACCGTCAGGCTCGGGTCAGCACCCGAGTGGTGGCCGGCAGCCGGGACGCGCAAGGTCCCGTGGTGCTCGTGGGCGCCGGGGACCCCACCCTGTCGGCGGCGCCGCCCGGTGTTGACACCTGGTATCGGGGGGCGGCGCGGATCAGTGACTTGGTCGAACAGATCCGGCGCAGTGGTGTGACGCCGACGGCGGTGCAGGTTGACACTTCTGCGTTCACGGGCCCGACGATGGCGCCGGGCTGGGACCTAGCTGACGTCGACAACGGCGACATCGCCCCGATCGAGGCGGCGATGATCGACGCCGGTCGGATCCAGCCGACGACCGTCAACTCCAGACGGTCGCGCACACCGGCCCTGGACGCTGGACGGGAGCTGGCCAAAGCCCTAGGTCTGGATCCCGGCACGGTGACGATCGCTTCGGCACCGGCGGGCGCCCGGCAGCTGGCGGTGGTGCAGTCGGCACCGTTGGTTCAGCGGCTGTCGCAGATGATGAACGCCTCCGACAATGTGATGGCCGAGTGCATCGCGCGGGAGGTGGCGGCCGCCATCAACCGCCCCCGAAGCTTCACCGGCGCCGTTGACGCGGTGACCACCCGGCTGAACACCGCGCACATCGACACCACCGGGGCTGCGCTCGCGGACTCCAGCGGGTTGTCGGTCAATGACCGGCTGACCGCGCGGACGCTCGACGGCGCCATGCAGGCTGCGGCGGGACCGGGCCAGCCGGCGTTGCGGCCGCTACTGGATCTGCTGCCGATCGCCGGCGGCAGCGGCACGCTGGGTGAACGCTTCCTTGACCGGGCCACCAACCTGGGCCCGGCCGGCTGGTTGCGGGCCAAGACCGGCAGCCTGACCGCCATCAACTCGCTGGTCGGAGTGCTTACCGACAGCAGTGGCCGGGTGCTCACGTTCGCGTTCATCTCTAACGACGCTGGACCCAACGGCCGCAACGCGATGGACGCCTTGGCCACGAAGTTATGGTTCTGCGGGTGCACGACATGACTGCTGCATCCGAGCTGACCCTCGGTAATGCGGTCGATTGGCGATTTGCGGCAACGGTCGGGGAACGGCTGGCCCGCCCAGGTCCCCCGGCCACCGAGTACACCCGCCGCCAGGCGGTCGATGAACTCATGCGCGCGGCGGAGCAGGCCGAGCCGCCAGTGCGCGATGTCACCGGGTTGATCGCTGCAGGTGCGGTGCCGCCGGCGTGCGTGGTGGACCGGCCGGCGTGGATCCGGGCGGCGGCCGAGTCGATGCGGGCGATGACCCACGGCAGCGATAAGCCCCGCGGATTCCTCACCGGGCGGATCACCGGTGCCCAGACGGGTGCGGTGCTGGCGTTTGTGGCGTCGGGAATTCTCGGCCAGTACGACCCGTTCGGTGCCGGCGACCACGGCTCGTTGCTGCTGGTGTATCCCAACGTGATCGCGGTTGAACGCCAACTTCAAGTCAACCCTTCAGATTTCCGGATGTGGGTATGCCTGCATGAGGTCACCCACCGGGTGCAGTTCACCGCCAACCCTTGGCTGGCCGGCTACCTGCAGCAAGCGCTTGGCCTGCTCACCCGCGAACCCGCCGACGACATCGGCCAGGTGGTGAGCCGGCTGGTCGATTTCGTCCGCAACCGTGGCGAAGTGTCCGGCGAGGGCAACGTGACGGGAGTTTTGGGTGTGGTGCGCGCCGTGCAATCCGAGCCACAACGCCAGGCTTTGGATCAGCTGTTGACGCTCGGCACGCTGCTGGAGGGCCATGCCGAGCACGTGATGGACGCGGTCGGGCCGGTGGTGGTGCCGTCGGTGGCCACCATCCGGCGTCGCTTCGACGAACGTCGCCACCGCAAGCAGCCGCCGCTGCAGCGGCTGCTGCGCGCGCTGTTGGGCTTCGACGCCAAGCTCAGCCAGTACACCCGCGGTAAGGCGTTCGTCGACGACGTGGTGCGCCGGGTCGGCATGACGCGGTTCAACACGATTTGGACGGGTCCGGAGACGCTGCCCCTGCTCGCTGAGATCGAAAACCCGCAGCGATGGATCGACCGGGTGCTGTAGCTCACCTACGCAAGGCGGTCGAGAAGTTCGCCAAGGACTATCTTGGCTCCGCCGAGCGGTGGTGTGTGGGGTTATCCGGTGGCCCGGATTCGTTGGCGCTTACCGCTGTAGCCGCGCCGCTGCGACCCACGACCGCGCTGATTGTCGACCACGGTCTGCAGCGCGACTCGGCTGCCGTCGCCGAAACCGCACGGGCCCAAGCTATTTCATTGGGATGTGTTGAGGCGCAAGTACTTTGCATTCAGGTGGGCGAGAACGGGGGGCCGGAGGCCGCGGCGCGCACCGCCCGCTACGCCGCCCTGGATGCCCACCGCGACGGGCCGGTGCTGTTGGCCCACACTCTCGATGATCAAGCCGAGACGGTGCTGTTGGGGCTCGGCCGTGGTTCGGGTGCGCGCTCGATTGCCGGCATGCGTCCCTACGATTCGCCGTGGTGCCGGCCGCTGCTGGGGGTGCGGCGTAGCGTGACCCACGCCGCCTGCCAGGAGCTGGGCCTGACCGCCTGGCAGGACCCGCACAACAGTGACCGGCGCTTCACTCGAACCCGGCTACGCCATGAGGTGCTGCCGCTGTTGGACGACGTGCTGGGCGGGGGAGTGGCCGAGGCGCTAGCCCGTACCGCGACGGCGTTGCGCGAGGACACCGATTTGCTCGACGCGATCGCCGCGCAAGCGCTGACGGATGTGACCGCTGGTTCCGGACTCGATACCGGGGCGTTGGCCGGGTTGCCGGGACCGGTGCGGCGCCGGGTGATCCGCGGCTGGCTGCTGGCCGGCGGTGCGACCGGACTGACCGACATCCAGATCCGCGGGGTGGACGCGCTGGTCACCGACTGGCGAGGCCAGGGCGGAGTGGCGGTTGGGTCGGGATCGCGCGGTCAGCGATTATTCGCCGGGCGACGCGACGGGGTGTTGACCTTGCGTCTGGAGCCGGTGGACAAGCCGATTTGACGCCTGCGTTGGTTGTTCGTCGGCCGACGTCGCTACGCTGTGGACGTGGCTGAGACCTTCCCGGGGCAGACAGCGGAACTGTACCCGGGGGATATCAAGTCGGTGTTGCTCACTGAGCAGCAGATTCAGCAGCGCGTTTCCGAGCTTGGCGCGCAGATCGGCAACGATTATCGCGACCTGAACACGACTACCGGTCGGGATCTCTTGCTGATCACGGTGTTGAAGGGCGCGGTTCTTTTCGTCACAGACCTGGCGCGTGCCATTCCGTTGCCCACGCAGTTCGAGTTCATGGCCGTGAGCTCCTACGGGTCCTCTACGTCGTCGTCTGGGGTGGTGCGGATTCTTAAAGATCTGGATCGCGACATCCACGGTCGCGATGTGCTGATCGTCGAGGACGTTGTCGACTCGGGTTTGACCCTGTCGTGGCTGCTGCGCAACCTGAAAGGTCGCAATCCGAGTTCCTTGCGGGTGTGCACGCTGCTGCGTAAACCCGAGGCGGTTGGCGCCAATGTCGACATCACCTACGTGGGCTTCGACATTCCCAACGACTTCGTGGTGGGCTACGGCCTGGACTATGACGAGCGCTACCGCGATCTGTCCTACATCGGAACCCTGGACCCCCGGGTCTATCAGTAGCGCTTTAGTGGTTGCACTCGTAAATTCGCTGGATTCGGCTTAGTGCGCGACGCGAGCGCGCAAAAGTGCGCGTAGGTGCGAACGCTAACGTCGATCTCGGCGCGCGCTTTACGCGCGTGATCCTCTAGTTCAGTTCCCACACGGCGGTCACCGAGAAGCTCACCGTCTGCTGGCCGGGTTCCAACGGCAATGCGGTCGCAGAGCGCGGTGGTGCTGGGGCTGGAGCAGGCGTGGATCCAGATGCTTCTGAGATCGACAGCACCTTGCCCAGGCGCAAACCCGACAGCTGTGCGTACTGCTGAGCACGGCTTTTGGCGTCTTCGAAGGCTCGCACGCGCGCATCCTTGAGCAGCTGCGAGTCGTCGGTGATCGAGTAGTTAACCGAACTGATCCGGGTGGCATCGCCGCCGCTGCTGACGATCAGGGCCAGCATCCGTGAGGCGGCATCGGTCGGGTGGATGTTGACTTCGATTGCGTTGTCGGCGCGGTAACCGGTGATCGTGGCCGTTCCGCCCGGCTCCGCGTTGCTGTACTGCGGTTGCAGGGTGACCTCGGTGGTGCGGATGTCCTTGCGGTCGAGCCCCGCGCCCACCAGCGCATTGATGACCGCCTGCTGGCGTTCGTTGGTCTGGTTCATTGCGGTGGTGACGTCGCCGGCGGTGAATTCGATTGCGACGTCAGCGGTCAACGTATCCGGGACACCGTGCACGTGCCCCGACCCGAACACGGACACTTGACGCGGATTGGCCCCCGGCGACGGCGCGTTGTGGGAGTCGCACGCCGACAACAAGACGGCGGCCGATCCGGCGACTGCCAAGACAATCGACTTGCGGATAGAACTTGGGGCGCATCCTGTGATGATCGGCATGCGTCACCTTAAAGCCGCCTCGGCGCCCGGATAGCGAACACCACGCCGTCGCCGGCTGTTGTCAGCCACCGGCGGGCGTTCGAGGAACAAATCTCGCGCGGGCCTTCGGCGCAACGCTGCCGACTCCGGTACCGGCCAGGCTGGACAGCGCCATTTGGACCCACGGTGTTTGCGAGTCGGTATCCGCTGCCGTCGCCACGCTGGTCAACGTCTCGGCGTCGGGGACGATCCCCGGCGCGGTTTCGGTCCAACTCGGCGGTACCGATAGCTTCCCGAGCGCGTTTGCGCTGCCCATGGCCGCCCAGACGGGACGTGCCGGAGGGCCGACTGGCACCATATGGTTCGCAGCGGCGGCGACCCCTTCGGCCGCGCCCTTGGCGAACGCCCTCGCGGTGAGGGGTTGTGTCATGCCTCCTGATTTCGTGGCGAAGAGGCTGAAGCGGATGGGTTCGTATGCGATCTTGCTGCTGAGGAGTCCCCAGGTGGTGGTATTCCTCATCACCTTCGTGGTGTCAGTTACCGCCGTCCACACTTTTGGCCAAGTGCCCGAGCGCGACGGCGACATGAGTTCGCGCAGGGCCGAAGGTGCTAGCTCGTAAAGCTTTGTCAAGTCATGACGAATCTCGCCTGCGGCATGGGAGCTGCCAATCGCTCGCGCCGCGAAGTGGCTGGCAACCTCCGCCGCACTGGTTGTCGGCCTGGGCGGGGTAAACGGTGTCAGTCTTGTGGCGGTTGCTGCCTCAGCGGCATATGCATACATCGCTGCCGCGTCCTGCGCCCACATTTCGAGGTGGACTGCCTCGTTGTGCATTATCGCCGGAGTGTTCTGACCAAAGACGTTGGTAGCAGTTAAGACCATCAGCTGGAATCGGTTGGCCAAAACTTCCGCGAGCGGAACCGTCATTATGTAAGCGGTCTCATAGGCCATGGCGAATAGCCTGGCGTTTGTTGCGGCGTGCTCAGCTTGTGCAGCGGTCACCTCGAACCACGCCACCAATGGCGTGGCTGCTGACGCCATTGCCGCCGCGGACGGCCCCTGCCACGCCAAAGCCAAATTGACGATCACCGCCCGGTACGAAGTAGCCGCGTCGTGCAGGGTAGCGGCCATCTCATCCCAGTTCGCTGCCGCCGCGTGCAACGAGCGGGCCCCGGGACCGGTGCACATTCTCGCGGAGTTGACCTCTGGCGGAAACAGGCCGTAATCCATTGCGGTGCCGGACTTACGCGAGATCAGCTTTGTTGATTGCCTCACCTGTGGCATAGGACTCCGCACAAGCTGCCAACATCGACACCAGCTTTTCGTGTATGTCAATGGCTTGGTTGAACACCGCCTGGTACCCGGTAGCGTGCGCGACGAACTGCATCGCCGTCAACGCCGAAACCTCGTCGGCCGCAGGCGGCAGCACTTCCATCGTGGAAGCGGCAGCGATGGCGTTTCGGGCGCTCATTGTCACGCCGAGCGACTGCAGGCTGAGCGCCGCGGATAGCATCTTTTGTGGCTCGGTAGCAAGAATGGACATGGTGTGGCAATACCTCGCAATCATTGAAAATCTAATCGAATTAGTGAGGTTATAAGCAAGGACGCTGGCGCCCACCACCGCGGTGCACGACGACGCGTCAAGCGTTAAGAAACTCTCAACGACACTTTGGTCGGCTACGGTGTAATCAATTCAACGGGTCCATAGCCGATCGTTAAAGGCGACCGAAGTATTGGAGCCGGTAGTTTATCGTCCGAACGTCGGATGGCGGCGCTGTCGCATCGGTCCTATGGACCGTGGATGTTGGTGTTGATCAACCTCGCGCAAGCTTTGCCCGCGATTGGACCGTATGACGTGGATGTCATCTGCATCCGCCTCCTGGGCTTGCTCGAGTACATTCGGCAAACGTCGTGATCGTACGGACTGGCTTTGTTGACGGTAATCCGGCTGGAGCCGCAGGGCCGACCATGATCCCAATGAGTGCGCTGAACCTGAAGCTAGCACTAGGAAATAGTTTTGTCAACGGTGGTTGTCTAATGTGGTCCGTGGATGACGCGTTGGACCGGAACGCGCCTAAGCAGTGCGTAAGCATTGCCTTGGCGACGCGATGCCCGATCATCCATCACGACCCTGTCTCTACCGTCCGCTGCTGCGGCCACCGGACTAAACAGCTGCCATGAGCTCGTGGTTAGACGGGGCTGGCGAGGAGTGCGACGTAGTCACAGCAAAGGTTCGCGCGATGCCGTCAGACAGTCGCAGTCAAGCGATCCATAGGTCGAATCCATCAAATTTGCTGACGGGCAAAACCGGCAATCTTTGTGCTTCACAGGCGGGTGGGATCGGTGTTTCTGTTTGGTCGTCGCCGCTCCTGCGCGGGACTATGCCTTACTGCGGCAGAGGATTGCGGTAGCGATTGACGAAATTGCCAATAGCGCAGAATGTTTCGCGAAAAGCATTGCATCAGCCCTGTTGCGGGGCGCGGCCGGTGATGCGCTGCATTAATTAATGCGCAGTTTGACAACGGTTTTAGGCTCGGCGAGGGCCGCCGGAACCGGACGGTTGCGGGCCCTGTGGTGCGCGCCTGTGGCGCATAGCGCAAAACTAGGCTATTGTTTGCTGATCGGACTTAACTCATATTGAACTCAAATCATATCTGATTAATATATGTTTCATAGAATTCGAGAAATGCTCCTGCGGATTTGGCGCAGCAAATGAATTGTTATCGACCCGGCAGTGAACAGCCTGTGTGAAACCTGTGTTACCGCTACATGTCTGCCCTAACGTGTCCTGCGACCTGCATCAGTGATCAGCGCTCAAACTTCATCGCGCGCTGAAAGCTGTTGCTGCAAAATGACATTGGGGAGAGGGATTCATGTCGATCATGCTGGCGCAGCCAGAAGAGTTGGCTGCCACTGCTGCCGGACTGCAGTCCATCAACGTGGCGGTGCGTGCGGGCAATGCCGCGGCGGCGGGCCCAACGACGGGGGTAGTTCCCGCCGCAGCCGATTTGGTGTCAATGCTGACTGCCACTCAGTTTGCGGCGCATGCGCAGCTTTATCAGGAGATCAGTGCCCAGGCGGTGACGGTCCAGGAGCAATTGGCAACCACGCTGGGCATCAGTGCCGGTTCGTATGCGGCCACCGAGGCCGCCAACGTGACCACCATCAGCTAGGAGATCCAAAGTCATGTTGGACTTTGCACAACTACCGCCGGAGGTCAACTCCGGGCTTATGTACTCCGGGCCCGGTTCGGGGCCCATGCTGGCCGCCGCTGCGGGCTGGGAGACCCTAGCCGCTGAGTTGCAGTCGACGGCTTCTACCTACGATGCCCTGATCACCGCCCTAGCTGACGGACCCTGGCAGGGTCCGTCAGCGGCGTCCATGGTGGCCGCCGCCATGCCCCAAGTGGGTTGGCTACGCAGCACCGCGGGTTTGGCCGAACAGGCGGGCAGCCAAGCCGTGGCGGCGGCGAGCGCCTACGAAGCGGCGTTTATGGCGACGGTGCCACCGCCGGAGATCGCGGCCAACCGGGCATTGCTCATGGCCTTGTTGGCCACCAACTTCCTCGGTCAGAACACTGCGGCGATCGCGGCCACCGAGGCGCAATATGCCGAAATGTGGGCACAGGATGCGGCCGCGATGTACGGCTATGCCGGGGCGTCGGCGGCGGCCGCGCAGTTAACGCCGTTCGATCCCGCGGCGGCCACCGTCAACCTCGCGGGCTTGGCCGCTCAGGCGAATGCGGTAGGGCAGGCGATCAACGGCGCGGTGAACTCCACAGGGCTGAACGCGATACCCACTGCGCTGATGGGGCTCGCCGGGCTGACCAACACTCCGCCCTGGCTCACCAATCCAAACGCCTTTGCCGCTGCAATCGGGCTCGCCGGCCATACCTGGAACTCCAATGGTGACGGGATCGTTGTTTCCGGGCTGCTTGGAGATGTCGTCGAGGGCCTGACCGGATCGACAACTTTGGACGCAAGCGTGCCTTCCGACCTGTTCAACCGATGGGTGTCTCCCCTTCGGCTCGTCATTACCCAGTTGAAGGACTACTTCGGTCTCGCGCACGACCTGCCGAAGTGGGCCAGTGAGGGCGCCGAAACCGCCGCCAAAGCCGCCAAGGAGGCAGCCAAGGACATACCGGCCGCCCTCGGTGCCCTGCCGAGTGCGGGCCTGGGTGGCCTGGGCGCAGCCGTCGGTAAGGCGGCATCCGTCAGCGGGCTGTCGGTTCCGACCTCCTGGGCCAATACGGTCGGGGCGGCCAATCCCATCGTGACGATCAGCAACATCGGGGCCGGCGCTGCGGCCGCTGAACCCGCCGCCAGCGCCTTCGGCGGGTTGCCGGTGATGCCCGGCAGTGGTGCCGGGCGCGGGTTGGCCGCTCACTTCGCCGCTCCCCGATACGGATTCAAGCCGACCGTGGTGGCACAGCCACCGGCGGGTGGATAACGATCACGGTGACCGTCACCGTGATCAACCAACACACTCCTACCCTTGCCCGCGTTAATTCTTCGGGCCCGCGCGGATGGTGCACCCACTGCAGCCCGGACTGGTGCTCGGCGATCCGTTGAACAGCTTCGTCCGGTCGGTGTGGTTCAGGTGATGGTGCCATCAGAGAGCTGCCTGTCGCGTCACCGACCGGATGTCCTGAGGCGATGATGTTGTCGAAATAGACATTTCAGATTGGTGACAGTAGGTAATCTATCCCGCTGCGCTCGGATTGCAGCCCGAATTCGTTTGCCTCGAGCGGCGCCTGAAGCGCATACCAAAATGGTACCATCGATGAAATGAGTACACAGATTGCGGTCCGCTTACCCGACGAGATCGTGGCCTTTATCGATGACGAGGTCCGGGGACGGCATGCCCGCAGCCGTGCGGCTGTCGTGCTACGGGCGCTGGAACGGGAACGTCGCCGTCGCCTCGCTGAACGCGACGCGGAGATCCTCGCGGCCAGCATGTCGGCGACAAGTGATTTGGATGCGCTGGCCGGTCACTCTGCTCGTACCGCCCTCGATATCGACTGATGCGACCTATCCACATCGCCCAGCTCGACAAGGCTAGACCTGTCCTGATTCTCACCCGCGAGGTCGTGCGTCCGCACCTTACCAACGTCACTGTAGCCCCGATCACGACAACCGTCCGTGGGCTGGCTACCGAAGTCGCGGTGGGTCCGGTGAACGGACTGAATCAACCGTCGGTCGTCAGTTGCGACAACATCCAAACGATCCCCGTATCTGATCTTGGTCGTCAAATCGGCTGCCTGCTCGCGTCGCAGGAGCCAGCTCTCACCGAGGCCATCGGCAATGCGTTCGACCTCGATTGGGTCGTGGCATAGGTGCGGCAAAGGCGATCTCCGTCGGGCCTCGGCAAGGTCTACGAAGGAGCCCGGCCAAAGGCGCGCGGACTGCTGTCTATCGGCGTCTCCGGCACAGCTTCAACGCCGAATCTCACCCGCTGGCCGACCTCATCGGCGGCATCGACGCGCGACAGCAAATCGGCGGGCTGCGCAAGAGAAATCATGCCCAGCAACACATTTGGCGGATTCGCACAAAACTAGTCTGCTCAAAGCAGATAAGCAGTACATGCGTCGCATTTTGGTTGAGACCTCGGTCAAGACCTACGGCATCACCAGAATCTTGCAGTGTTGCCATGGCGACGATCAGCTGAGTACTCGGGCGTGCTCGTCGAAGCACGTCATCGATGATCACGGGCATCCCGACCGCCTCGAACACTACGGCGGCCATGTCGGCGCCGCCGCCCGCCAGCTGACCGCCAAGCGCCACCACCTCGGCGCCATGCGCGGCGAAATGCAGGTCGAATCCGTAGATTCCACACGTTCGAACCTTGACCAGGACCCGGCCCGGGCCGGGCACCGGATCGGGCGACGTCGTCGCGGTAGACCATGAGGCAGTCCCGCAATACGGCCGCGCGTATCAGCTCTGGTTGCCCTCGTGTTCGGCCACGTGCTCACTGATGGCCTGCACGATCGCCTGTCCCGCGCGGCCTATCAAGTCTTCACGCTTATCCCTGGCCCAGTCATGCGAGGCACGCGGCGCGTCGAGTTGACCCTTGAAATAGGGAATCACTTTGCGGGCGAACAAGTCATAAGAGTGGAATGTCGCGTGCGGCGGCGCCCAGTCATGTCCGAGCAGGAGCAGGGTCCCGAAACCGCCCGACCGGTCCAGCAGGTCTTCGATGTGCGCGATCGCGTCGGCGGGTGTGCCGATGCAGCAATTCCCTTTGGCCGCATATTCTTCGACGAACTCACGGGTCGAATGCGCGCCGTCCACGACGTTGGACAGTGGGACAAACCCCGCAGCACCGAAGTATCGCGAAAAATCAGGCAACCCGTAGATACAGTCGTCGAGAGCCTGGCCGCGCGTGTCCGACAAGTGCATGATGGAAAGCACCCGCCAGTCTTGGCGATCGGGCTCGTTCCGGGCGACTTTCGCTGCTTGCTCGCACACCACATCCCAGGTGTTTTCGAGTGCCGCATACCCGCCGGGTACCGACATCGACAACGACAGCAGCGACGTGCCCAGCGTGCCGGCCAGCCGCGGTCCGGACGGTGAAATCATTGCAGCCGTAGAGATCTCGGGATACGGCCAGGTATAGGGCCGAATGTGCAATTGGGCCTCGCGCAGGGTAAACCAGTCCGAATGACGGTCGATGCGCTCACCCGGAGCGGCGCGGAACAGCGCAAGGATCGCTTCGAGGGACTCCTGCATCATCTGGCGCTGGTCGATCGGGTCGATGCCCATCATGTAGGCATCCGATGGCAGGGCCCCTGGACCGGTGCCGAACATGACCCGACCGCGGGTTAGGTGATCCAGCAGCACCCAGCGGTCGGCCACCATCAGCGGATGGTGGTAGGGCAGTGAAACGACTCCGGTACCCAGCTTGATGTGCTTGGTCCGTTCGGCCGCTGCCGCGATGAAGACTTCCGGGCAGGCGATCAGCTCGTAGCCCCCGGAATGGTGTTCGCCGAACCAGGCTTCGTCGTACCCGAGACGGTCCAGCGCAACGACCCGCTCCATATCGTATTCCAAAGCGACCGTGGGGGATTGGCCGGTCGGATGAAAAGGCGTGATGAAAACGCCGAAGCGCAGCGGCGCGCCGGTCACCATGTCACTGCTTCGAAGAACTCGAGAAGTATCGCGTTGACCTCGTCGGGCCGCTCCTGCTGCAACCAGTGGCCGGCGCCTTCGATCATCACCTCGCGGTACGGGCCGGTGATTACCTCCGAGACGCGGTCGGTGCGAGTGAAGGACAGCACCGGATCGGCAGTTCCGGCGATGAACAACGACGGCACCACGATGGTGGCGCCGGCAAGATTGGACGTGGTCTCCCAGTTCCGGTCGAAGTTGCGATACCAGTTAAGCCCGCCGGTGAAACCCGTGCGGGTGAATTCGTTTATGTAGTGGTCGAGTTCGTCCTGGGTGATCCAGGCCGGTAGCGCGTCGGGTTCCGGAAGCCGGTCGATGAGGCCTTCGGGACCAGGCGTCAGCATCCGTAACGCCGCGTTCTGATCGCCCGGTGTCTGCAGGCCGCCAATCATCCGGCGCATCGTGCGGGCCGGGTCGG
>NZ_VTZN01000139.1 GCF_008370645.1 Mycobacterium simiae
CAAACCGATCCGCAACCCAGCGGCGCCCCAGCGCCCCTACCGTCAGGCGACTCACCGCGAGCTCCGGTTGGGGTCACCCAACCCCCGGCTGGATCGGCTCCGGTGGGCGGAAGCCGGATTGACTCGCCCGCTGCGCCGACGCCCGCGGCCTCGGGACCGGCGGGTCTGCATGATCCACCTCCACCAGCCGAACCTCGTGCCGCGCCCGCACCCGTCGCCGTAGGCGAACAGACCACCTCAAGCAGCCCGCGACTGACTGAATCCACGCACTCCTCAGCGGCAGCGGAAAGAACTCCCACCAAACCACCCTCCGCGGCGTCTGGGCCCGCATCGGCGACGCCCGCCGCTACGTCCCCACGGTTCGCGTCCCCGGCTAGCCCAACCGAGCTGCCAGGACTGCGTGGCCCACATGGCGACGGCGACGTCGGTACCCGCGGTCAACCATCCGAATTGCCGTCGCCCGGCGGCGATGGCCCGCACGGGCGTGGTGACGGCGCCCCGCCGAGCAGTCAACAACCGCCACGACACGACGGAACACCTAGTGCCGGTGACGGTACTGGTAGTTTCCGCGAGTCGCACCCTGGGAGTTCCGGAACTTTGGACCCGGTGCATTCGCACGAGGCGTCAGGTGACGGATGGACTCGGTTACCGGATAAACCGACAGATCCGCATTACGGAGAACCGTTACCGCGTTATTGGCAATACGCAGATGACCCTGCAGATCTAAGTCAGATTACCCCAGATGTAAGGAAGCTCATGGAAGACGCTAACGCGCCATTCGGGCGCGACCCGAATGGGCATGCCTATGCCCAACAGGAATACCAGGAACGTTTCAACAAGTTAGGTCCGAATGGAGAGCATTGGTTTAATTTCCCAGGCAACAACGGCGCGGTACCCGGGACCAGGGTTGCTTACACGGACATTCGGCAGTTCATACAACATTATGGTAACCGACTCGACCGCATCGGCGATGATCAGGGTAGCTACTTCGGTGTCATGGAAAATGGACATGCGGCATCGTGGGAGCAGCGCGCTCTTCACGTGAAGTCGCTGCGCGATCCCTATCATGCGTATGCTTTGAACTTGCTGCCTGCCGGATGGAAAATTGAAATCTCAGAGGTTGCACCTGGACTCGGCCAGCGGGGCGGAGGTCTTCAAGTGCAGATAATCGATGCGGCTGGTGAGGCGCGAACCGAAGAAGAGCTGGTTGTTCAAGGGATATTGCGATAATGACAATAGCTGTGGACTTTTCAACTGATTTAGATGAGTGGATTCGGCTGGCTGGATTGGACACAATCCAGGGCTCAAAGGCAAGCGATGGCCGAACCGCAATCTGGAATAAAGGCGGTGAAGCACGCTATTTAGTCAGTTTTATAGATGGGTACTATGTAATAACTTCGTCTACTCGCCTGGGGCCTGAGAATTTCCATATCGGGACAGCGACAATGGCGCTACTTGAAAAATATCTTTTTGGTCATTTTGGCAATTCTGTCCGAAGGCGACGAGGTCTCAACTGGGTTCGTAAACCGTTCGCCATGGATGAACTTCAAAAGAGATATGCTATAGGGAAGATAGTTTTTTTGGGTCGTGAGAGAGATGCGCTAATAGATGAAGCCGAGGCCGTATTATCAATTGGTGCAGTTGATCGGCTGGTTGAGTTATCACACTATATTAATGTCCCGGTTTCCGTGATAAGAGATTCGTTTCTTAACCCAGAGGGTAAGCCATTGTTCTCCCCGCTTGAAGGGCGGTAGTTACTGTCTAGCCGATACTGGACCAGCCAACAGGGTAGACGTTCCGCGTGTACCGATGTCCATCGAGCAGACATGTACAAAGCCTACGGCCTTACACCATAGGGACCCCATATGTGCCTTGGCGTTGATGGAGGAAGCCCTTCGGGCGACATCGACTTTCATGAAGTCAACGAACGGTACCAAACCTGGCGACGCCGCTGGGTTTCCGCAACCGGGAAGGAACCGTCGCGGGAGGCGCCGGAATTATCAGATGGTAGTTTGTGGTTTCGTGACGGCTACCCTCATCCTGAGTGGACGGCGCAGATCATAAGACCCTCTCAATTCGGATACCTTCTCTTGAGCGTGACTACCGAGCGAAGAAGCTCGCCTCAAATGTCTGTAGAGGCTGTATTCTCACGCGCTGAGGACGCAGGCAAATACGTGCTTGCATTTTTTGGTGATATGCTACGTCTGAAATGTAATCTTGAGTCGGTATATCGTCAGTGGCAAAGAACCGGTTTATGTACCGCATTAGAAAAAAAGCTGCAGATCAAAAGATAGTGGAATTTATTGCTGAGTATAATGGCGTTTCGCGCGATGTGGTTAAGCGGCTGATGCACAAGTACTTGGTCAAAGCGGCGCCCGACCGCTACGCGCACCTGCCGAACTCAGGCGAGCCGACCAGTCAAGTACTGACCATGTCATATGCCGAGCTTGACTCCGCGCTAACTGAGGGTCTTGGTGTCGCGAAATAGCACTACGGCTTACCAAGTTCGCCCTATACCCTGGCGCTGTTTCTACGAAGATCGGCTCCGTCCGGGCTTTCGCCACTCGATAAAGCTCGCGAGGGTGGGATCGGGCGGCGACGGGTTCGGTTTGATCAGCGGAACTCTATTGCCACAGCAACCACCCGCGATTACAACACTTCCACAACATCTCTAGCTGCCGGCCCCGCTGACATGCCAAAGTACCGCGCATGCCCCGCACCCGATGGCTGCAGATCGTGGCCGTCGCCACCGTGTTCGGGGTCGTACTAGCAACGCCCGCAGCCGTAACCGCCGACACCCCGGAACAAACCTCGCCCACCCCACAATGTGACGCCATCAGCCCGATCGCGATCCCGTGCGTCGCGCTCAACAAGTTCGCCGATGCGGTCGCCGCAGAATGTCGTCGCGTCGGTGTGCCCGATACCGGCTGCGCCCTGCCGCTTGCTCACAAGGTGACCCAAGCCGCACGAGACGCCTACCTGCAGTCGTGGGTGCACCGCACAGCGCAGTTCCAGTACGCCCTGGCCGACCCAGTGCCGATCAGCCAAGCGCAATGGCTGGGCACCCATAATTCGTTCAACAGCCTCAGCAATTCGTTCACCGTCTCCCACGCCGACTCAAACCAGCAATTAACCCTCACCCAACAGCTCGACATCGACGTGCGTAGCCTCGAGCTCGACCTGCATTACATCCCACGGCTTGAGCTCCTCGGCAAGCGTGAAGTCACCGTCTGCCACGGGTTGGGACCAAAAAGTGCCGACTTGGGTTGCACCAATGAGCCGCCGTTCGCCAAGGTGCTGCCCCAGATCACGACCTGGCTCAACACACCCGGTCACACCGACGAAGTCATCCTGCTCTACCTCGAGGACCAAATGGACAACGCCGAGGCGTACGCAGCAACAACAGCCACCCTGGAAGCTGCCCTGCGCCGCCCCGACGGAACAAGCCTCATCTACCACCCTGACCGGGCCCGGCGCGCCTCCAACGGCTGCGTCCCACTCCCACTCCAGGCGTCGCGAAACGACGTCCGTGCCTCCGGCGCGCAAGTGGTGCTGATCAGCTCCTGCGTGCAGGCCTGGTCGAATGACGTTTTCGACTGGGACAGCGTCGAGGTGGAAAGCGGCTCGACGCCCGACTACCGCCCGTTCCCGGCTTGCGACGCCACCTACGGCAGCCGCGTGTACGCCTCGAAACTTGTTCGCTACTACGAGGATTCCACCTTGGTCACGGCCCTAACCAACCCAACCCGGCCACCGGCAAATCCAGAGACGCTCACACCGCCGAAGGTGCAGGCCATGACCGACTGTGGTGTCAATCTGTTCGGCCTTGACCAGCTACTCCCCGAAGACGGGCGTATCCAGGCATCGCTATGGAGCTGGGCACCGGACGAACCCCGTGCCTCCGCCGGAGCCTGCGCCCTGCAGGCAGCCAATGGCCGTTGGGTTGCCGCTTCGTGCGCAGACGCCCACCCGGCGGCCTGTCTTAACAAAGCGGGCGCGTGGACGCTGACGCCAACTCCGGTGACGTTCGCGCAGGCTCCATCAGCCTGCGCGGCCGCCAACGCAAGTTTCGCCCTGCCCCGAACGGGCGACCAGAACGCCCGGCTCCGTGCCGTAGCTGGTCCAGCGGGCGGTGCCTGGGTGCGCTACACCAGCGCGGAGGCTAGTCGCACCGGTCAAGCAACGATGACGACCCCAGCACCCGCTCTATTAGCACCTCGACGACCACCCGACGCGGATTCGGGCGTGGGGTGCGATAGCGCTGGGCGTAACGCAATTCGGCGTCGCGCACGGCGTCGATCTCGTTGTTGACCCGGGCCTTGCCTTCCAGCGACAGCCACCGGGCGCCGTCGACCTGACTCAAGACCGCGATTCCGCCGCGCTCGGCGTTGACCGCCTTCTGAGATCCACCGGAAGTGATCACGCGAGCCAGATGCGTGTGGGGATCGAACGTGAAACCGACCGCCACCACGTGTGGCGAACTGTCGGCCCGCAGCGTGGTCAGCATGGCCAAATGACGCTCGGAGAGAAACGCCAATGCATCATCGTTAAGCCGCGTCGTGGTCTTGGCCATCGCCACCCACGCTAGCGCAGGTGATAATCGCACCCGTGGATGACACGGGCGCGGCTCCGGTGGTAATTTTCGGCGGCCGCAGCGAGATCGGCAGTGAACTCGCACGGCGCCTGGCTCCCGGGGCAACGATGATACTGGCGGCACGACAGGCTGACCGGCTCGGCGAGCACGTCGCTGCGCTATACCAAGCCGGCGCCACCGATGTCCACACCAGGGAGTTCGACGCCGACGATCTGGCGTCGCACGGCCCACTGGTTGCCTCGATAACGAAAGATCACGGCCCCATCCGCACCGCGGTGCTGGCCTTCGGAATCCTGGGCGACCAGGCTCGAGCCGAAACCGACGCCGAGCATGCGATCGCCGTCGTGCACACCGACTACGTGGCGCAGGTCAGCCTGCTCACCCATTTGGCCGCCGCGATGCGCAAAGCCAATACCGGAACACTGGTGGTGTTTTCCTCGGTGGCCGGGGTGCGAGTGCGACGCGCCAACTACGTCTACGGGTCGGCCAAGGCCGGCCTGGACGGTTTTGCCAGCGGACTGGCCGACGCGCTGCACGGGACCGGAGTCCGGTTGCTGATCGCTCGCCCCGGATTCGTGATCGGACGCATGACGGCGGGTACGACGCCCGCGCCGCTGTCCAGCACGCCGGATCAAGTGGCCAATGCTACCGCGCGTGCCCTGGCCAAAGGCCGGCGTACCGTATGGATTCCGTGGATGCTGCAGCCGCTGTTCTTCACCCTCAAGCTGCTGCCGCAGTTCGTATGGCGCAGGATGCCGCGGTGATCATCGTGGTCGGTATCGGCGCCGACGGCATGCCAGGCCTCTCGCAATACGCGAGACGCGAATTACACAGGGCCACAGTCATTTATGGCTCCAGGCGACAACTCGACCTGCTCGACGAGACGGTAACCGGAAACCGACATGAGTGGCCGTCACCGATGCTGCCTGCCCTGCAGCAGCTACCGGCGCAAGGGCCAGACATCCACGTCGTGGCCAGCGGCGACCCGCTGCTGCATGGCATCGGTGGTACCTTGATCCGGTTGTTCGGCGCCGACAAGATCACTGTTCTACCGCACGTCTCGGCGGTCGCCCTCGCCTGCGCCCGCATGGGCTGGAACCTCCAACACACCGAGGTGATCAGCCTGGTCACCGCGCCGCCGCACACCGCCGTCCGCCGCGGCGGCCAGGCAATCGTTCTCTCGAAAGACCGAACCACACCCAAAGCGGTTGCGGTGCTGCTCAATACACATGGCCGCGGCGACTCCGAATTTAGCGTCCTCGAACAACTCGGCGGCCCGGAAGAACGCCGACTTGACGGCACCGCAAAACGCTGGGCCAATGAAACGCCAAGCGGCATTGACGATCTGAACGTCATCGCGATCCGCTACCTGCCCGACGAGCGCCTGGCGTCGCTGCCCGACCATGCGTTCGCCCATGACGGCCAGATCACCAAACATGACATCCGGGCGGTGACGCTGGCCGCACTGGCGCCCCGGCCAGGGCAGCGATTGTGGGACGTCGGCGCGGGCTCAGGCAGCATCGCCGTCGAGTGGTGCCGTAGCTGGCCGGGCTGCACCGCGATAGCGTTCGAACGTGACGAACGGCGCCGCCGCAACATCGGGGTCAACGCCGAGGCATTCGGCGTGAGCATCGACGTGCGCGCCCACGCACCCGAGCACTTCGCTGGCGCCGGAAAACCGGCAACGATCTTCATTGGCGGCGGCCTCACCCAACCCGGCCTCCTCGACGCCTGCCTAGACAACCTGCCCACAGCCGGCCGGTTGGTCGCCAATGCGGTCACCGCGGAATCGGAAGCGCTACTAGCGCAAGCCTATTCGCGACACGGCGGCCAACTCCGACGCTTCCAGCATTATCACGGGGAGCCGTTGGGCGGCTTCACCGGCTGGCGCCCGCAGCTGCCGGTGACGCAGTGGACGGTGACCAAATGACGGTCTATTTCATCGGAGCCGGACCCGGTGCCGCGGATCTGATCACCGTGCGGGGCCAACGACTGCTGCAACGCTGCCCGGTGTGCCTGTATGCGGGCTCGATCATGCCCGTCGACCTGCTGGCGTACTGTCCGCCGCAGGCGAAGATCATCGACACCGGGCCGCTGACCCTCGACCAGATCGTCAGCGAACTTGCCGACGCCGACGCTGCCGGCCACGATGTCGCGCGGCTGCACTCGGGAGACCCGTCGCTGTACAGTGCACTGGCCGAGCAATGCCGCCGACTCGACGCACTGCACATCGGCTACGAAATCGTGCCGGGCGTACCGGCTTTCGCCGCAGCGGCGGCCGTACTACACCGCGAGCTGACCGTCCCAGGGGTGGCGCAGACGGTCACGTTGACCCGGATAGCCACCCTGTCCACACCCATGCCGCCCGGTGAGGATTTGGCCACCCTCGCCAAGCCCGGTGCCACCCTGGTGTTGCACCTGGCGGCAGCCCAGATCGACGCCATCGTCCCACAGCTGCTAACCGGCGGCTACACGCCCGAAACTCCCACTGCCGTAGTGGCTTTCGCAAGCTGGCCACAACAGATTGTGCTACGCGGCACGCTGGCCGACATTGCCACCCAGATGCACCAGGCCAACGTCACCAAGACCGCCGTCATCGTCATCGGCGAGGTGCTGGCAGCGCAGCGGTTCACCGACAGTTACCTGTACTCAGCGGCACGCCGGGAGACGCATTGACCCGCCTACTGCTGCTCGGCGGCACGGCCGAGGCGCGGGCCCTGGCCGGCAGACTTCACCCACGCGTCGACATCATCAGCTCGCTGGCCGGCCGGGTACCCGACCCGGTACTGCCGGTCGGCCCAGTACGCGTCGGGGGATTCGGCGGCGTCGACGGGCTGCGGCGCTGGCTAGGAGACCAGCGCATCGACGCCGTCGTCGATGCTACCCACCCGTTCGCCGCGACCATCACCGCCCACGCAGCACAGGTATGCGCCGAACTGAAAATGCCTTATCTGGTGCTGGCCCGCCCGCCCTGGGATCCCGGTGCCGCCATCGTCGTCGACTCGGATGCCCAGGCAGCGGAAACCGTTACGCAACAAAGATTCCAACGGATTTTCCTCACCACCGGACGTTTCGGCACCCAGGCGTTCGCCGACAGCACCGCCTGGTTTCTGATCCGTGCGGTCACCGCGCCCGACATAAGCGTGCTACCGCGGCGGCACCGATTGCTGCTGTCCCGCGGCCCATATCGCTACCAGGGCGAACTTGCACTCCTGCGCGAACACCACATCGACGCACTGGTCACCAAGAACAGCGGCGGCGACATGACTCGGGCCAAGCTGGACGCGGCTGCAGCACTTGATATTGCGGTGGTGATGGTGGCGCGCCCGCAGCTGCCGGCCGGGGTGCCGACGGTGGACACCGTTGCACAGGCCGCCGCCTGGGTCGCCGCGCTGCGCTAACCGGTCAGGTCCTCGTATTCGCTGTCAGCGAGCAGTGCATCGCGCGCCCGAGCGACGCGCGACCGAATGGTTCCTATCGGGCAGCCGCACACCGCCGCGGCGTCGGCATAAGACAGCCCGAGCAACTGGGTGAGCAGCAGCGCCTCCCGCTGATCAGCGGTGAGCTGGGCGATCATCGTGGTGACTTCCACAAGGTCTTCGAACCCTCGAGCGTGACGGTTGTTGTAGCGCAGCTGTTCGGGATTGGCGCCATGGGCGGTACGGGGCCGCGAGCGGAGATGGCGGATGTGATCAGCAACCACCCGGCGCGCAATAGCCAGCAGCCACGTTCGGGCGCTGGAACGCCCGGAGAACCGCTTAATGGCCCCAATCGCGCGCAGGAAGGTCTCCTGCGTCAGATCGTCGGCGCTGGCAGCGTCCGACAGGTAGGTCACGAACCGCCACACGTCTTGCTGGGTAGCTTTGATAAAGGCCTCAAGCGCCCGCACGTTCCCGTTCGCAGCCGCCAAGGCTAGTGCGGTAACTGCCTCGTCGTCGGTTGCCGCAGTCATGGGCATCCACCTTAATCGGGAAGGCCCGCCGTGTATACGACCGGCTGTCGTAGAGCCGTTGATTGGCCGCGGATGTCTACGACGGCGACCGCGTGAAACGGCTTCGGGCCAGGCCGGCGAAGCAGCGTCGGCGCCGGTCGCCCGAGACGTTCGTGCCCCGCGCCGGTCTCGGGCCACCAACAGCGCGAACACCATGCCCGCCAGCACGGGCACGTGGCTGGCGATGCGGGCTGCGGTGACCTCGCCGTGCCAGGCGTCAACGGTCACGTAAGCCACCAGCGCCAGCCCATAGCCACCGGTAATGGCGGCCACACCGACAGCGGCGCCGGTCCAAATTCCCGCGACGATCATCGCCAACCCCAGCGCCAGCGACCAGGCGGTGGATTCGTGCAGCAGGTGTTCGCCGGTCATGATCTCGCCATGCCCGTCGTGGTGCGGCATGATGCCGAAGTCGATTCCGCTGATCTGCGCGGCCGCGATCGCCACCTGGAACATACCCATGGCGATCAGGGCCCATCGCCAATGGCCCGACCCCAGGATAGGGAGCCACCTGCGATACCGCGGAGTAGATGGAACGCCGGAAGTCGCCATCACCCGGGCGGCGAAGTCCGGGCTCTCGCCCGGGTAAACCGTGGCGAATCGCCGCGTCTGTGCGCCCGCACCGATCAGCCAGGTTCGACACCGGCGACACGATTGCAGATGGGCATCCACTTGCTGTGGCAGCACTTGCGGAGGCTCGCCGTCTAGTTGCGCAGACAACGCCTCGCGCGCAACGTCACACCGCATCTCTGCATCGTTGCGCACGGCTGCGCTGTGCGCAAAGGAAAAGGTGCGCGTAACTTCTCCGTCGACAGCTATTTCGACGGCCGTGTGATACTGCGGCATGCGCGATTACGGGTACACTGGATTCGGCCGCCGTCAGCTGCTGGCCGCAGCTGCACTGATGCCGTTGGCAGCCTGTGCGCACCGCCCCAACGACGGCCATCCCGCCGCGGCCACCCCGGCGCCCCCCGCCCCGGACCTGTCCGGTCGTTTTGAGCCGCTCGAGCGACAATACGATGCCCGGCTCGGCGTCTATGTGCCCGCCGCCAGCCCGAGCGCCGCCATTGCCTACCGCGCCGACGAGCGGTTCGCCTTCTGCTCGACGTTCAAGGCGCCGCTCGTGGCCGCGGTGCTGCATCAATACCCGCTCACCCACCTGGACAAGGTCATCACCTACAGCAGCGACGACATCCGATCGACGTCCCCGGTGACCCAACAGCACGTCCAGGGCGGAATGACCATTGGGCAGTTGTGTGATGCGGCAATTCGCTACAGCGACGGCACCGCGGCCAACCTGCTGCTCGCTGATATCGGCGGGCCGGCAGCCTTCACCGAGTATCTGCGCAGCCTGGGCGACCAGGTGAGTCGTCTAGATCAGGAAGAACCCGAGCTGAACCGCGATGCCCCGAGCGACGAGCGCGATACCACCACGCCGCACGCTATCGCCCTGGTCTTCCAACAGCTGGTGCTCGGTGATGCGTTGGCGCCCGACAAGCGGGCGATGCTCATCGATTGGATGGCGCGCAGCACCACCGGCGCCAAGCGGATCAGAGCGGGTTTCCCGGCCGACTGGAAAGTCATCGACAAGACGGGTACAGGTGACTACGGACGTGCCAACGACGTCGCGGTGGTGTGGTCGCCGACGGGCGTGCCTCACGTTGTGGCGATCATGTCCGATCGCGCCGCCGGCGGGTATGACGCGCTACCGAATGAAGCGCTCATTGCCGATGCGGCCAAGTACATCGCCGACGTTCTCGCGTAATAGCTAGCACCTGACCGCCCGCGACAAACACACCTTCCAAAATACCCTAGGGGGTATGGTATACCTGAAGCGGTGGCGTGACTGCCACCGGACCAGATAGTGAGGGGACGCGCATGCCAACGGGTGATTGGCGCTGGCGGTCTTGGTGCCCGAGGGCCATTCCTGGCAGGGGCAAACGGCCCTATCTGACACCGCAGCGCCCGCGCAAGACTGGCCGAGACGACCCGTCATAAGCGAAGGGACACGTCGATGTTCACTATGCTGAAGCGGGGTTGGGTACCGCTTGTCGTCGTCGTGGCAGTGGCCATCGGCGCCATCGCCGTCGATCGCCTCCGCGGCGTATTCGGCTCCGACGAACTCTTCTCGTCGGCTGGCAGCAGCGCAGAGACCATCGTGCCGGTCAACCCCAAGACCGTGACCTACGAGGTTTTCGGGCCTAACGGCACAGCAGGAAGCGTGAGCTACCTGAACAAGAATGCCGTGCCCGAGCAAGCGACCTTCACCAGCCTGCCCTGGACCTACACGATCACCACGACGATCCCAGCCGTCATCGCCAACGTGGTGGCACAAGGAAACAGCGACACAATCGGATGCCGTATCACGGTAAACGGTGCCGTCAAGGACGAGCAATCCGGCTACGGCCACCATGCCCAGACCTTCTGCCTGGTGAAATCAGCATGAGCAGCGACGATAGCGCCCGCCCGCGTTTCATGCGGGCGGTCCGTGCCCTAGCTGTGCCGATCATCCTGGCCTGGCTGCTTGTCACGATCGCCGTGAACATTTTCGTGCCGCAAATAGAGTTCGTCGCGCGGGCAAACGCGGTGACGATGTCACCGCAAGATGCGCCGGCAATGATCGCCGCCAAACGCATAGGTAAGACGTTCCACGAGTCCGATTCCGACAGCATCGTGATGGTTGTCCTGGAAAGCGACAAAGAACTCGGCGACGCGGCGCATCGCTATTACGACAGTTTGGTGACGAAGCTGCAGGCCGACACCAAACACGTACAACACGTCCACAACTTGTGGGCCGACCGCATCACCGCCGCCGGCGTTCAGAGCGGGGACGGCAAAGCCGCGTATGTCCAACTCAATATCGCCGGCAACCAGGGCAGCACGCTGGGAAACGAATCCGTCGACGCAGTCCGGAAAATCGTCGACCATTCATCGCCGCCCAACGGAATCAAAGCCTACGTCACCGGCCCGGCGGCGCTCACCACGGACATGAACGAGGCCGCCGACAAGAGCATGTTCAAAATGATGGGGGTGACGGGCGTGGTCATCATGATCATGCTGTTTATCGTCTATCGCTCCGTCAGCACGGTACTTCTGGTTCTCCTGATGGTCGGTTTCGAAATGGGCACCGCCCGGGGACTTGTGGCGATTTTGGGGCACAACCACCTGCTGGGCTTCTCGACATTCGTTGTCGCCATGCTGTCATCCCTGGCTATTGCGGCGGGAACAGACTACGCCATATTCCTCATTGGGCGCTATCAAGAGGCCCGTCAGGTCGGCGAAGATCGGGAATCGGCTTATTACTCGATGTTCCGCGGCACATATCACGTTATTTTGGGCTCCGGGCTTACGATTGCCGGTGCGACGTTATGCCTGCACTTGGCGCGGCTGTCCTATTTCAAGGCGCTGGGCATTCCGTCGGCGCTGGGGTTGCTGGTCGTCATCGCGGGGGCGCTGACGGCCGCGCCGGCCATTGTCGCTGTGGCATCTCGGTTCGGGCTGCTTGATCCGAGACGGATGATCAAGGTGCGCGGGTGGCGGCGGGTCGGTACCGCGACCGTGCGCTGGCCCGGACCGGTTTTCGTGGCATCCCTTCTCATCACGATCGTTGGCATGCTGGTGGTGCCGAGCATGAAAATCAGTTACAACGACCGGTATTACATACCTCGCGATCTGCCGTCGAATGTCGGATACGCCGCGGCAGAGCGCCATTTCAGCGCCGCACGATTGAATCCCGACATCCTCATGGTCGAGGGCGATCATGACCTGCGGAATTCTGCCGACATGATTTTGTTGGACAGGATTGCCAAGGATATCTTCCGTACGCCCGGTATTGCGAGGGTACAAAGCATTACCCGGCCACTGGGCAGCCCGATCGAGCACACGTCGATCCCGTTTCAGGTGAGCATGCAGGCGCTGCCCATACAAGAAAATCTGCAATTCATGAAAGACCGCATGGCCGATATGCTGAAAATGAGCGACGATCTCGGCGCCATGATCGGGTCGATGCAACGTATGCAGGGTTTACTGGGCCAGCTGAGCACCACGACACACCGGATGGTCGCCGACATGGGTGAGATGAAGGCCACGCTGGACGAAATGCGAGATCATCTAGCCGATTTCGACGATTTCGCGCGGCCGCTGCGAGGTTATTTGTCCTGGGAACAGCACTGTTTCAATATTCCGGTGTGCTGGGCATCAAAGTCGCTGTTCGAGGCGATCGACGGCGTCGACCAATTCAGCGAGAACATGGACACGCTGCTCAAAGATGTGACCAACATGGATGTGTTGCTACCTCAGCTGCGTGCGGAGTTTCCGCCGATAATCGCTGTCACACAATCCATGCAAGGGACATTGCTGACGTTACACAGCAGTTTCTCCGGGTTGGTCACGCAAATGTCTCGGATGACGGACACGGCAAGCGCAATGGGCCAGGCGTTTGACTCCTCGAAGGCTGACGACTACTTCTACCTTCCGCCGGAAGCCTTCGACAATCCCGACTTTCAGCAGGGCCTGAAACTCTTTTTGTCGCCAGACGGCAAGGCCGCGCGCTTCATCATCACCCACGACTCGGATCCGGCTACGCCCAAAGGGATTTCGGCGGTCAAACCGGAACTCAATGCCGCGCGCCAAGCCGTCAAGGGCACACCCCTGGCCGATGCCAAGTTCTATCTCACCGGGACGGCCGCGATCTACAACGACATTCAAACCGGCGCCAAGTACGACATCCTGATCGTGGGAATCGCTGCGCTGACACTGATATTCGTCGTCATGGTGATCATTACCCGAGCCTTGGTGGCCTCACTAGTGATCGTCGGCACGGTGTTGTTGTCGCTGGGCGCGGCATTTGGGCTGTCCGTGTCGGTTTGGCAACATCTGCTGGGCTTGGACTTGAACTGGATCGCCCCGGTGTTCGGAGTCATCATTCTGTTGGCCGTTGGGTCCGACTACAACCTGCTGCTGGTGTCCCGCTTTCAGGAGGAAATCGGCGCTGGACTCAAGACCGGCATCATCCGCTCCATGGGCGAAACCGGCGGGGTCGTTACTGCGGCAGGACTCGTCTTCGCGTTCACCATGTTGTCCATGGTCGCCAGTGACCTGCGCTCGATTGGCCAGGCCGGCAGCACAATTGGACTGGGCTTGCTGTTCGACACCCTGGTCGTGCGCTCGCTCATGACGCCGTCCATTGCCGCTCTGCTGGGCCGTTGGTTCTGGTGGCCGCTGCCGGTCCGGCCGCGACCGGCTAGCGCCATGCTGCGACCGTTCGGGCCGCGGCGGCTGGTGCGGTCACTGCTGTTGGGTGAGCCGGCCGATGTCGCCAGCTCAGCGCCGGTAGCGGCGAGGTGTGAAGACTCGGTCGCCGCAACCCGCTGAATACCACTGGGTCTGCGAGGATCCCACGATCAGCAGGGTGCGCATGTCGATGTCGGCCGGGTTTAAGTCCGCCAACTGCACCACTCGAACCTCTTCATCGCGGCCGGAGACGTTGCGGCCGATCACCACCGGTGTGCCGGGTTCGCGGTGCTGTAGCAGCAGGTTTCGCATCGCGCCGATTTGCCACCTCCTCGTATTGGAAGCCGGGTTATAGATGGCCAGCACCAGGTCGGCGGCGGCTGCGGCGGCAAGGCGGGCGGCGATCACCTCCCAGGGCTTGAGCCGGTCGGACAACGAGATCACCGCGTAGTCATGGCCCAGCGGAGCGCCCACCCGGCTGGCCACCGCCTGGGCTGCCGTCATCGCCGGAATCACCCGGACTTGCACCCCCGGCCACTGTTTTGCCTCCTCGATGACGGCCGTGGCCATCGCGAACACACCGGGATCACCCGAGGACACCACCGCCACCG
>NZ_VTZN01000014.1 GCF_008370645.1 Mycobacterium simiae
CGGCGCACATCGCGGACCATCGGCAGCATCCCGGCCAGCACTGCCGCCTGGGCTGCGCGGCGTCGCGTTGAATAGCCAAAGCCGGTGCCCAACAATGACATCGACAACTCGTCGACGCCGGTGCAGCGCAACTCGCGGCTGCCCTGCGCGTCGGTCACGTGCGCACCGCGGCCAACCGCAGCCGAATAGACTTTGCCGCCGACGACATCCGCGACCGCACCGGCCACCGATACACCGCCGACCTGAGCGCCGACCGACACCGCGTACGCCGGTATGCTGTAAACGAAATTCACGGTCCCGTCGATAGGGTCAAGCACCCAGGTAACGGCGCCAGCAGCCGTGGCCGTCGAGGCGCTGGGCCCACCGCCCTCCTCCCCCAGGATCGGGTCCCCAGGCCGGAGCTGGGCCAAACGCGTGCGCAACAGGCGCTCGGTATCGGTGTCGACGACCGTGACCGGGTCGGTCGGCGTGGTCTTGGCGCGCACCGCGCTCCCGCTACCAGCGCCGGCTGGATGGACACCGAATATCTCTGCACGCCGACCGCGCACGAACTCGGCAGCCTCAGTGGCGAGGGTTTCAGCTACCGAGCGCAGCCGCGCGGGCTCGCTATCAGTTGGTGTCACTGCCCTATCGCATCACAAGTGCCGACTAACGCGTAGCGTCGCCAACCGGGTTGGATGCTCTGCCCCTCAGCCAGCTCAGGCGATATCGCCGCCAGGCGGTTCAAATTCACGCTCCGCGACGCGCTGCGGGCTAAGGTGATCGCACACACCCCCGTCACGCCTCGCCGAGGAGATTCGATGACTGACCCCGCATCCGAAACAGCCGGTGCCACCCAGCAACGTCGCGGCTTCGGCATTGATGTCGGCGGCACCGGCATCAAAGGTGGCATCGTCGACCTGGATAGCGGCCAGCTCATCGGGGACCGGATCAAGCTGCTGACCCCGCAACCGGCCACTCCGTCGGCGGTCGCGAAGACCATCGCCAAGGTGGTGAACGAATTCGGCTGGACCGGCCCGCTCGGAGTGACCTATCCCGGTGTTGTCACTCGCGGCATTGTTCAGACAGCCGCCAACGTGGACAAGTCATGGATCGGAACCAACGCTCGCGACGTCATCGGTGCCGAACTGAATGGGCAAGAAGTGACGGTTCTCAACGACGCAGATGCGGCCGGGCTTGCCGAAGAACGCTACGGAGCCGGCAAGGACAACTCCGGTCTGGTCATCCTGCTTACCTTCGGCACCGGGATCGGCTCGGCGGTCATCCATAACGGCAGGCTGATCCCCAACACCGAGTTCGGGCACCTCGAGGTTGGAGGCAAGGAGGCCGAGCACCGGGCAGCCTCGTCGGTCAAAGAGAGAAAGGACTGGAGTTACGAGAGGTGGGCCAAGGAGGTGACCAGGGTCCTCGTCGCGATTGAAAACGCGTTGTGGCCTGACCTGTTCATCGCCGGCGGCGGCATCAGCCGCAAAGCCGACAAGTGGGTGCACCTCTTAGCGAACCGCACCCGTGTAGTGCCGGCAACCTTGCAGAACGCCGCCGGTATAGTCGGCGCGGCGATGGCATCCACCGAGGATGTCACCCACTAAATTTTGCGGCACGGGCAGTACACGTGCGCAGTGAAGTTACAATGGTCATCGGCGACAGCCCAACCGATAGCACGCGAGTATCTACGCCGATATCAGCGCCGACATTCGACATAGCAGACACTTTCGGTTCAGCACGCCCAGAACTCATACCGGAAGTGAGTACCACCGAAGGGGTTTATGTGGCAGCGACCAAGGCCAGCTCGGCGACCGGAGAGCCGGTGAAACGCACCGCCACCAAGTCCCCGGCCAAAGCCGGCGCTAAGCGCACGGCGGCAAAGTCAGCCAACGGAGCTGCGCCTGCAAAGCGGGCTACGAAGGAGGCAGGCCGGGCAACCCCAGTCGGGGGCTCCGAGGACGCCGTAGCCAGCGTCAGCCCGAAGAAGAGCCGGGCCTCGGTCAAAGCCCCGAAGGTATCCGGCAGCCAAGCCAAGGTAGCCGTCGATAGCCCGGAAGGGGCCATCGCGGATCCGGAAATTGCGCTGGATGCTGCCGCAAACCTCGACGATGAACCAGAGCTCGACGTCGACCCGAGCGAGGACCTCGACCTCGGTCTAGACGATCTGGAAGACGTAGTGGAAGTCGTCGATGATGACGCCGACCTCGATCCGGCTGACGCCGAGGAAAGCGAGGACATCGCGTCTCCCTCGGTCGCCGCGCCCGGGACTGCCGCCGATGAGGATGAAGAGATCGCCGAGCCCACCGAAAAGGACAAGGCCTCCGGCGACTTCGTGTGGGACGAGGACGAGTCGGAGGCATTACGACAGGCGCGCAAAGACGCCGAGCTCACCGCGTCCGCGGACTCGGTTCGCGCCTATCTCAAGCAGATCGGCAAAGTGGCGCTGCTCAACGCCGAAGAAGAGGTCGAGCTGGCCAAGCGCATCGAGGCCGGTCTGTACGCCACGCAGCTCATGGCTGAGCTGACAGAGCGCGGCGAGAAGCTGCCCGCCGCCCAGCGCCGCGACATGATGTGGATTTGCCGCGACGGCGATCGCGCGAAAAACCACTTGCTGGAAGCCAACTTGCGGCTAGTGGTGTCGCTGGCCAAGCGCTACACCGGGCGCGGGATGGCGTTCCTGGATTTGATACAAGAAGGCAACTTGGGCCTGATCCGCGCGGTCGAGAAGTTCGACTACACGAAGGGCTATAAGTTTTCCACCTACGCCACGTGGTGGATTCGCCAGGCCATCACCCGCGCCATGGCCGACCAGGCTCGCACCATCCGCATTCCGGTGCACATGGTCGAGGTGATCAACAAGTTGGGCCGGATTCAGCGCGAGCTGCTGCAGGACCTGGGCCGCGAGCCCACGCCCGAGGAGCTGGCCAAGGAGATGGACATCACGCCGGAGAAGGTACTGGAAATCCAGCAGTACGCCCGCGAACCCATCTCGCTGGACCAAACCATCGGCGACGAGGGCGATAGCCAGCTGGGTGACTTCATCGAGGACAGCGAAGCGGTGGTCGCCGTAGACGCAGTGTCGTTCACGCTGCTGCAAGACCAGCTGCAGTCGGTGCTGGACACGCTCTCCGAGCGCGAGGCAGGCGTCGTGCGGCTGCGCTTCGGCCTCACCGACGGCCAGCCGCGTACCCTTGACGAAATCGGCCAGGTGTACGGCGTGACCCGCGAACGGATCCGGCAGATCGAATCGAAGACCATGTCAAAGTTGCGTCACCCCAGCCGTTCTCAGGTCTTGCGGGACTACCTGGACTGAGCGACAGACGCAGTTACGGCAGCGAGGTACGAATTCAGGCCGCGCGATAAGCTTTGTCGCCGTGGCATGGGTAACCGCTATCGTCGTTGCCGCGATTTGCGCAGTGCTCGAGGCCTGGTTATCGGGGCCCAGGCCTTTTCTGCTCCTCGCCTCGCTCCAGCAGCCAAAATGGGCGCTGCCGTCCTGGGGCTGGATGGTCATCGGAGGCGTCTTCTACGTGATCATGACCACCGCTGCCGCGACCGCGTTGCGCTCAGGTGCGTCGGGCCGACCAGCGTTTGCGCTTGTCGTGGCGGTCCTGCTTACCGACAGCTTCTGGAACTACCTGCTGTTTCGCTGCCGACGCATCGATTGGGCCTACAGCTACCTTTTCCCCTATGCCGCATTGGTAGCTGGGACGACTTGGGCGGTCTTCAGGCTTAGCCATGTCGCTGGCATGCTCGTTGCGCTCTATCTGGCCTTTCTGCCCTACGACATGGCGTGGAGCCGCGCGCTCATGCGCCTCAACCCGAATTTTCCCATCAAGCCTGGTTACCCCGGTTAGCTGAGCCAGCCTCGCCCGCACGGCCTCCGGGCCCTACGCCCACTTAGCCGAACAGCCACAGGGTTGTTCCCGCAGCACAACACATTCAGCTGCCCCGACTGAACACCGATGCGCCACAGACATCGATGCGGCGACCACCGTACTGTCACCCGCATGACAACAACGCGCAGGCTCATCTCGTCGGAATCGGACTTCGAGGCGACGGTCGGCTACTCGCGTGCGGTGCGCGTCGGCCAGCACATCGCAGTGGCCGGAACAACTGGGGCCGGACCGGCCGGTGACATCGCCGCCCAGACCAGAGACGCCTTGCGCCGCATCGAAATAGCGCTCGAACAGGCGGGCGCGACCCTCGCCGAGGTGGTACGCACCCGGATTTACGTGACCGATATTTCACGCTGGCGTGAGGTGGGCGAGGTGCATGAGCAGGTTTTCGGCAATATCCGTCCGGCCGCTACGATGGTCGAGGTTTCGGCGCTAATAGACCGCGCGCTGATGGTGGAGATCGAGGCAGACGCCTACCTAGACCGCTGAGGGGCTCCTGAGGCCGGCGAGAAACTGCCGTCAAGAGCCGGCTGGTAGGCGGTGACCCTGACGATGGCACGAATTGGCAGCGGGCCGTACAGATGAGGAAACAGCATCGACGCTGGGTCGGTCGCAACGCCGGGCTCCCAGCGCAGCGGCGAGTCAAGTGCCGCGGGGTCGATGTGCAGCAAAACCATGTCACGGCGGCCGCGGAACAGCCGATTGGCCGGTAGCTGCACCTGCTCCGGCGTGGAGAGGTGGATGAAGCTGACACCTGGTTCGGCAAGGATGCTGCCGCGGTGCCGGGCACGTGACCATTCTTGGATCCCGCACATATGCACCAGCTTGGCTGAAGTGGGCGACATGCTAGCTAGCTTGCCCGAGCTGCGGGCCGAATTGGGTGAGAAACGACACACCTGATACCAACTGGGGAACAAGGCGAAAACGGGGAACGTCTGAGACAGTGAACTCACGTAGATATGGAGCAGCCATGAACGCAACGTTGACCGGTCCCGAACTGACCAGAGCTGACCGCTGCGACCGCTGCAGCGCAGCAGCCCGCGTCCGTGCGAAGCTACCCTCCGGAGCCGAACTCCTCTTCTGCCAGCATCACGCCAACAAGCACGAGGCAAAACTGATTGAGTTATCGGCCGTGCTGCAGGTCAGCGGAAACTAGCTTCGGGGCAGACTCGACACCTGAAGCAGGGGCCAATGCGCGACGGGTGACCGGTCTTCGGCAATGCTGGACACGATGAGCGACCAACCCGCTAAGCCGTCCCGGCACCACATCTGGCGAATCAGCCGTCGCACGCTGTCCAAGAGCTGGGACGATTCGATCTTCTCCGAGTCCGCGCAAGCAGGTTTTTGGTCTGCCCTGTCCCTACCGCCGCTGCTCTTGGGCATGCTGGGCAGCTTGGTTTACGTAGCTCCGCTGTTCGGACCGGACACATTGCCGGCGATCGAGACGCGCATCATTTCCACCGCCCGTAGCTTTTTCTCTATCAGCGTGGTCAACGAGATCATCGAACCGACCATCCGCGACATCACCGCCAATGCGCGCGGCGAGGTAGTGTCACTGGGTTTCTTGATTTCGCTGTGGGCGGGCTCGTCGGCCATTTCGTCCTACGTGGACGCCGTGGTGGAGGCGCACGACCAGACCCCGTTGCGCCATCCGGTGCGGCAGCGATTCTTCGCGCTCTTCCTGTATGTCGTGATGCTGGTGTTCGTGGTGGCCACCGCGCCGGTAGCGGTGATCGGCCCCCGCAAGGTCAGCGAACATATCCCGGACAACTTGTCTAACGTCTTGCACTACGGCTATTACCCGGCACTGATCGTGGGCGTGACCATCGGAGTGATCATCCTCTACCGCGTCGCGCTGCCCGTACCGCTGCCTACGCACCGACTGGTCTATGGTGCCATGCTGGCGACGGCGGTATTCCTGGTGGCAACCCTGGGCCTGCGGTTCTACCTGACGTGGATCACTAGCACTGGCTACACCTACGGCGCGCTGTCCACGCCGATCGCCTTCCTGTTGTTTGCCTTCTTTGGCGGCTTCGCGATCATGATCGGCGCCGAACTCAACGCCGCCATCCAGGAGGAATGGCCGGCACCCGCCACGCATGCGCACCGGCTGCGCAACTGGCTGAAAGCGCGCGCCGCTGCGATGAGCGCAACGACGGATACAGCGTCAACGCCGCAGTCGCAGCCCGATCCCGCGGCGGTCGAGCCACCGTCCTGATTAGCCCTGCTTCAGCCGATCGTAGATCTGCTTGCAGTCCGGGCACACCGGCGAACCCGGTTTAGCAGCCCGGGTGACGGGAAAGACCTCGCCGCACAACGCCACCACGTGGCTACCCATAACCGCGCTCTCGGCGATCTTGTCCTTCTTGACGTAATGGAAGTACTTCGGAGTATCGCTACCGGTCCCGTCGTCGACGCGTTCCTCGGCATCGGTGCGTTCGATCGTCTGCGTCTGCATACAGACATTGTGCCTCCTGACGCGGCCCTGCCGGAATCGGTTGGATGTGGGACACGATCGGATGTGGGACAGTAGAAGGATGAAGCGCGGCTCCGAGCCAAGTTTCGACGACTTCGATGATCAGAGCCGCCCGGTACTGATCACCGCGGCCGCACCGTCTTATGAAGAGCAACATCGGGCGCGGGTGCGCAAGTATTTGACACTGATGGCATTCCGCATTCCGGCGCTGATCCTGGCCGCGATCGCCTACGGCGCCTGGCATAACGGCTTGATCTCGCTCATGATTGTGGCTGTCTCGATTCCGCTGCCATGGATGGCGGTGCTCATCGCCAACGACAGACCACCACGCAGCGCCGATGAGCCGCGACGCTTCGACGACGCCCGACGACACACCCCGCTGTTCCCGACTGCTGAGCGGCCGTCGCTCGAGGCTCGACGAGACGCTGCGCCGCAATCGGACTCGCGAGACTTCGACGGCTGGGTCTAAGCCCGGACTCCGGTTCGCCGGCCCGCCGGGCTCTTCTTAGGACATTCTCAGGTCAACGGCACATCTGTGCACGTCATGGGGTGTGAGGTGACGGTCCGGTGGGAACTCTGAGCCTGGGCCTGTCGTTAAACCCCATGACAACACAACCCAATCGGGAGGGCGCAATGGCCGAAGCCACCACAAGGGCCACCACAAGCCGGGCTGACAGCGATTTGGATGCTCAAAGCCCCGCGGCTGATTTGGTGCGCGTATATCTGAACGGCATCGGTAAGACTGCGCTGCTCAACGCCGCTGACGAAGTCGAACTGGCTAAGCGCATCGAAGCCGGGCTCTATGCGGAGCATCTGCTGGAAACTCGGAAGCGGTTGGGCGAGAACAGGAAACGCGAACTGGCCGCCGTGTTGCGCGATGGTGAGGCAGCACGCCGTCACCTCCTCGAAGCCAACCTTCGGCTGGTGGTGTCGCTGGCCAAGCGCTACACAGGACGAGGCATGCCGCTGCTGGACCTTATCCAGGAAGGCAATCTAGGCCTGATCCGTGCGATGGAGAAGTTTGACTACACAAAGGGATTCAAGTTCTCCACATATGCCACGTGGTGGATACGTCAGGCCATCACCCGCGGGATGGCCGACCAGAGCCGCACCATTCGGCTGCCTGTGCATCTGGTTGAGCAGGTCAACAAGTTGGCGCGGATCAAGCGGGAGATGCACCAAAATCTGGGCCGCGAAGCCACCGATGAGGAACTGGCCGCCGAATCCGGCATTCCGGTCGACAAGATCAACGATCTGCTTGAGCACAGCCGTGACCCGGTGAGCCTGGATATGCCGGTCGGCTCCGAAGAGGAAGCTCCTTTGGGTGATTTCATCGAGGACGCCGAAGCCATGTCCGCGGAGAACGCGGTCATTGCCGAACTGTTGCACACCGACATTCGCAGTGTGCTGGCCACTCTCGACGAACGAGAGCATCAGGTGATCCGGCTGCGCTTCGGTCTGGACGACGGCCAGCCGCGCACCCTCGATCAGATTGGCAAGCTGTTCGGCTTGTCCCGCGAGCGGGTACGCCAGATCGAGCGGGACGTGATGGGCAAGTTGCGCCACGGCGAGCGCGCTGACCGGCTGCGGTCGTACGCCAGTTGAGGAGCCGACCAGAAACTGGTTTGAGAAGCTAGGTACCAGACGGTGTGCCCGCCGCGGTCAGCGGCGGGCATACTGCTGCCGTGGGGCGTTTCAGGCCAGCCACGGCCGCAGCTGGCCAAGTAGACTCGGCGGCGACGGAGGATGGGCGAATGAACGACTTGGTTGATACCACCGAGATGTACCTGCGGACGATCTACGACCTCGAGGAAGAAGGCGTCACGCCGTTGCGCGCCCGGATCGCCGAGCGACTCGAGCAGAGCGGCCCGACGGTCAGCCAGACGGTGTCGCGGATGGAGCGCGACGGGTTGCTCCGCGTAGCCGGTGACCGCCACCTGGAACTCACCGACAAGGGCCGAGCGATGGCGGTCGCCGTGATGCGCAAGCACCGCCTTGCGGAACGCCTGCTGGTGGATGTCATCGGCTTGCCGTGGGAAGAAGTCCACGCTGAGGCATGCCGGTGGGAGCACGTGATGAGCGAGGACGTGGAGCGCCGGTTGGTCAAGGTGCTCAACCATCCGACCACCTCCCCGTTCGGCAATCCCATTCCGGGTTTGCTGGACCTCGGCGTGGGGCAGGAATCCGGCGCTGGCGACGTGAACCTAGTGCGGTTGACGGAACTGCCGGCAGGCTCGCCGGTAGCGGTCGTAGTCCGCCAGCTCACCGAGCATGTTCAGGGTGACATCGACCTGATCACGCGCCTGAAAGATGCCGGTGTGGTGCCCAACGCACGGGTGACCGTCGAAATCAACCCCGGCGGCGGCGTGACTATCCTCATCGCCGGGCATGAAAATGTCACGCTGCCGCATGCGATGGCGCACGCGGTTAAGGTTGAGAAAGTCTGACTACCCCGCGCGCCGACCAAATGGCCCAGGTGCACGTCGTGGTGGTAGCCGTACGCCGAGTTGTTCGGCCAGTCGGTAGCCGGTGGTCGCGAGTTCACGGATGTGTTCGGGCCGAAGGCCGGACTGCAGCGCTGTGTCCAGCATTCCTGCCATGCGGTGGCCAGGCGCGCAGCGCAGCGCGGCCTCCAGTGATACCCCGGCCAGGGGGCCGTCGCCGCGAGCGTAGGCGCTGAAGGCCAGCAATACCAGCGCCTCCACCCGCCACGGCGCTGGGAGCGTGCGGGCCAGCACCGCCCATAACGACTCTGCCTCGCCGGCGTTCTCGCCGACCGCAAGGGCATACAACGTGTCACGCACCTGCACGTCGGTCAGCGCGCAGCCCAGCTGCCCCAACTCCGCTTCGGACAGCGGTTGCCCGTCAGCCACCCGCGCGGCGGCGGCCATCGCGTTCTCCACGTCGCAGCGGCTGCGAGCCACAGGATCATTGCGATGTTCGGTCTCCCGCTCGGCGGCCGCTCGCTGTACCGCGGCGATCAGCTCGCCCGTGCCTGCCGAGTCGTCGACTGCGACGATGGCCTGCAGCTCGGCACGCTGCGAATAAAGTCGCCGACCCGCTAACACCGCCGCCACTGCAAGCGGTGACGCGGCCGGGTCGTCGATAGCACCGCCTGATCCGCAGCCGTCGACACAATGCCAGCGCCCGTCTATAGCGATCTGGTCCACGATGTGCGCTGCCCAAAGTGCGATGTCGCGCTGCGACAGTGCCGCGGTCACCGCATCGCACAGCTTTCGGTACTCTTCATTGCAGCCTGGACACTGCGCTCCGCCCGCGTCGACGATCACCGCGATCGCAGCCTCGGGAGCTGCTGCGGCGGCCACGTCTGCGAGCTGCTCAACCCGGTCGGCAAGATCCTCTGAGAGATCGGCGCGCAGCACCGACCCAAGTTCGCCATCGGCTATCGAAATCAGGACCAACGATTTCTCCGGCACGAAGCCGAGGATGGCCGGTAGCGCGGCGATCAACGCACCAGGGCGATTCAGTTCATAATCAGGTCGATGCTTCGTCATAAGCACCAACGCTGACGATCGCCACTGTCAGCCGGTGCGCACATCCGGCGGCAGAGTAGCCCAACTGTGGACGAAGTCGCCACTGTGCGTTCTACTGTCTATCTCATGGGGTCCATGCGCGAGTACGACATGGTGGTTCTCGGGTCTGGGCCCGGCGGCCAGAAGGCCGCCATCGCCTCGGCCAAATTAGGCAAGTCCGTAGCGATTATCGAACGCGGCCGAATGCTGGGCGGCGTCTGCGTGAACACGGGCACCATCCCGTCCAAGACGTTGCGCGAAGCGGTGCTTTACCTCACCGGCATGAACCAGCGCGAACTGTACGGCGCGAGCTACCGTGTCAAGGATCGGATCACCCCCGCCGACCTGCTGGCAAGGACCCAGCATGTGATCGGCAGAGAAGTCGACGTGGTGCGCAACCAGCTAATGCGCAACCGGGTCGACCTGCTGGTCGGGCACGGTCGGTTCACCGATCCGCACACCATCGTCATCGAAGACCCGGGCCGCCGAGAAATGACCACAGTCAGTGGCGATTACATCGTCATCGCCACAGGTACCAGGCCGGCCCGGCCGTCCGGCGTCGAGTTCGACGAAGAAAAGGTCCTCGACTCTGACGGGATACTTGACCTCAAGTCACTACCGGCCTCGATGGTCGTGGTAGGTGCCGGCGTGATCGGCATCGAGTATGCCTCGATGTTCGCGGCGCTGGGCACCAAGGTCACCGTCGTCGAGAAGCGGGAAAACATGCTGGACTTCTGTGACCCCGAGGTCATTGAGGCACTGAAATTCCACCTACGCGACCTGGCGGTGACATTCCGGTTTGGCGAAGAGGTCACCGCCGTCGACGTCGGCTCGGCAGGCACAGTGACTACGTTGGCCAGCGGCAAGCAAATTCCCGCCGAGACGGTGATGTACTCCGCGGGACGCCAAGGCCAGACCGACCACCTAGACCTAGACAACGCCGGTCTGCAGGTCGAAAGCCGCGGCCGCATCTGGGTCGACGAGAAGTTCAAGACCAAGGTCGACCACATCTACGCGGTCGGCGACGTCATCGGCTTCCCGGCGCTGGCGGCGACGTCGATGGAACAGGGCCGACTTGCCGCCTACCACGCATTCGGAGAACCGACCGACGGCATCACCGATCTGCAGCCGATCGGCATCTACTCCATCCCCGAGATCTCCTACGTCGGCGCCACCGAAGTGGAACTGACCAAGGACTCCATCCCGTACGAAGTGGGCGTGGCACGCTACCGTGAGCTGGCCCGCGGCCAAATCGCCGGTGACTCATACGGCATGCTCAAACTGCTGGTGTCCACCGAAGATCTCACGTTGCTCGGTGCGCACATTTTCGGCACCAGTGCCACCGAGATGGTGCACATCGGACAGGCCGTCATGGGATGCGGAGGCACCGTCGAGTACCTGGTCGACGCGGTCTTCAACTACCCGACATTTTCCGAAGCCTACAAAGTGGCCGCGCTCGACGTGATGAACAAGGTTCGGGCGCTCAACCAGTTTCGCCGCTGATCGAGCCGTCGGGTCGCGGGGCTCGCCGGTGAATACGGCCCGACGGTGTGGCGTTATGCAGATGTGCGAACAAACGAGTTCGCTGTGAGATCGTGGGGGCCCGTCGATGTGCGAGACACTAGTGAGGGCACCCTGGTTAGACCCTCGGAGAGGAGGCAACACCCATGGCGCACGATCATGACCCGGGCGAGGCCCAGGACTACCAGCCGGGGCAACAGGGCATGTACGAGCTTGAGTTCCCGGCGCCGCAATTGTCGACGTCCGATGGCCGTGGACCAGTGTTGGTGCACGCTTTGGAGGGCTTTTCCGATGCAGGTCACGCGATCCGGCTGGCCGCCGTCCACCTCAAGGCGGCCCTGGACGCCGAGCTGGTCGCGTCGTTTGCGATTGACGAATTGCTGGATTATCGCTCGCGACGGCCGCTGATGACCTTCAAAACTGATCACTTCACCAACTACGACGATCCAGAACTCAGCCTCTACACACTGCGCGACAGCGTCGGTACCCCGTTTCTGTTGCTTGCCGGTATGGAGCCCGACCTCAAGTGGGAGCGTTTCATCACCGCTGTACGCCTGCTGGCCGAGCGCCTGGGGGTGCGGCAGACCATCGGTTTGGGCACCGTTCCCATGGCCGTCCCCCACACCCGGCCGATCACGATGACCGCGCACTCCAACAATGCCGTACTGATTGCCGACTTCCAGCCGTGGATCTCCGAAATTCAGGTCCCGGCAAGCGCTTCCAATCTTCTGGAGTACCGAATGGCCCAGCATGGTCATGAGGTCGTCGGATTCACCGTGCACGTCCCTCACTACCTGACGCAGACCGACTACCCAGCAGCTGCACACGCGCTGCTGGAGCAGGTGGCCAAAACCGGAGCACTGGAGCTACCCCTGGCGGCATTGGCGGAATCGGCGGCCGAGATTAGGGCCAAGATCGACGAACAAGTTCAGGCCAGCGCAGAAGTCGCCCAAGTGGTGGCCGCTCTCGAGCGCCAGTACGATGCCTTCATCGACGCTCAGGAGAACAGATCGTTACTAGCGCGCGACGAGGATCTGCCGAGCGGCGACGAGTTAGGCGCAGAGTTCGAGCGATTCCTGGCTCAACAGGCAGAAAAGAAGTTCGACGACGACGACCAGGCTTGACATCCCTAAGCGCCATAATCGGCCGACAACGAGGTGGGCGAGAATGACCGAGCGGAAGCGCAATCTTCGCCCAGTGCGGGAGGTGACCGCGCCTTCGCTTCAGTTCCGCACCATCCATGGCTATAAGCGGGCCTTCCGGATCGCCGGGTCCGGTCCGGCAATTCTGCTGATCCACGGTATCGGGGACAACTCCACCACCTGGACGTGCATCCACGCTCAGCTCGCCCAGCGCTTCACCGTCATCGCTCCCGACTTGCTGGGCCACGGAAAGTCCGATAAGCCGCGGGCCGACTACTCGGTTGCTGCCTACGCCAATGGCATGCGGGACCTGCTCAGCGTGCTGGACATTGAGCGGGTCACCATCATCGGTCATTCACTGGGCGGCGGGGTGGCGATGCAATTCGCCTACCAGTTTCCGCATCTGGTGGACCGGCTGATATTGGTCGGCGCAGGTGGTGTCACCAAGGATGTCAACGTCGTCTTCCGATTGGCATCGCTGCCGATGGGCGCCGAGGCGTTGGCGCTGTTGCGGTTGCCCCTGGTATTGCCGGCTGTTCAGCTGGCCGGGCGGTTGCTGGGCCTGGCGATAGGCTCCACCGCCATTGGGCAGGACCTGCCCAATGTGTTGCGCATACTTGACGATCTGCCGGAGCCGACGGCTTCGTCTGCATTTACTCGCACTTTGCGGGCCGTGGTGGATTGGCGAGGGCAGATCGTCACGATGCTGGACCGATGTTATTTGACTCAGGCGATCCCGGTGCTCATCATCTGGGGCAGCCGAGACTCGGTCGTCCCCGTCCGACACGCCCGGATGGCGCACGCCGCGATGCCCGGCTCCCGGTTGGAGATCTTCGCGGGCTCAGGGCATTTCCCATTCCATGACGACCCCGCCCGGTTTCTCGACCTGGTGCAGCGCTTCATCGATTCCACCGAACCACCTGAATACGATCAGGCCGCGCTTCGTGAATTGCTCCGGAGCGGAGGCGGCGAGCGAACCGTTTCGGGCCCGGTCGATACCCGCGTCGCCGTGCTCAGCGCAATGGGTTCCGACGAACGCAGCGCCACCTGATCAGCCGGGCCCTCATGACGTCACACAGCGTCGTACAGTCGGGCCATGAGCATCGAGGTGACGGTCTTGCGGGTTTTCACCGACTCAAAAGGCAATTTCGGGAATCCACTGGGCGTGGTTGACGCTAGCCGCGTTGCTACTCGCGACCGGCAACAGCTCGCGACCCTATTGGCCTACAGCGAAACCATATTCGTCGAACTTCCCGCCGCCGGCTCGCACACCGCGCACGCCACCATCTACACCCCCCGCACCGAGATTCCGTTCGCTGGACACCCGACTGTCGGAGTGGCGTGGTGGCTACGCGAGCGGGGAACCCCGATCAACACGCTGCACGTGCCCGCCGGCCTGGTCCAGGTGAGCTATCAGGACGACCTCATTGCGATCAGCGCACGGGCAGAATGGGCACCCGAATTCGCCATCCACTACGTCGACTCGCACGATGCCCTCGCGGCCTCGGACCCGGCTGACTTTTCCGACGACACCGCACACTTCCTATGGACTTGGACCGACGAGTCCACCGGCGCCGTCAGGGCCCGAGTATTTGCATCACATTTAGGGGTGCACGAAGACGAAGCAACCGGTTCGGCGGCCATGCGCATCACTGACTATCTCAGCCGCGACCTGACCATCACCCAGGGCAGGGGATCGGTGCTGACAACCAGGTGGAGCCCAGAGGGCTGGGTCACCGTTGCTGGACGCGCGGTGCGCGACGGCGTAACGCAGGCCTGATGTCAGGGTTGACGACGTAATTCTGCGGCAGTGTGATACTGAAGCGGGTGCCCGAGCGCGGCTATCTGCAACGAGTAAGAGAAGTTGTCGTCCGCGAAGCGGAAGGAGCGGGCAATCGAGGTCACCTCTTTAGCGGTGGGGGTCAATCCGATGGAAGTGGTGGCGAAATCGACGTGGACGACGTCGTGGTGATCCACTGAATACCTGCCCAGCTCAATTTCGGCAATGCCGCTCGGATGAGCCAGAACCAACTCAGCGTGACCCGGTTGCGGCACACGCAGGTACCCCGTTTCGGCGTGCAACGGCCTGCCATCGTCGGCCGCCCTGGTCTTGTGCCCGTACACGAGAAACGACTTACCCACATGGGAGAACACGACTTCCACGAAGTACTCAAAGGGCTCGGCCGTCGGATAGTCGCCCGAACCGCGGCCCACCCAGGTTCCCAGCAGGGGCGCGAGCTCCTTGAGTTCGGGGTGCAACTCCGCAGACACGGATGGAATCCTAGCCGGGCTTCGCCGAATCAGGGTGCAGTCGACACGTTGCGGTGCGCGCGTAGCGCCTCGATCTCGCGCTCAAAATCCTCGGCCGACGAAAATGACCGGTACACCGACGCAAACCGCAGGTAAGCCACCTCGTCAAGTTCACGCAGCGGCCCAAGGATGGCCAAACCGACTTCGTGACTGGGCACCTCCGGCGATCCTGCGGCCCGTACGGTGTCCTCCACCTGCTGGGCAAGCAGGTTCAACGCGTCGTCGTCCACGTGCCGCCCCTGGCATGCCCGGCGCACCCCGCTGATCACCTTTTCCCTGCTGAACGGCTCTGAGACACCGCTGCGTTTGACTACAGCCAGGACCGCGGTTTCCACCGTGGTGAATCGCCGCCCGCACTCCGGGCACGATCGGCGACGGCGAATAGCTTGTCCTTCATCGGTTTCCCGCGAGTCGATGACGCGGGAATCGGGATGCCGGCAGAACGGGCAGTGCATGGCCGCTCCTTCGCCATCTCGACGTCCCGGTATTTCGGACCTCTCCGAGAGTACCTGCGCGCCTCGCCGCACTGCCAACGCCGTCGCAATCCACGCGTGCTCAACCCCAAGGAACTCAAGGAACCCGAGGTGCCCGAGGGACGTTGTCGTGGAGCCGCTTTCGCCGCGAAACATGATGTCAGCCGACTGGCGCGATCAATGTCTGCCCCGCGGCCGGCGACGACGAATCCAGGGCGTTCAGTTCGCGGATGCGGTCGACAACCTGCTTAACCGGCGCGTCGGGCGCGACCCGAGCCGCGACGTCCGAGAGCGACTCCCCGGCCTCCACCCGCACCACGGCAAGCTTGTCGGGTACCGGGGCCGGCGAATCGGCGAAGCCACCGCTGACCATCGCCCCGAAATGCGCTACCAAGCCCAGCCAGAACGTGACCAGCCCCGCCAACAGCGCCAGACCCACCGTGGTCGCGAGCGGGACGGGACGGCGACGGTGCGGCGCCCTCGAAATCGCCACACCGGTGCCCCGGTAACGCAGCGGGGCACCGACCGGCCGCGACGGCCCGGGCCGCCGCGCGGAAGCCAGCTTGCCCTGGCTCGGGACGGACGCGGGGACCGGCCCGTTGACCGGCCCCCGCACGCTGCGGCAAGTGCGTGGCGGGATCGCCTGCATGAGTGTCATGTTGAGTCCTCCGACCGAAGGGTTGTCGCTCGTGTGTTCGACACACTACTCGCTTATGTGTTCGACATCCGAACATTTGATCGAAGCGTGTCGCCTCGAGCGCAACGCTAGACCACGCCACCGACATCGACTCTGCCCAACGTTTCGGACCGGCTCCGGTCGCGCGCCCTGGGTGCAACACGCCGTCGAACAAATGTTTGATTCTTGGTCAGGGTGCGGCTACATTCAGTGCCATGAGCCACAGCAACGACATCCCGGTTGCCAGCAGCGACGGCGGCGCGGCCTTGACTGAGCGGCAGCGCACTATTTTGAACGTCATTCGCACGTCGGTCACCAATCGCGGATATCCACCGAGCATCCGCGAGATCGGCGACGCCGTCGGCCTGACGTCAACGTCCTCGGTGGCCCACCAACTGCGCACACTGGAACGCAAAGGCTACCTGCGCCGCGATCCGAACCGTCCCCGTGCCGTCGATGTGCGCGGTGTCGACGACGTCGTGACACCGGCACCGGCCACCGAGGTCGCTGGCTCGGACGCATTACCCGAGCCCACCTTTGTGCCAGTACTTGGGCGCATCGCGGCCGGCGGCCCAATCCTGGCCGAGGAAGCTGTCGAGGATGTGTTCCCCTTGCCCCGCGAGCTCGTCGGCGAGGGCACGCTGTTTCTGCTCAAGGTGGTCGGCGACTCGATGGTCGAAGCCGCGATCTGCGATGGCGACTGGGTGGTCGTGCGACAGCAGAACGTCGCCGAAAACGGCGACATCGTGGCAGCAATGCTAGACGGCGAGGCCACCGTCAAGACCTTCAAGCGCGCCCGAGGTCAAGTCTGGCTGATGCCCCACAACCCGGCGTTCGATCCGATCCCAGGCAACGAGGCTACGGTGCTGGGCAAGGTCGTCACCGTGATCCGCAAGATATAGCACCGACCCCGGTCAGTCCGCCTTGATGAAACCGTTGGCTTGCGCGGCCTCCTCGCTGGCGAACCAAATTTCGGCAAGCGTGTCGTAGTACAGCGCGCTGCTCGGCGTGTAATACAAGCCGAAGCGCGCACTGGCCTTGATCGGATATCCCTGCGGGGCCTGGTACGGGTCGTGGTCTAGGGGCAGGTGGATCGTTGGTCGCACAGCCCGGCCGGGGCCGGCTGCGGGCGCGTGAGCCGCGTCCGTGGCGTCCAGCGAGACCGGAGCTTGGTCGTACTCTTCGGGCTCCGCCGCGGCGTGCCGACCCGCTCTGCCGCGGGGAGCCACTGCCTCCGGGACGGCTTCCGGACCGGCTTCTGGAAAAGCACGGCCAGCATCGCGAGCGGTAACGTGCGGCGCGACAATGTCCGGGAACGCAGCATCGGACACTGCGGTTTCCGCGATGTCTGTCTCTGCAGTCACTGCCTCCGGAACCGCAGTTTCCGGCACATAGCTTTCTGGAACACCGAAGGTTTCTGTCGCCACGGTTTCCGGGACGACGGGCTCCGGAACCGCTGCCTCCTCGAGGTCGGCCGGCAACACGACGGGCGTTGGCGCGGTGTCCACCGCGTCGGGGTCCACCTCTTCAAATTCAAACTCAAAGCCCTCGTCGGAACTGGGCGGCACATCGCTGCCGTATCCCCTGCTACCACGGGCATACTGCGCCGCGCCAGCACCGCCCCCGGCGTTGGGCCAGCCGAGACGTTGGGCGAACCCGGCATCGGGCGCCAGACGATCCGGCTGGTCGTCAAGTGGGAAGCGTTCAGAGCCGAAATCGGTCTCGTCTTGTGGCCAGTGCCCACCTTCGGCCCCGTAGCCAGGCTCCATTTCGCGGTCAAGATCCTGCTCGTATGTCGTTGCGGTGCGGCCGGTGCGGCGCCGACGCACACCCAGCACCACCAGCACAAACATCACCATCAGCACCACCACCGGTACGGCGGCCACCAGCCACCACCAATGCCAGGTGAACTTCTTGCCATGCGGCGGAGCCGCCGACGTGCTGGGCTGATTCTGTCCGGACACCTGCAAGCCGGATAGCAAGGGCGCCAAGTTCGCCGGATCGGTGCTGAAGGTGTTACTCGCGCGGTTCCAGGAGATCTTGCCTCCGGTGAACTTCTGGGACACCACATCCCCGTCGACAGTTTGGTCGGCGACCGGCGCACCGAGCTTGCCGGTGGCTCCCTTGAGCTTGTCCCAGGCGGCCTTCATGGCTCCGCGCACAACAAAGGCGCCGTGGTCGGACGTCCAGAAGATCACCGGCTTGTCAGCTGCCGAGAAGGTCGCGATCCGGCTGGTGGGCCCCAATCCGCCATCGGACTCGTTGGCGACCGGGAAACCGAGATCGCTGCTGACCGGCCCACCCAGCGACTCATATTTCGCCAGGATTTCGCCCTCGACGGCATTCGCGCCGGTTGCCGGGCTGAAGAAGATCTTGCCGCCGACGCAGTCCTGGGCGATACCGTCACCGCCAATCGGGTATTGCGCCCCCTTCTTGGCGCCCAGCGGGCCGGCGGCGCCGCCGGCAGCACGCCAGGCCATGTTGATGGCCGCGGTGGGGTCGATCGCCACCTGCAAGCCCTTCAACTGATCAGCCAGCACCGCCGGGTTGGTCGCGAACTCCTTGGTTTTCCGATTCCAAGAAATCTCGCCGCCAGTGAACTTCTGCGACGTCACCTCGCCGTCGTATGTTTCATCTCCCACCGGCGCGCCCAGGACGCCCCCAGAGCTGCCGAGCTTGTCCCACGCGGCGTTCATCGCGCCGCGTACGACGAACGCGCCGTGGTCGGGCGTCCAGAAAATGACGGGACTGTCGCTGGCGGCAAACGTACTTACCCGACTGTCCGGGCCGGCGAGGCCCGGGACTTCATTGATGGCCGGAAAACCCAGATCACTGTCGGCGGGGCCGCCCAGTGCCTCGTACTTGGCCAGAATCGGGCCATACAAGTACTTGGCGCCGGTATCGGTGGTGTAGAACATCTTGCCACCGTCGAAGTCCAGGGCGAACCCATCGCCGACGGGGTAGACGTCACCCTTCCTGGCGCCCAGCGTCGACGTGTCGCCACCAGCCTTCTCCCACGCGGCCATCATGGCGGCCTCGGCATCACCTATGGGGGATGCCGCCGCAGTGGGCGCCAGCAGTACCACGGCCACTGCCGTAGCCGCCAAGCTCAGCAACGCCCGCCCAACCAGCCTGCTCAATTGACCTCTCTGCCCGTTCACCAAGCCTCCCAGCCGCCGCCCTGCCCGGCCCCGCGAGCCGGTGGATCCTCCCACCCTGGGCCATCCCCAGCTACGATCCGCGTCGTTGCCGGGCTCGCATTACTTTGCTTTAGCGAACGCAAAATGCGAAGTCAAATCATGAATATTACAAAAACGGATACGCAGCTGATTCCAAAATGATGCCGAGACGCACTCGTGTCGCAAGAAACTGCAGTGCGGCCAGCATCCGGATTAGGCTACCGTGCCGAACAACTGAGCCCGACCGACCCGGGAGAGGAAACCCAGCTGAGATGGGTGGTTCCGGACTTGACTGGATCCTCACGATCGTCGTGATCGCGGCCCTGATGGTGTTCGATTACGTCTTCCACGTTCGACAGACCCATGTGCCGACGCTGCGGGAGTCGGCGCTCTCGTCGGCGCTCTACATCGGGATTGCGGTCCTGTTCGGTGCTGGGGTAGTCATCTTCGGCAGTGCCAACATGGGCATCGAATACTTCGCGGGCTACCTGAGCAACGAGGCCCTATCCGTCGACAACTTGTTCGTATTCCTGGTCATTGTCAGCAGCTTTGGGGTGCCACGGGTCGCTCAGCAGAAGGTGCTGCTGTTCGGCATCGCTTTCGCTCTGGTGGCGCGCACCGGCTTCATCCTCCTTGGGGCGGCGTTTATCGAAAACTTCAACTCGGCGTTCTACGTGTTCGGCTTGACCCTGCTGGTCCTGGCGGGCAACCTTGCCAAACCTGCAGACGCAGAACGCCGTAGCGCCGACAGCCTGGTCATCCGGCTGGCCAGCCGATTCTTGCGGACCTCCCAAAACTACGACGGCGACCGATTATTCATCACGGAGAACGGAAACCGGGTCATGACGCCGTTGGTGCTGGTTATGATCGCGGTCGGCGGCAGCGATGTGCTGTTCGCGTTCGATTCGGTACCCGCGGTGTTTGGTCTGACCCAAAACGTCTACCTGGTGTTCACCGCAACCGCATTCTCGTTGTTGGGCCTGCGCCAGTTGTACTTCCTCATTGACAATCTGCTGGACCGGCTGATCTATTTGTCCTACGGGCTGGCGACGATTCTTGGTTTCATCGGTGTCAAATTGATGCTGGAAGCATTGCACGACAACAACATTCCCATTATCAACCATGGCCGGCCGGTACCGGTCGTGGAAATCAGCACTAAGGCGTCGTTGACGGTGATCGTCGTCGTCCTGTTGATCACCACTGCGGCATCGCTGTTTTGGGTGCGGGGGCGCAGGCAGAACGTCGTTGCCCGGGCACGGCGGCACGCGCTTGAGTATCTGGACCTGCACTACGAGACCGACCCCGCCGAACGCGAGAAGATTTTCGCCGCACTGCTAGCTGCCGAACGCGAGATCGACTCGCTCCCAACGAAACAGCGCACACAGATCAGTCAGGAAGAAGAGTTGGGTGCGCTGCTGCGCAGGGCCCACGATGCACACGAAGCGTACGGGTAAACGGTCCCGCCGGCTAGACGCCCAAACTGCGGCCGACGATCTCCTTCATGATTTCTGTCGTGCCGCCATAGATGGTCTGCACCCGCGCATCGAGATAAGCGCGAGCCACCGAGTATTCGCGCATGTAGCCGTAGCCACCGTGCAGCTGCAAGCAGCGGTCGACCAGGTGTACCTGTTTCTCGGTGGAATACCACTTGGCCATAGCCGCCTGTTCGGCCGTCAACTTGCCCTCCAGGTGCAGCGCAATGAACTCGTCGACCATGATCCGCACCACGGTGGCCTCGGTGGCCAGCTCGGCCAGCACGAACCGGCTGTTCTGGAAGCTGCCGATCGGCTTGCCAAATGCCTTACGCTCTCTGGTGTATTCCAACGTGTCTGCCAGCACGCTCTCCATAGCCGCGGCAGCCATGACGGCGATCGAGATTCGTTCCTGCGGCAGGTTCTGCATCAGGTAGATGAATCCCATGCCCTCCTGCCCGAGCAGGTTTTCGACGGGAACCCGCACGTCGGTGAATGACAATTCGGCGGTGTCTTGGGCGTCCAGCCCGATCTTGTCCAGATGGCGGCCGCGTTCGAAACCTTCCATGCCGCGCTCGACGACGAGCAGCGAAAACCCTTGGGCGCCTTTGTCCGGATCGGTTTGAGCCACCACGATCACCAGGTCGGAGTTGATCCCGTTGGTGATGAACGTCTTCGAACCATTCAGTACATAGTGATCATCGTGTTTGACTGCACGGGTCTTGATGCCCTGCAAGTCACTGCCGGTTCCCGGCTCGGTCATCGCGATTGCCGTGATCAGCTCACCGGTGCAGAACTTGGGTAACCAGCGCTGCTTCTGCTCGTCGGTGGCCAGTGCCATCAGGTAGGGCGCCACGATGTCGTTGTGCAGGCCGAAGCCGATGCCGTTGTAGCGACCGGCGGTGGTTTCCTCGGTAACGATGGTGTTGTACCGGAAGTCGGGATTACCGCCGCCGCCGTACTCTTCAGGCACTGCCATGCCGAGGAACCCCTGCTTGCCGGCCTCCAGCCATACCCCGCGGTCGACGATCTTTGCTCTTTCCCATTCCTCGTGGCATGGCGCTACGTGACGGTCGAGGAAGGCCCGGTAGGACTCGCGAAACAACTCATGCTCGGGTTCGAACAGAGTGCGCTGATACTTGATGGCACTGCCCATGGCTAACCTCCGGCGAAGAGAACTCTGCTGCCCAACATATACCAACCAGACGGTTGGTCGGCAGCGTTAGCCCGGCGTTAGGCCTGCACCCTGGATGCGGCCGCAGAAAACGCCCGTAGGCTAGCCGCCAAGGCTTCGGGCACCCGCGCCTTGATCCGAGTGCCTTCCGGCTGATGCTCGGCCTCCTGCACTCGTCCGTCCGCGTGAACGCGGGCCACCAGATCGCCCCGGTGGTACGGGATCAATACATCCACGGCGGTATCAGCGGGAACGGCGAGCTCGGCCATCCGCTGCCGCAGCGCATCGATACCGTCTCCAATGCGGGCCGAGACGAATACCGCGCCGGGCAGCGCGTGACGCAATTTGGCTAACGCCAGATCGCTGGCAGCGTCGACCTTGTTCACCACCAGCAGCTCCGGCGGCGAATCTCCGTCGGTGGCCCCGTAGCCAGCGATCACGTCAGCGATCACCTGACGAACCGCGTTGATCTGGGCCAGTGGGTTCGGGTCAGCACCGTCGACGACGTGCACCAACAGATCGGCGTCCACCACCTCTTCCAGCGTGGAGCGAAACGCCTCGATCAGCTGGGTGGGCAGGTGGCGCACGAAACCGACGGTGTCTGTTAGCACGAATGGCCGACCATCATCGAACTCCGCGCGCCGGGTGGTGGGTTCTAGCGTGGCAAACAACGCGTCCTGCACCAGCACCCCGGCCCCGGTCAGCGCATTGAGCAGGCTGGACTTGCCGGCGTTGGTGTAGCCGACGATCGCGATCGCCGGCAGATCGCTGTGCAACCGGCGGCTGCGCTGGGTATCACGAACCTGTTTCATCTCTCGAATATCGCGTCGCAGCTTGGCCATCCGCTCGCGAATACGCCGCCGATCAGTCTCGATTTTGGTCTCCCCAGGGCCGCGCAGTCCCACGCCACCGCCGCTACCGCCGGCGCGGCCACCGGCCTGCCGCGACATCGATTCACCCCAGCCGCGTAGCCGCGGGAGCATGTACTCCATCTGGGCCAGCGACACCTGCGCCTTGCCTTCCCGGCTGGTGGCGTGTTGGGCGAAGATGTCGAGGATCAGCGCGGTGCGGTCAATGACCTTGACCTTGACGGCCTTCTCCAACGCGGTCAGCTGGGCTGGGGAAAGCTCCCCGTCACAGATGACAGTGTCGGCACCGGTCGCCAGCACCACCTCGCGGAGCTCGGCGGCCTTGCCGGACCCGATATAGGTTGACGGGTCAGGTTTGTCGCGGCGCTGGATGAGACCTTCCAGGACCTGCGAGCCGGCGGTTTCTGCTAGCGCCGCCAGCTCGGCCAGGCTGGCCTGGTTGTCGGCGGCGCTGCCGTCGGTCCACACGCCCACCAACACCACGCGCTCCAGGCGCAGCTGGCGATACTCGACCTCGGTGATGTCGGCCAGCTCGGTCGACAGGCCCGCGACCCGGCGCAGCGCCGATCGGTCTTCGAGCGCAAGTTCGCCGGCGCTGGGCCCTAAGGGGTCTTGGTGTGGGAATTCGGGATGTTTCATAGGCAATTAGCAATAGTGCACGTTGAATCGGTGACGTGCACCTGAATTAACGCTGCTGGGCATGCCACCATTCCCCACTAACGTCACCGGTTGCCACGAGCACCGACGGGCCGCGCAAGAAGCTGGTGGCATGGGTGATCGTCACTATGACGTCACCGCCGGCCACGCGCACGGTGAGCGTGCCCGTTGTTGCTCCCGTCCCCGCCAACGCAGCGACTGCGGCAGCCACGGTGCCGGTGCCGCACGAACGCGTTTCACCCACGCCGCGTTCATGAACACGCATACAGATCACCCCACCGGCTGGCGCGGTCAGCACCTCGACATTGACGCCGCCGGGAAACTGCGCGTGGTCGAACTGCACTGGGGCAGCAACGTCCAGTGCCGCAAGACCCGCTGCGGTCAAGTGCGGGTCAAGGCATGCCAGGTGCGGGTTGCCCACGTCGACAGCGAGCCCGCTGAATCGCCTGCCCCCCACCACAGCTTTCCCTTCCCCCAGCCGGTTGGCCTTGCCCATATCGACGGTGACGTCGGCGTTGGTTTGGTCTGCATGGTGCACGGTCACCGGTCGCGGGCCGGCCAGCGAACCGACGACAAACTCCTCGCGGTGTTCCAACCCACTGGCACGCAGGTAGTGGGCGAACACCCGTACACCATTGCCGCACATCTGCGCAGTCGACCCGTCGGCGTTGCGGTAGTCCATGTACCAGTCGGCGGCGCCGACACCGGCAGGCAATCGGTCCAGCACACCGGCCGCCATCGCGGCGTCGGCTGTGGTGACCCGCAGCAGCCCGTCGGCGCCCAAACCACGGCGGCGATCGCACAATGCGGCCACTTGGGCAGCTGAAAGCACTACCCGGGCTTCGATGTCGGGCAGCAACACGAAATCGTTCTGGGTGCCGTGGCCCTTGGCGAAGATCACCAGATCAGGTTACGTCTCGCCACACCCGCACGGCGGCCTCGGTGGTGCCGGCAGTTGCGGCGGCATCCAGCCAGTGCACGCGGTGGTCGCGACGGAACCAGGATCGCTGCCGTCGCACATAGCGGCGAGTGCCCAGGTAAGTCTGCTGGCGCGCGTCTCGCACTAAGGCGGAGGTGCCGCCGGCATCCAAAGCCCCGATCACCTGGGCGTATCCCAGCGCGCGCGAGGCGGTGACCCCGTCCCGCAGGCCCTCGCCGAGCAACGCGCGCACTTCCTCAACCAGCCCCTGGTCGAACATGGCGTCGGTCCGACGAGCCAGTCTCTCATCGAGAATCGCGGTGTCACAATCTAACCCGACGATGGCGGTATCCCATCGAGGCGTGCCGATGCGCGGCGCGGACGCGGCGAACGGCTGCCCGCTGAGCTCGACCACCTCAAGGGCACGGACCGTGCGCCGGCCATCGGTGGACAAGATCACGGCGGCTGCGGCCGGGTCACGGCGAGCCAGCTCGGCGTGCAGCTCCTCCGCCCCGACCTCGGCAAGACGCTGTTCCCAGCTGGCGCGCACTACTGGATCGGTTGCTGGAAATGACCAGTCATCGAGCAGCGACTGAACATAGAGCATGGAACCGCCGACCACGATGGGCAACGCTGCGCGGGCCAAGATCGCCTCGATGTCGGCGGCCGCGGCTTGCTGGTAGCGGGCGACCGTCGCCGTTTGAGTCACGTCGAGGACGTCGAGCTGATGATGCGGGATTCCGCAGCGCTCGGCGACAGACAGTTTCGCGGTTCCGATGTCCATGCCCCGGTATAGCTGCATCGCGTCGGCGTTGACGATTTCTACATCTACCTCACTGGCGAGCCGCTCAGCGACGTCGAGCGCCAGTTGCGATTTGCCGGTTCCCGTCGGACCGATAATCGTCAGCGGTCGCACGGCTGCCCTCACAGCTGCCAAACCCCGACGAAGTACCCGACTCCATAGGGCGCCCCCCGATAAAGCTCCTTGGCCATTCGCGGCCCGGCTCGGCTGAGCCCGGCCAACACCTGAAACGCGACCCGCCCGCGAACCGAACTGGGCAACTGGGCGAGGGCCGGTACATCGCCAGTGGCCAGCGCGTCGTAGAGGGCCAACTGCGCGCCGGCGCCGCTGGGGTCGAAACCGCCTGGGGCCCTGGGAGTCAGGGTGTTGACACCGTCGGCGACGACCAGCACGCCGATCGGATCAGACACCGCGTCGACCTCGGCACGCAGCCCGCGACCACGCCGCACCGCGGCGTCGGCATCGTGGTCGGCGGCGTAAACGCGCACCTGGGCAGTAGCCGCCGACTTTGCTTGGCCCCGTATCCAGGCCGCCATCAGCGCACACAGGGGCAGCACGGCCGGCAGCGGCGGCCCATCGCCGCGCTCCGAGAGTCGTACCCGCAGGTCAACGCCGAAGCCCGCGAAAGTACCAACCGCATCGGAGTCGACTACCTCGTCGGCGCGGCCCGCTCCGACAGCCACCCAGCGCGGCGGCAGTACGGCAGCCGCCGCCATCACCGCCGCTGTCAGGTCGGCCACCTCGGCGGCAGCCGCTCCGGCGAGTTCGGGAACGAGCACCGGTGCGGACGGAACGATCGCGATCGCGCTTAACACGCCATCAAACTAACGTGTCAACGAGGCTGACCCGGCAGGATCGATCAGGCTTACGCGGAGGACGATCCCAACGCCGGGCCATCTACGGTTATCACGGGATCAGCGCCATGACCCGCCTGGCTACCGGGCATGCCGTTGACCAACCGCACTTCTCGTACCGCGTCGCGCCCACTCAGACCAACCATTGTCGCGGCCTCGCCCCGGGCCAGCGCCACAGTCGCAGTGATAACCACCGCCACCGCGAGAACCAGCACAATTATTTCCGGGCCACTGGCTGCCAGCGTCTCGCCAAGCACGGTGATCCCCAACACCGTGGCCACCACGGGCTTTGCCACGATCATCGTCGGTAGCGAGGCGGTTAGCGCCCCAGCGCGAAAAGCCGACTGCTGGAAGATCATCCCGGCCAACGCCACCACTAGCCAGGGGTAGAACTCTGGCGCACGCAGCACCGCGCCCAGGTCTTCTTCGGCGACCTCGACAACTCCCTTGGTCAGTACGGCGAACAGCGCCAGTGATGAACCCGATACCACCGCCAGCAGCACCGCCGCTTGGGGGCGCCCCAACCACACGCGCGCCGCTAGCACACACCCCACCAAAATCGGGCCCATGATCGCGCCGACGATGATCCAGGTTCCCAACGATGCGCGCGGGTGGCCCGCTCTGGGGTCGCCGACGATGATGACCACTGCTAAAGCGGCTGCCAGCACCACGGCCCATAGCCACTCCCAGCGGGTGATCCGGTGATGGGCAAATCGCGCGTACATCGGCAACGCGAACAGCAACGCGGTCACCTGCAGGGCTGTCACCAGCATCACCGACGCCCACGCCAGGGCCAGGGCTTGCAGGCTGTAGTTGAGGACCGCTGCCATGCCGCCCAACCACCAACGGCCGTCGCGCAACGACATGCCGAACAGCGTCAGATGCCCGACCTGTTTGTCGGTGATTTCCTGCGCCGACCGCTGGCGGATTACGTCACCAGCCGCCGATGCCAGCGCCGCGCACAAGGCGATTACGGCGGCAATCTCGACCTTGGACATGCCCGACCCTCCACATCCCAGCTCGCCACCAGCGTTTCCCCGGGTCAGCCGCAAGTACACCTGGTGTTCGCTGGTAGTTCACTGACCACTGTATGCGCTGCCCACGCACCCGAACTTGGCCGAGCCCGTAGCAGCTGCGACAAGGGTGCCATCGATCTATCCGTCTCATGCGGCCGCTTTCCGCCGAACAGTCGATGTTCCCGCCACGCTACCGGGCCAGCGGAAGTCGTCATGGGGGCGCGCTTAACGGCAACCGAACCGTTATCCGTCGCTGGGGTGATCGCGGGTGCTTCGAGCGGCCGCGACTTTTATCAAGAGACCATAAGGCGGCCAGCAACATCCAGCTCACTGGCGGGTGCCGCCATCATAGCGGCCGCGTCGCGAGCCAACGCCAGCGTCGCAACAATCACCACCGCCACCGTCGCGGCCAACGTGACCAACTGCCCCTCACCGGCATGCAGGACCTCGCCGAGCACGGTGATTCCCAGAACTGACGCGATCACCGGTCTGGCCACGGTTATCGTCGGTAACGAGGCCGTCAGCGAACCGGCCCGCAGCGACGATTGCTGAAGCATCAGTCCGATCGACAGGACCACAATCCAGACGTAAAACTCCGGACACCGAAACATCGGCTCGAATCCTTTGCCGAGCTCGGCCACCACCCCTTTGGTCAGCACGGTAAATACAGCCAATGACGCCGACGACGCCAACGCCAGCAGGACCGCCGATAACGGACCCGACCAGACCCGGGCACCCACCACACAGAGGATTACCGCCGGGACCAGGACGATGGCAACCATGACCCAGGACGACAGTGGGGCGCGGGCGTAGCCCGCCGTCGGATCACCCGCCAGGACCAAGATCGCCACCCCGCCAGCCAGCAGCATCGCCCACGCCAATTCCTTTGCAGTGCACCGACGATGGGTCAGGCGGGCATCGATCGGCAGCGCGAACAGCAAAGCGGTGGCCTGCAAAGACTGCACTAGCACCACCGAACCCATGGTCAGCGCCACTGCCTGCAGACCGAAACTGCCCAGCGCCGCCAAGCTACCCATCCACCACTGGGCATGGCGCAGTGAGAGATGGAACAACGTAACGTGCCCGACTACCTTGTCGGTGACCTGCTGGGCTGAGCGCTGCAGGACCACATAGCCGACGCCTGCCAGCAACGCAGCGCCCAGTGCCAGCAACGTCGCCACTCCGACATTTGCCACGGTGAGCTCCCTCCGACGGCCGCCCGATAACTGGCAGATGAACGATTGGTTACGCCGTTGCTGTTTAATAATGGCTGTTGTGCGCTTGATCACAAAGTGACCCTTTGTCGAAAACGGTGCCAGGGCCCAGGGAGATCCACAGGGACCCAACCTCGACCAGCTGTACGCCTGGTGGTCGAAGAAGCACTGGTGATAGGAAGGCGGCCACGCACAGCCTCGCAAGCTGCTTCAATACTGTTAGAACCGGTCGCAAAGTCAGGTGACGGCTTATGGCCCCATCAGACAACCGACTGTACGGGTGCCGCTTCGCGCGGCAGGCGCGCGGATATCGACCGCGCGAAGGGTGCAAAAGGCAGGTGACAAGCGCATGAAGGCGGATGAGTCCCAGGGCAACGATCTGCACCCACCGCTTCCGGGACCGATTCCAGGACCGGTGCCCCGGCCCGGACCGCGGCCGGGTCCGCGGCCGATGTCGCGGCCTGCCGGCCACCCGGTCGCAACTCCCCCACCCAGCGATCCGCACCGCTTCGGACGTGTTGACGACGACGGCACGGTGTGGCTGATCACATCGGCCGGCGAACGCATCGTCGGCTCTTGGCAGGCCGGCGACCCGGAGGCGGCATTCGCGCATTTCGGCAGACGATTCGATGACCTGAGCACCGAAGTCACCCTGATGGAAGAGCGGCTGGCGTCCGGTACCGGCGATGCTCGCAAGATTAAAGCCAACGCGATAGCCCTGGCCGAAACATTGCTGACAGCGTGCGTGCTTGGCGATATCGATGCTCTGACGCAGAGATTGACCGGCCTTCGCGAGCAGGCCGACGCTGTGGCCGCCGCGGATCGCTCCAGACGCGAAGAGCACCGAGCCGCGCAGACCACGCGCAAGGAGGCATTGGCCGTCGAAGCTGAGGAGCTGGCGGCCAACTCAACCCAGTGGAAGGTCGCCGGCGACCGGATGCGGGCCATCCTCGACGAATGGAAGACGATCACCGGTCTGGACCGCAAGGTCGACGACGCGCTGTGGAAGCGGTACTCGGCAGCGCGGGAGACCTTTAACCGTAGACGTGGATCCCACTTCGCGGAACTCGACCGGGAGCGCACTGGTGTCCGGCAGACCAAAGAACGGCTCTGCGAACGCGCCGAGGAATTGTCCGACTCGACGGACTGGACCGCCACCAGTACGGAGTTCCGGAAGTTGCTCACCGACTGGAAGGCCGCGGGACGAGCCAGCAGGGATGTCGACGACGCCTTGTGGCGGCGTTTCAAAGCCGCGCAAGACTGCTTCTTTTCCGCCCGCAATGCCGCGACAGCGGAAAAAGATGCCGAGTTGCGGGCCAATGCCGCCGCCAAAGAAGCGCTGCTGGCCCAGGCAGAATCACTCGACACCACTAATCACGACGCTGCCAGAACGACGCTGCGCACGATCACCGAGAAGTGGGACGCGATCGGGCGAGTGCCGCGGGAACGGTCCGCCGAGTTGGAGCGCCGGCTGCGCGCGGTCGAAAAGAAAGTACGTGATAGCGGCGAATCGGATTGGTCGGATCCCCAGGCTCAAGCCCGCGCCGAGCAATTCCGCTCCCGTGCAGAGCAGTTCGAGCAGCAGGCCGCGAAGGCGGCCGCAGCTGGCAAGACCAAGGAAGCCGCTGAGGCCAATGCGAACGCCGAACAATGGCGGCAGTGGGCCGACGCTGCAGCCCACGCACTAACTCGTAGGTCCTAGCGGGCCCCATCGGTGGCGGCAGAGCCGTCGCGTGGCGCGTCAGGATTGTCCACGCTGTCCAACAAGGTTTTGGATTGTTGCTCTGCAGCGTAGCGGCGACGCTGTTCCTCCGCGGCGAGTTGCACGATGGTGCGCTGCCATACCACGCGGGCCCAGTGGAATGTCAGCAGCATCACGGTGATCCACGAGACGACGAGCCCGATCCCCGGACCGGGGTGCCCGGCGGCCACGGTCTGGCGTGACCAAACAGCCAACAGCCCGGTGGCACTGGCCAGCGCCGAGCCCGCCAACGCCGTCCAGGCCAACGCCCACCGGCGAGTCATCAGTGCCAGCATGGAGAAGCCGACCCCGAAAATCAGCGCCAACCAGGCAAAAACCCGCGAGGGTAGGGCCACCGCGGCGGCGGCAGCGCCATGGCTGCTGAACAGCACGTCCCATCCCCGCACGCTGCCGGTGTGCGGCAAGATGAACGATCCGAGCAGAACAAACACCAGGATCGCAACGATGAACGCTCTGATGCCTGGCTCTATCGCGCCGGCAACCCGGCGCTCCGCCGCTTCAATCTCGGACCGGTAGGCGTCGAAATCGGCCATGTCAACTTCTCCGTTCACTGGACCATAGTTCGGCACCCGATTGGTTCCGGCGCGACGTCGGGCCGCCCGAAACCCGGCATGCCCAGGCCGACACCAGGCGACCGCTGTGCGGCGGCATGAGCGTCGCCGGCGCGGGTACGGCGATGGGTCAGAATGTCAGCGTCAGCGATGAGATGGTGCGGAGCCGCGTCGGTGATCGTGGTGGTAAGGACGTCGCCGGGTCGCACCTGCTGGTCACCCGCACGGAAATGAACCAACCGTCCGTCACGTGCTCGTCCGCTCATCCGCGAGGTGCGGATGTCCTTGCGTCCTTCACCAGTAGCAACCAGCACCTCGACGGTCTGCCCGACGACGGCTCTGTTTCCCTGCAGCGAGATCTGCTCCTGCAGCTCGATCAGCCGTTCATAACGTTCCTGCACAACGGCTTTGGGCAACTGCCCATCGAGTTCGGCGGCCGGCGTGCCAGGGCGTTTGGAGTACTGGAAGGTGAACGCGGCCGCGAATCGAGCCTGGCGCACCACGTCGAGGGTGGCCGCGAAGTCCTCCTCGGTCTCACCGGGGAATCCCACGATCAGGTCGGTGGTGATGGCGGCTTGCGGCATCGCGGCGCGAACCCGCTCGATGATGCCGAGGTAGCGCTCGGCACGGTAGGACCGCCGCATCGCCCGCAAAACCCGGTCCGAGCCGGATTGCAGCGGCATGTGCAGCGCAGGACAGACGTTGGGTGTCTGCGCCATCGCCTCGATCACGTCGTCGGTGAACTCGGCGGGATGCGGGGAGGTGAACCGGACCCGTTCGAGTCCTGGCATACGCCCACAGGCGCGCAGCAGCTCGGCGAAGGCGCCCCGATTGCGGGGTTGTGCGGGGTCGGCGAACGACACCCCATAGGCGTTGACGTTTTGGCCCAGCAAAGTGACTTCGAGCACACCAGTATCCACCAGCGATTGAACCTCGGCCAGGATGTCGGCCGGGCTGCGGTCGATCTCTTTGCCTCGCAGCGACGGAACAATGCAGAAGGTACAGCTGTTGTTGCACCCAACGGAGATGGAAACCCAAGCGGCATAAGCGGATTCGCGGACAGTTGGCAGCGATGACGGAAATTGCCGCAGCGACTCGGCGATTTCGACCTGAGCGACTTTGTTGTGCCGAGCCCGCTCGAGCAACGTAGGTAGCGACCCCAGGTTGTGGGTGCCGAAGACGACATCGACCCAGGGCGCCCTGCGCAGCACGGCGTCGCGATCCTTTTGGGCCAGGCAACCGCCGACTGCAATTTGCATGTCCGGGTTGGCCCGCTTGCGCGGAGCCAGGTGGCTGAGGTTGCCGTACAGCTTGTTGTCGGCGTTCTCGCGCACCGCGCAGGTGTTGAAGACCACAACATCGGCGTCTTCAACACCTGAGCCCTCAGCCGCACGCCGGTAGCCGGCGGCTTCCAGCACACCCGCCAACCGCTCGGAGTCGTGCACGTTCATCTGGCACCCGTAGGTGCGTACTTGATAGGTGCGCGCCGCTGCGGGCGCGGCGATTTTGGCCCTGTCCGGAGCCTCGGCGTGTTGCGCCACCGTCGAAGTCACGGGGCCATGGTACGGCGACCGGCCGGTCCGCGCTGCGACCCGCCTAGACCCGCCGGCGCTCCCGTTCGGCGGCCAACTCAGCGACGACCACCTCACACGCCACCGTCTGGCTGTACCCGCGGCGGGCCAGCATCCCCACCAGCCGGCGGCTGACCCGAGTTTCGTCGTCGCCCAGCGACTCACGCCGCAACCTGACCCGTACCAACTGCTCGGCCCGCGCTCGCTCGGCACCGGCATCGATTCCGGCAAGCGCCGCAGTGATCACGTCGTTGTCGACACCCTTGGTATGTAACTCGGCGGCTAACACGCGCTTGCTCTTTCCCGCGTTGGTTCGCCGGGACTGCACCCAGTGTTCGGCGAAATCGGCGTCGTCCACCAGGCCGACAGCCGCCAGCCGATCCAGCACCCGGTTGCTGGTCTCGTCGGGGTATCCGCGTTTCGCAAGCTGGCCAGCCAACTCGGCCCTGGTCCGTCCTCGCGCGGTGAGCAGGCGCAGGCACAACGCCCGCGCCTGCTCCTCGCGGGAGGGCTCAGAAGTCGAGGGGGGCGGGCAAGACATCGCCATTTGCGGGGTCATCGGTCACCACTGCGCCAATGCCAAGCTTTTCCTTGATCTTCTTCTCGATCTCGTTAGCCACGTCGGCGTTCTCCATCAAGAAGTTGCGGGCATTCTCCTTGCCCTGGCCCAGCTGCTCACCCTCGTAGGTGAACCAGGCCCCGGACTTGCGGATAAAGCCCTGGTCCACGCCCATATCGATCAGCGAGCCCTCTCTGCTGATGCCCTTGCCGTAGAGAATGTCGAACTCGGCCTGCTTGAACGGCGGCGACACCTTGTTCTTGACGATCTTGACCCGGGTGCGGTTGCCGACCGCGTTGGTGCCGTCCTTGAGCGTCTCGATCCGCCGGACGTCCATGCGGACCGAGGCGTAGAACTTCAGCGCCTTTCCGCCGGTTGTCGTCTCGGGTGAATTGTGCACCATCACTCCGTCCGCAAAATAATTGTGCGACCCCTCGACCTCGATATCGAAGCGACTCATGATGGGGTAATCATTCTTTGATTCAATCTCGGTGACACGAGCCGGCATTAGTTCCATCGTTGGTTCAACGAACTGTGGCGTCACTATGCTGCGGCCATGAAACCGCGGTAATAGCTTGTACGCCATGCATGGCGCCATGTAGGGCGCCACTAGTTGCTGAAACTTCGCAGTAGCTGCGGTAGAAAACACCAAGACTGCCTTGGCGGCCGCGCCGGCCTTCCGAAGTCGCAGATCGAGGCCGTGGGTGTCGTGCAGATAGTCACGAAGCCGCACTTGCGAACCTTCGCTCATCGCCTCAACACAGATCTCGATTCGCCCACTTCCCCCTTGTGTGCGCTGTTGCAGGCCCTTGGAGCGGAGGCTAAATGAACCGTCGTCCATGTACCAGATCGCTAACGACAATGGGGTGAGCCCCTTGAGGTATTCCTCGGAGAGGAACTTCTTTCCATCTCCCAAATACACCGCGCTTCGCAATTCATGGAGTTCCGCGAGCGGGGAGAAGTCGACGAACACTGCGCCTTTGCCGTTAACGGTGCGACTGTGCGAGATGTTTCCCAGCAGAGAGACTTTCCAATCAAGATAGGCCGACTGCTGCGCTCCGTGTCCGATGCGGAGCCGCGCGCTCTCGGAATCCTGTCGAACTGGCGGGGATAGACAACCATCGCCCATCAGCGAACCCAGCACAACTTCCCACTGCTGATCACTGAGCAGACGCGGCTGTGCCAACATCACTCGATCGCCGACATCTATGTCTTCAGCTTCGCGCCAGCCAACAGGGGTTCGAATGAGATGGTTGCGAGTCATCGCCAGGCTGGCATGCCCACGTCCCGTCCCGCTTCCTGCTCGATCAACCTTGAAGTGCAGGAACTCTTCCGTTTTCCCGTTGTTAAACCAATTGGTGACCCTGCGCGGCACAATTTGTCCGGATTCGAAGTCGTATGACAAGACCTCGACGTCCATCTTTTGATTCACAATCTTGCCGAGCTTCTCAGTCGATCCGTCGGCCAGGATGACGTTGGTGTACCAGGACCCACATCCGAACATCACCCCGATCTTGTCCCGGAGCTGGTTGATGAAGATCGCCGTGGTTCCCGAATTATTCAGTGCACCAGTCATTTTCCGCAGCGCCTGGCTCATCAACCGGGCCTGCAGGCCGACGTGGCTGTCCCCCATCTCGCCTTCGAGTTCCGCGCGCGGCACCAGCGCGGCCACCGAGTCGATGACCACGATGTCGAGCGCGCCCGAGCGGATCAGCATGTCGGCGATCTCGAGTGCCTGTTCGCCGGTGTCCGGCTGGCTGACCAGCAGAGAATCGGTATCCACACCGAGCTTTTTGGCATATTCGGGATCCAGCGCGTGCTCGGCGTCGATGAACGCCGCGACACCGCCGGCGGCCTGGGCGTTGGCCACCGCGTGCAGTGCCACGGTGGTCTTACCCGAGGATTCCGGGCCGTATATCTCCACCACCCGGCCACGCGGCAGGCCGCCGATGCCCAGGGCGACATCCAGGGCGATGGACCCGGTCGGAATGACTGAAATCGGCTGACGCACCTCGTCGCCGAGGCGCATCACCGAGCCTTTGCCATAACTCTTCTCGATCTGGGCCATCGCCAGTTCGAGAGCTTTCTCACGGTCGGGGACTTGCGCCATGGTGCCTCTCCTATAGTCGGTGTTCGGTTGACCGGTATCGGTCGGTTGGCTGTGACACTAGAGAAGGCCACCGACAAGTCGACATCTCCGAATGCCCACCACAGTAGCCGAACATCTGTTCGACTCAAGTTGACACGCCGGACGCGGCATTATCAGCTACCGAAGAACACATGGACATCTCCGCGGAATTATCCGAAATATCCTCGTATGGTGGCTTTTTCGCGTGGACCGGACGCGGCGCGGCAGCCGGATGGCATCCGGTCAGCCAGTCGTACGCCGCTGGCTTCGCGGACTTGATCGACGCAACCGTCCAGCACTACCGCACCGAGCCGCGGGTCGGCGCCTCCCTGGTCCACCTCGGCCACGCGGCCCGGCTGTGGTCGCCCGTGCTCGCGTGCGTGTTGGGTCACGGCATGGTGCCGGACCTGAGCGAGCTGCAGCGCGCCGACGACGCGGCGCAGCTCAGGCTGCCCGAACCCGTCGGCGAGCGCGTCTCGCCGTCCCCAGAGCGCGTGCTCACCGGACTGGGCTTCAGGCGTCGCAGCTGTTGCCTCTGCTACCGCGCGCCTGCCGGATCGAAATGCGGCGACTGCCCGCTCTAGCGTGCGCTGACGGTGACGACACGCCGCGCGGGATCGCCCTGGGTGCACGTTCGATCCGAGCAATATCACCACTGATCGCGCGGAACGTCGAAGTCCGCACACAGCGCCCGCCACACGTCACGGGGGTCGACTCCGTCCTCGATCGCCTGGGCTGCGGTACGGCCACCGAAGCCGCTCAACACGTGGTCCACCAGCACCGAGGCGCCGTAAGCAACGCCGAATCGAAGGGTGACCCGATCGTGGAACTCCGTTCGCCGCACGCCAGCCAACATACCCAGCCAGTCACCGCGCCGAAATGAGCGCTTCATGACACACCTGCACCGGATCGGCAACTCCGGCGATGCTGGCCGCAGCCTGCTGTGCGGCCGCGCCGTAGCGCGGCGACGACAACACCTCGTTCACTGCTGCCACCAGCGCATCGGCGGTCAACGGGCGAATCAGTCGCGCGCTACCCTGCCGTACCACTCGGTTGGCGATCTCCCACTGGTCTCCACCGCCGGGAACCACCACCAGCGGCACCGCGGCCAGCAGTGTCTTGGCTACCATCCCGTGACCGCCGCCGCAGATCACCACATCGGCGTGGGTCAAGAGTTCGGTCTGGCTGCCCAGTCCGACCACGGCCCAGGACGGCACCGCTAGGTCCTCGCCGCCCAGCCGGGAGACCACCACACGAGACCCCGGCGGCACCGTCTCACCCGGCGTCAGGCATTGCAGCGCCATCTCCGCCAGCCCGGCCGCTCCGGTCGCCGCGGTGGACGGCGCGACGACTAGCACGGGCCCGGGACCGGTCGGGATCGTCATTACCCGATCGGTCGGCTCGAAATGCAACGGTCCTACCACGACGGCCTCCGGCGGCCAGTCCGGACGCGGAACTTCCAGGGCGGGAAGCGTGGCGATCAGCCGCCGCAGCGGCCCAGGGTCGCGGGCCGGCAGTCCGATCTCGACCCGGACGGCCGCACGCTGACGCAGCCCCGCACGCCAAGACCGTGCCGTCAGCGCCCGCATGGTGGCATCGCGCAGCCGGCCGCGAATGCCCGTGCCCGCTGCCAAGCCGCTGCCAATCGGCGGCAGACCCTTGGACGGCAGGTACAACGGGTGCGGATTGAGCTCGATCCAGGGAATCCCCAACAGCTCGGCGGCCATACCACCACATGCGGTGATCACGTCGGAGACCACCAGATCGGGAGCCAGGGCATGCAGCGCCGGGGCATTAAGCACCGCCATCTGAGCGGCTCGCCGGTGAATCCTGGCACCGGCGTCGAGGTCGTCGTCGGTGGCCGCCAACCCGTCCAGCTCGAGTGCGTCGACTCCGGCCGCCCGGGCAGTATCCAACCAATCCACCCCGGTGAACAACGTCGGCGTATCGCCGGCTGCCTGCAGGCGTTGGCACAGCGCAATCGCCGGAAACGAGTGTCCGGGATCCGGCCCAGCAACCACGGCGACGCGCACCCGCCCTACCCTGCCACAGCGCCACCCGGCCACACTCGCCTACGCTGGCAAGCATGACCGAGCTGACCCACACCACCGCCGATAACACCCGCACGGTCGAGAATTTCCTGAACGCGCTGCAGAATGCGGACTTCGACACCGTAGCTGCGGTCCTGGACGACAACCTCGTCTACGAGAACGTCGGATTTTCGCGGATCCGCGGCGGCCACAGAACCGTGAGGCTGCTCCGCAAGATGGAAAGGCGCCTCGGGTTCGAGGTCAAGATCCACCGCATTGCCGCCGACGGCGCCGCGGTACTCACTGAACGCACCGACGCGCTGATCTTCGGCCCGCTGCGGCTGCAGTTCTGGGTGTGCGGCGTGTTCGAGGTGCGCAACGGCAAAATCACGCTCTGGCGCGACTATTTCGATTTCTACGACATGACAAAGGCTCTGTTGCGCGGCCTGGCGTCCCTGGTGATCCCGTCGCTGAAAGCAACAATGTAACGAGCGGACAGCTCAACGGCGTGGCAATCCGCCAAGTTCGTCGAACGCCTGCGCCCACCCGACCAAACGATCGGTGGCACCGACCAGCTCGGCACGGTAGCGCTGTTGCGCCGCCGCCTCACCCACCGCGCCGCCGTTAGCTGATGAGACCAATTGCGCTGCGGCGGTGACTATTTCGTTGTACTGGCGGACGCCGGCGCTCAGCTGCGCGGTGAACGCGTTGATCGTGGGCACCAGATACGACCGTGATGCTGCCGAGTGTTGCGCCGCCCGCTCCATCGACACCACCTCGGCAGCTGTGGCTGCCATCGCCGCCGAGGTCTGCTGAGCGGCGGCCGTCAAGTCGCGGATCTCCTCGGCCGGCAGCATGGCCCCTCGCTCCAGCACGCCCAACAGCGAAAAGAACCCGCGTTCTGAGGCTCCCAGCGCGGACATCGCAGGTCTGGCCGCCGAACCGGGCGGTGGCAGCCGGCGAGTGTTACCCGGGCGCTGCGCCGGCAGCGGCTCGGACCTCAGCCAGTGATAGCGGAAAAACAACAACGTCGCGGGGATGACCTGCACCACCGCAACGGCACCGGTGATCTGCAGCAGCAACGCGAACCAACCCCAAGCCGCCAGCACCGCGGTTACCCCTGCCCAGAACACGCACCCGGCGCTGAAGATCAGCGCCCACCGCAACGCCCGTCGGCGCCGGCGCAGCAACCGGGCCCGCGGGTCGGTCGCGGCGCTGATCTGCTGGGCAGCGAAGTCGGTAAAATCGGCGACGATGTCGAATCCACGCTGCAGCAATGCACGCCACTGCCCACGTTGAATCGACTTCACCGCCATCTGCTGCCTTACTGCTGCCCAAACGGTTTCTCGGTAATCTGGCCACCGGTCTCGCTGGCCGGGGTAACGCCTGGAGTGGTCGCGCCGCCGGCGGGCAAAGCTTCTCCCCGCATGGACGCCCGGATCTGCTCTAGCCGGGAATGACCCGCCATCTGCACGCCGGCCTGCTGGACTTCGAGCATGCGGCCCTGCACTGAGCTTTGGGCAAGCTCGGCCTGACCTAGAGCGGTGGCGTAGCGGCGTTCTATCTTGTCGCGCACCTCATCGAGGCTGGGAACATTGCCCGGCGCGGCGAGCTCGCTCATCGACCGCAGCGATGCACTGACCTGCTCCTGCATCTTCGCCTGCTCGAGCTGGCTGAGCAGCTTGGTGCGTTCCGCAATCTTCTGCTGCAGCACCATGGAGTTCTGTTCGACCGCTTTTTTGGCCTGAGCCGCCGCACTCAGCGCCTGGTCATGTAGCGCCTTGAGGTCTTCGACGCTCTGCTCGGCGGTTACCAGCTGAGCGGCGAACGCCTCGGCGGCGTTGTTGTATTCGGTTGCTTTGGCGCCGTCTCCGGCCGCGAGGGCCTGGTCGGCCAAGGTCAGCGCTTGACGCACATTGACCTGGAGCTTTTCGATGTCGGCGAGCTGCCGATTGAGCCGCATCTCCAGTTGCCGCTGGTTGCCGATCACTTGCGCCGCCTGTTGGGTCAGCGCTTGATGGGTGCGCTGCGCTTCCTCGATGGCTTGCTGGATTTGCACTTTGGGGTCGGCGTACTCGTCGACCTTGGAACTAAACAGCGCCATCAGGTACTTCCACGCCTTGACGAACGGATTGGCCATCGGTTAGCTCCGCTTTCGTTTCGTTGTGTGCCGGATGGGCCCCGTGTAGCCCACACCGCTTGCCCTGCCGCTCAATTTATCGGGTCACTGTCGATCTACCCACCCCATGGTTGGGTAACCGGCCGGCGCTCGGTTTGGCCCCCCGTTTGGTCAGGCCACCGCCAGCGACGCAACAGGAGGGATGACGACCTTGGTGCTGGGGTCGATGACGTCCCCAGTTGATACGGCCGCGGCTGTCCCGCGTTCCTGGCGGGCCATCCGTTCACCCGCGACGATGAGTACCTCCGACAGCGGGACATGTAACGCCTCGCAAATAGCGTTGAGCAACTCGCTGGAGGGCTCCTTGCGACCACGTTCGACTTCCGATAGGTAGCCCAGGCTTACGCGAGCCGAATCGGACACCTCCCGCAGCGTCCGGCCCTGCGAAGTCCGAGCGCCGCGCAACACGTCGCCGACGACTTCGCGAACCAATGATGTCATCGTGCTCTCTCCTTCACCCCGGTCACGCGCAGACACCTCGTCAACAAGCAGTGGTCTTTAGCTCAACGCCGAGCCGGGTGGTGTGGTTCCCGTGCATTACGACCCGCGGTTCGCCCAGTGAATTTCCTTGACTGTCGATGCCACGTAATCGATACCGGTCACCACGGTGAGCACGATGGCTGCGGCCATGATCACTACCGCCGCCACATGTAGCGGGCCGGAGAGCGGCAATACGTACAAGCCGATCGCCACCGCCTGCACGACCGTCTTGAGCTTGCCGCCCCGACTCGCAGGAATGACGCCGTGGCGAATCACAGCCAGCCGCAACACCGTCACCCCGAGTTCGCGCGTCAGGATCAATATCGTGACCCACCAGGGCACATCGCCCAACATCGACAAGCCGATCAGCGCTGCTCCGATCAGAGTCTTGTCGGCAATCGGATCGACGAATGCGCCGAATTCCGTGGCCATGCCGTAGTTGCGGGCCAGTAGCCCATCGAACCGATCGGTAATGCTGGCAACCGCGAATATCGCCCATGCCACTACTCGGGCAGTCGTATGGTGGCCGCCGTCGTAGAACAGGGCATACAAGAATATCGGAACCAACACCAGTCGCAGGCCGGTCAGAATATTCGCGAGGTTGGCGATACGGGCAGTTCCTGGTACCTGACCTGTTTGCGGCTGCCCTGACACGGCAACAGAATAACGGTTGACCAGCCCACCCGATACTGTTCCCACGTGACCGAAAGTCCACGAGATTTCCGACCGGTAGTCCGGCGCGCCCGGACGTCCGACGTGCCTGCGATCAAGAAACTCGTCGACACCTATGCAGGAAAGATCCTGCTGGAAAAGAACCTGGTAACGCTTTATGAAGCGGTGCAAGAATTTTGGGTGGCCGAACAGCCCGACGTCCCGGGAGACGTGGTGGGCTGCGGCGCGTTGCACGTGTTGTGGTCGGATCTGGGTGAAATCCGTACCGTCGCAGTCGACCCCACAGTGACCGGCAACGGCATTGGCCATGCGATCGTCGATCGGCTGCTCGAGGTTGCGCGGGAACTACAGCTGGAACGGGTGTTCGTGTTGACTTTTGAGACCGCATTCTTTGCCCAGCACGGCTTCACCGAAATCGAAGGCACGCCGGTTACCGCGGAGGTGTTCGAGGAGATGTGCCGCTCCTACGACATCGGTGTCGCGGAATTCCTCGACCTAAGCTACGTCAAGCCCAACATCTTGGGTAACTCGCGGATGCTGCTTGTGCTCTAGCTCTAGCTTCGGCCGGGCGAGCAGACACAGAATCCTCCGACACGCCGGAAAATCGGACGAGTCTACGTCTGCTCGTCGACGTCGTCGACGCTCGCGGCCCCGCCCCGGATCAACGCCAGCGTTCCCGCCAGCTCGTCGGACTTGACCAGCACCTCCCGAGCCTTGGAACCCTCGCTGGGACCCACGATGCCGCGGGTCTCCATCAGGTCCATCAACCGGCCGGCTTTGGCGAACCCGACCCGCAGCTTGCGCTGCAACATCGAAGTGGAGCCGAACTGGCTAGACACCACCAGCTCCACGGCTTGCAGGAAGACGTCCATGTCATCGCCAATATCTGGGTCCCGACCATCCGAGTCGGCGCGTTCCCCGGTGGGCTTGGCGGTCGTGACACCCTCGGTGTACTCCGGCTCGGCCTGCTCTTTGCACGAGGCGACGACGGCCTGGATCTCCTCGTCAGTGATGTAGGCGCCTTGCAGGCGGATCGGTTTGCTCGCGCCCATCGGTAGGAACAAGCCGTCGCCCATGCCGATCAGCTTTTCCGCACCCGCCTGATCGAGGATCACCCGGCTGTCGGTGAGCGACGATGTCGCAAACGCCAGCCGCGACGGCACGTTGGTCTTGATCAGCCCGGTGACCACGTCAACGGACGGCCGCTGGGTGGCCAGCACCAGGTGGATGCCGGCCGCGCGGGCCTTCTGGGTGATCCGGACGATGGCGTCCTCGACGTCGCGCGGCGCGGTCATCATCAGGTCGGCCAGCTCGTCGACGATCGCGACGACGTAGGGGTAGGGCTGATACACCCGCTGGCTGCCCAAGGGTGCCGTGATTGCCCCGGTTCGCACCTTCTCGTTGAAGTCGTCGATGTGGCGCACCCGCGACGCCTGCATGTCCTGATAGCGCTGCTCCATTTCCTCGACCAGCCACGCCAGCGCGGCTGCGGCCTTCTTGGGTTGGGTGATGATCGGCGTGATTAGGTGCGGGATGCCTTCATAGGGCGTGAGCTCCACCATTTTGGGGTCGATCAGGATCATCCTGACTTCTTCCGGGGTGGCTCGGGTCAACAGCGAAATCAGCATGGAGTTGACGAAGCTGGACTTGCCAGATCCGGTGGAGCCCGCCACCAGCAGATGCGGCATCTTGGCCAGGTTGGCGGAGATGAAATCGCCTTCGATGTCCTTGCCCAGCCCGATCACCAGCGGGTGATGGTCGCGACGGGTCGACGGCGCGGTGAGCACGTCGGCCAGCCGCACCATTTCGCGGTCGGTGTTGGGCACCTCGATGCCGACGGCCGACTTGCCCGGAATCGGCGCCAGCATCCGCACACTCTCGGTGGCCACCACGTATGCGATGTTTTTCTGCAACGCGGTGATCTTCTCTACCTTGACGCCGGGACCCAGCTCCACCTCGTAGCGGGTGACGGTGGGGCCGCGGGTGCACCCGGTGACGGCCGCGTCGACCTTGAACTGGTTGAGCACCTCGCCGATCGCGGCGGCCATGTGGTTGTTGGCGGCACTTCGCTTCTTGGGTGGATCGCCGGCCACCAGCAGCTCCAACGAGGGCAGTGTGTAGGGACCTTCCACGACGCGGTCCAGGGCTTGGGTGTTCTGCTTCACGGCCCGGGAGCCGCGGCTCCGTCGAGCGGAGCTGGGTGCCAAGACGGGGTCAGGAATGGTCGGTTCGTCGTCGCCGGCTGGCGACCACACCGGCGCCTGGTGCTGGGGGCCCGGCGGCGCCTCGTCGTAGTAGCCATCGGAATAGTCCTCGCGCGCGACCTCGACCGTGTCTGCGTCGTCGCCAGCGAAATCGTGATAGTCCTCGTCGGCATCGTCGTGGTAGTCACGCTGCAATATCCGGGTGCCGAACATGGCGCGCAGGGCGTCGGGTACCTCGCGGATGGTGGTTCCGGTCAGCAGCAACAGTCCGAATAGTGCGCCGATGAACAGTAACGGCGCGGCGATCCACGCGGTCAACCCGTCGGCCAACGGCCCGCCGATCGCGAAACCGATGAATCCCGCCGCGTGCTGGCGCGACGCGGGGGTTTCCGGCGAACCGGCCCACAGGTGCCGCAGCCCCAGGAAGGACGAGACGATCAGGCTGGTTCCAAGGATCAGCCGTGGCCGAGTTTCGGGGTTGGGTTGGGTCCGCATCAGCACGATCGCTGTGGCGGCGAGCACGATCGGCAGCAGCACGACGGCCGATCCGATGAACGTCCGCAGCACCGCATCGACCCACGCACCCACGGGTCGGGCGGCGTGAAACCACGAACCGGCGGCAACGATCACGGCAAGGCCCAGCAGGACCAGCGCTAAACCGTCCCGGCGATGTCCCGGCTCGATGTCACGCGCGCGCCCGATCGACCGCGCCGCCCCGCCGGTACCTTTGGCAACCATCATCCAGGTGGCGCGCATGGCCCGGCCGACGGTAAGCCCGGCAGCGACCAGCAGGGCTTGATTACGCCGCCGGGCAGGCCTACTTGCCCGATTGACCGGCTTGCCGGATGTCTTTCTTGGGGCGCTCGATCTCCCACTTCGGGCCGCGCCCCGCGAAGTGGCTTTCGACCTGCTCGTTCGGGTTCCGGAGCGGGCGACGGTCCTATTGGCCATGCCGGCAAGCCTAGTCCCAACCACATCTTGTGCACCACATGCCACACTGGTAACGCCAGCTTCGGCGGCCATGTTGCCGGCTGGGTGTCGGCAGGCGTAGGTAGGGTGGCGAGCAGGTGACGAAGGTCATGCCACCCACCAAATGCGTCGGAGCCAGTAGGAGGCCTAGCATGCCCGTCGTTGTCGTCGCCACGCTGACCGTCAAGCCCGAGGCGGTCGAGACGGTCCGCGACATCCTCACCACCACCGTCGCAGAGGTGCACGCCGAACCTGGTTGTGAGCTGTACTCGCTGCACCAGATGGGCGAAACGTTTGTGTTCGTGGAGCAATGGGCCGACGCCAAAGCGCTCAAGGTTCACGGCACGGCGCCGGCGGTCACCAGGATGTTTACAGCGGTCGGCGAGCACCTGGTAGGAGCACCCGACATCAAGATGCTGCAGCCGATCCCCGCGGGCGAACCTGGCAAAGGGCAGCTTCGCCCTTGATGGGCCAGCCGCGGAAGGCCGAATCGCCTTGATCGGCGGGGCGTCTCGCCAGCCGATGCGGGCTTTGCGAAAAAGAGGTAGCTGATGGCTCGAAATCCCGCCGCCCGGACCGCTTTAGGCCCGATGGTGCTGTCGGCTGTCGAACAGAACGAGCCAGCCGATGCGCGCCTGGTGGACGACGACCTTGCCGACTCGTTCTTGCCCCGGCCGCTGCGCTGGTTCGTGGGTGCCACCAGGCCCGCGGCGGTCAGGCGCCGGCTGATCAACGTGTCGGAGTGGGCCGGCCGCGGGCTGTGGGCGAACCTCGTCTGCCGCAAGCGATTCATCGGCGACAAACTGGCCGAAGCGCTCGACGACGTAGACACGATTGTCATCCTCGGCGCTGGGTTGGACACCCGCGCCTACCGATTGACTCGGCAGGTCCGCATTCCGATTTTCGAGGTGGACCTGCCGGTCAATATCGCCCGGAAGGCCAAGACGGTGCGCCGGGTGCTCGGTGAGCTGCCGTTGTCGGTTCGGCTGGTGGCTTTGGATTTCGAGCACGACGACCTGCTCACCGCGCTGGCCGAGCACGGTTATCTGCCCGATTACCGCGCCTTCTTCGTCTGCGAGGGCCTCACCCAATACCTGACCGAACGTGGCGTCCGGCGAACTCTGGAGGGTTTGCGCGCGGCGGGTGTGGGCAGTCGCTTGGTGTTCACCTACGTCCGCCGCGATTTCATCGACGGAGCGAATCGGTATGGCACCCGGATGCTCTACCGCTCAGTCCGACGACGGCGTCAACTGTGGCACTTCGGGTTGCTGCCCGAGGAGGTCTCGGAGTTTCTCGCCCAGTACGGGTGGCGGCTATTGGAACAGGCCGGGCCCGCCGAGCTAGTGCAACGCTACGTCGAGCCCACCGGCCGCAAACTCAAGGCCTCGCAGATTGAATGGTTGGCCTACGCCGAGAAGATCTCCGATGCGCCAGCAGCAGTCAACCGATCGGACGGGCAGTCTTCCTAGCCGCGCACGCCGGTCATCGAAGTCTTTCAGTGTATCCGCGGCCCGCATCCGCAACCCAACCCGGCCCACGTTCCGGATCGACAGGTAACGGTGCGCCTTCATCCGCCCAATCGATCAACTCAGCGTGCGGACGGGCGCAGGTAGCGATATCGATGTCCGACGAGACAGTTGAGCGCATAGCGACACACTTCGCTTGATCGTTGAACGCGAGCCGATTGTCTAGTGGTCCAGCGTCATCCGCCGTAGGTACCCGCAATGGCAACCGAAACCCCCTAACGCAGGTCCATATCAGCGCTTCGCTGCGACTGCCGGCGCCCGTTTATGTTCCATCGCTTGCCGCGACGGCGTTCGCGCCGCGGATTCCGGCACGCTCACGGCACATGGTGAAGCAATCTCCGGGCGCGTCTCGGTGCCGCCGAATCAGACTTCGATGACTGTGGGCACGATCATGGGCTGGCGGCGGTAAACTTCGCCCACCCATTTGCCGACCGTGCGACGCACACCCTGCGCGATCCGGATCGGGTCAGTGATATTGGCGGCAACCAGCGATTCCAGCTCCGCTTCGACCTTGCGGACAGCGGGTTCCAGCGCCTTGGGATCTTCGGAGAAGCCACGCGACTGCAGGTGTGGCGCAACGACCGGACGCCCGGTGCCACGCTGGACCACGACGGTCACTGCGACAAAGCCGGACGACAGGATGAGCCGTTCACCCAAAGTGATTTCACCGACGTCACCGGTGATCAAGCCGTCGACGAACATCTTGCCGACCGGGACGGCGCCGGCAATCGACGCTTTTCCGGCGACCAAGTCGACGCTGACACCGTTCTCAGCCAACAAGATTGATTCCACCGGCACTCCGGTGCTAGCAGCCAACTTGGCGTTGACGCGCAACATTCGCCAGGTCCCATGGACCGGCATCACGTGGCGCGGCCGCACCCCGTTGTACAGGAAAAGCAGCTCACCGGCGCATGCGTGGCCGGAAACATGCACCCGCGCTTGGGCATTGGTGACAACGCGGGCTCCGATCTTGGCCAGCGCATCGATGACGCCGTAAACCGCCTCCTCGTTGCCCGGAATCAGCGATGAGGACAACACGATCAGATCACCTGAGGTGAGCGTGATGCTGCGATGCTCGCCGCGCGACATCCGGGACAGGGCCGACATCGGCTCGCCTTGGGTGCCGGTGGTGATGAGCACTACCTGGTCGGGCGGCATCATCTCGGCGGCGGCGATGTCGATCAGGTCGGAGTCGGCCACCCGCAAGAAGCCTAATTCCCTGGCGATCCCCATATTGCGCACCATGGATCGCCCCACGAACGATACCCGCCGGCCCAATGCCACTGCCGCATCGATGATCTGCTGTACCCGATCCACATTGGAGGCGAAGCATGCCACGATGACGCGTCCCGCGGCGCCTCGGATCAACCGGTGTAGCGCGGGGCCCACTTCGCTTTCCGATGGTCCGACACCGGGAATCTCGGCATTGGTTGAATCGCACAACAGCAGATCGACGCCGGCGTCGCCAAGTCGTGACATGCCCGGCAAGTCGGTAGGACGTCCGTCAAGCGGTAGTTGATCGAGTTTGATATCGCCGGTGTGCAGGACGGTTCCCGCGCCGGTGTAGACGGCGATAGCCAGCGCGTCGGGGACGGAGTGGTTGACGGCGAAGTACTCGCACTCGAAGACGCCGTGCCGGCTGGATTGCCCTTCGGCGACCTGCACGAGCACCGGTTTAATGCGATGCTCACGACATTTCGCGGCGACCAGTGCCAAGGTGAACTTGGAGCCGACGACGGGAATATCGGGGCGCAGCTTGAGCAGAAACGGGATTGCCCCGATGTGGTCCTCATGTGCGTGGGTCAGCACCAGCCCCTCGATGTCATCGAGCCGGTCTTCGATATGACGCAGATCAGGCAGGATCAGGTCGACGCCGGGCTCGTCGTGGTTGGGGAATAGCACCCCGCAGTCGATGATCAGCAGCCGGCCCAGATGTTCGAAAACCGTCATGTTGCGGCCGATTTCGTTGACGCCGCCCAGCGCGGTGACCCGCAGCCCTCCCGCGGTCAAAGGCCCTGGCGGGCGAAGGTGTTCGTTCACCTGAAACTCACCCGGGGCTCACCGAAGGACCGATGCCGCGCGCATGTCGGCGGCCAGCGCGTCGATCTGCTCTGGGGTTGCGGCCAGCTGCGGCAGCCGGGGCTCGCCGGCGTCGATGCCCTGCAGCCGCAGTCCCGCCTTGGACAATGTCACTCCGCCCAGTCGGCTCATCGCCTGGTACAGCGGGCTCACCGCGGTGTTGATCTTCCGGGCGGTGGCGATGTCGCCGGATTGGAAGGCGGACAACAACTCTCGAAGCTGACCAGCGGCCAGATGACCGATCACACTGACAAAACCGATGGCACCCATGGCCAGCCAGGGCAGGTTGAGCGCGTCATCTCCGGAATAATAGGCCAGTCCGGTTTCAGCCATGATCTGGGCGCTGCTGGGCAGGTCGGCCTTGGCGTCCTTGACTCCGACGATGTTGGGATGGGCGGCCAGCGCCCGGAGGGTGACGGGCTCGATCGGCACCCCCGAGCGCCCAGGAATGTCGTAGAGCAGTATCGGCAGCTCGGTCGCATCGGCGACGGCAGTGAAGTGTGCCAGCAGGCCGGCCTGCGGCGGCTTGGAGTAGTACGGGGTGACCACCAGCAGCCCGTGTGCGCCTTCGGTAGCGCAGGATTTGGCCAGCCGGATGCTGTGCGCGGTGTCGTAGGTACCGGCGCCGGCGATGACCCGGGCCCGGTCGCCCACTGCCTCCAGCGCGACACGCAACAGCTCAAGCTTCTCGGCGTCGGTGGTGGTCGGCGACTCGCCGGTGGTGCCCGAGACGACGAGGCCGTCGCACCCCTGGTCCACCAGGCGGTTTGCCAGACGTGCCGCGGTGGCGGTGTCCAGGGAGCCGTCGGCGCCGAACGGTGTAACCATCGCGGTCAGCAATGTTCCCAGGCGCGCGGGGGCGTCGAATCCGACGGAGCTCACGGTTCCCAAGGTTACCTGTCGCTACCAACCTCTTTGGCAGCGCCACGTGTTCCTCCGGACGCTCGTGGGACCGTGAACTAGTCCCAGTCAAGCCGACATCGACGTTTTGCAGACAAAGCGCGAGAGAGAGTCGGCAAAACGTCGATCTGGGCGAACATCGACGGGCCGAAGCCTAGGCTTCGGTCGCTAGCGGACTCGTCGCGACCTCGCTGCCGTCAGCCAGGGTCGTTACCTCAAAGTCGGCGAACACCGCGGGTGCGACGTCGGCAAGCTGGCGCAGGCATTCGATGGCCAGGCGCCGGATCTCCACGTCGGCGTGCTCGGTGGCCCGCATGGCGATGAAGTGTCGCCAAGCACGGTAGTTGCCGGTCACAACAATGCGGGTTTCGGTGGCATTGGGCAGCACGGCGCGAGCGGCCTGGCGCGCCTGCTTGCGTCGCAACACCGCATTGGATTGGTCGGCGAACTTGGCTTCCAGCTTAGCCAGCAACTCGATGTAGGTGGCCCGGCTGGCGTCTGCCGCAGCGGTCAGGATCTGCTGTAGTTCGGAATCGTCCTCCATTCCCGGTGGCACAACTACGTGCGCGGCGGTTTCCGGTACATAGCGCTGCGACAACTGCGAGTAGGAGAAATGCCGGTGTCGGATCAGCTCATGGGTGCATGATCGCGAGATGCCGGTGACGTAAAACGACACGCTCGCGTGCTCGAGCACCGAAAAGTGCCCGACGTCGATGATGTGTTTGATGTAGCCAGCGTTGGTCGCGGTCCGGGGGTTGGGCTTGGACCAGCTCTGGTAACACGCTCGGCCGGCGAACTCCACTAGCGCAGAACCCCCGTCAGCCTCGGTTGTCCAGGGCACGTCCGGCAGCGCCAAGAAGTCGGTCTTGGCGATTAGCTGCACGCGCAGCGGCGCAATCTCGGCCACGGCGCTTACCCTAGCCGCCGGCACCGCGCGATCTGGTGCGAGCCTGGCGGCCAGGTCTCGTGGGATGTCTGCCGCGCGACCCGTCACATCCGGGCCGGAACAGCCGAGTAGGCGCACGGCGATCGAACCGGCGACAGCGCACACCGCAGTCACGGCACAACGCTATGCGGAGTCTTGTCCGACGAGTTCAGTCCGGCGCAGCACGTTGCCGACCTCGGCATCGATCAAGTGTGGTGCGTGCCGCCGCATCGCGGGCAGCTGCATCCGCAGCGCGTCGGCAGCCGCATTCTTGCCGACTAAGGCCAGCACTAGCGCCGACGCGTCGATGACGTAGTCGTTCAACGACGGTCCGCGGCCAGGTCCGCCAGGATCGACGCCACGGTCGCCCCTGGCGTGTTACTTTCGTCGCGCGCGGCTTCCATGGCGGCGAGCGCCTCTGCCGCAGTAGGACGGCTCGCGAAGTCGATCACCCAGTCGCGCATGTAGGACTGGATGGAACGGCCCGCGACGCGAGCGCGCTTGCGAATCACCTCGTACGCGTCTTCGGGAACTTCCCGGATCTGAATTGTCGCTATAGCGCTACTATAGCGCTATAGCG
>NZ_VTZN01000140.1 GCF_008370645.1 Mycobacterium simiae
TGCGTCCGCTTTGCTGGCGGATCTCAGCGAGGCGAGCGTGAAGCCGGGGCTCATCGGGAATCATCTCCTGGGTTGTGTCCGATAATTGAGTCAGCGCTCCGCCCGGCGGTCACCACCGATCGGTTCAGCGTTGCCGAATTGACTGCGGAACAAGTCATTTCAGCTCTTCCCTCCAACAACCAGCCGTTCGGGTAGCCCCGCAAGACGGCCTGGATGTTGTCCCGGCATAGGGAACCCAGCGCTTCCACGTCGGGGGCGATTGGCGCACCAATCCGGCCGATAGGGATGCACCAACATCAGCGGGGTCGATGGGAGCACCCTTGAGACGCCTCGGCCGAGCCGCAGCGAACCAGACGGGGTCCAACTCGGCCAGCGCGGCACGCCGATGTAGGGGAAGGGTGCGTGCACGCAAGGCCATCTTCTGGTTGTCCAACCACTTACCCAGCGGCTCACCGTGAGGGGTGAGGTAACTGCGCGGCACCTGCAGGTGCCCATAAGTGGCCTTGAACGCCGCCAGCGCACGCAGCCCGTTGTGCCAGTTGGCGTCTCGCACATCCCATTGCCATCCGGGCTGGCCTTGCACTGCCGCCGCCTGCTCGGGGTTGAGCTGGTTACGCCGACGCCGCAGATGGTGCACCCACTGCCCAAGCCGAAACCCGCTAGGGGTGACGTAGCTTTGCGCCGGGCACGCGTGCTGGTAGCTGGCGACAAACTCACCCAGGGCGCTCAGCCCTGCCTCGAACCGAGCGTCCCGAGGCCGCAACGAGAACCCTTTGAGTGCCCGCAGCCGTTCTTCGCGGTCGGCCGATAGCCGCCCGGCTGCTAGATCGCTACGCTGCACGCTGGCCCATTGATCCAGGGCAAAACCGTCATCGCAGCGAAATCCGCGCGGAATGTGAGCATGACCGTGCTCGTCGATATAGGCGCGAAGGCGTGCGAAGGCCTCCTCCCAGGCCGCCTCATGCAAATTCCACACCCACCCGTGCTGAGACTCCAGTGCCGTGCTTTGCTGCGGGGTCAACAGCGCGCGGCGCCGGCGGTTGCCGCGCACCCACGCCCCTAACGGGAAGCGCGCCGCGGTCACATAGCCTGACGGCACGCGAGCGTCACCGTGCTCGTCGACATAGTCTTGCAATTGTTGAAAACCGAACTCCCAGTTGGGAGTCAGCAGCCGCAGCGCCCGCAGCTGTAGCGCGCCGTAGAGTTCCTCGACGGCTAGGGTGCCGCTGACGTCGAGCACCTCGACCTTGCCACCGCGCTCACCGCCGGGCGCAGCCGCGGACCCGCGGCCATGACGATAGGTGCTGGCTAGTTCGGCGGCTAATTCACTGTCGTGATCGGCCAACGCCAACAAGGTGCGATACACATGCCGGAACCGAGAGCCGGCCACCTGGGCGTCGATATCGGCGTCGGCGTCGACAAGCGCCGGCAGTACCACCACGGCCGGGTCTTCGCGCCCCGGATCCAATCGCAGGGCCCTGCCAACGCATTGAGTGATGTCGAGCTGGGAGGTTCGCGGGCCCGCGAAGACTACACCGTCGAGAGCGGGAACATCGATGCCTTCCCCCAGGCAGCGCACGTTCGACAACACCGCCCACCGCCCGGCTCCGGGATCAGCCAATACCTCAAGGTCCTCGGCACGCCGCCGCGCTGAGGTACCGCCATCGATATGCAAAGCCGCGAGTTCCCCGACATGAGCAACGCGCCCGTTAACCATGGCGGGCAGCGATGTGGTGAAAGCTTTGGATTCAGCGACACTGTTGTGAAACACCATCATTCGCCGCAGCCCGTAGGTGCGGGCGGCCGCGGCAACGGCTAACTGGGCGGCGACGCGCTCGACCGGAACCGCGTGATCTCCTACCCGCACATCCGACCCCGCTGGGGTGATCGCATCGCGCACCTGATCGTCGCTGACGGCGACGACAACGATCAGATAGTCCGACAGCAGTTGCGCATCAATGGCTTCGCGCACCGACAGCGGGGCCACGACCGGTCCGAACGCTGCCGCGTCATCCATGCAGAACACCGCCTCGGCCGCGCCTTTGCGCACCCGCAGCGTGGCCGTCAAAAAGATCCGCACGCCGGCAGGAATCTTGGTGTCGTCGACCACCGTGGCGAACGCAGCCTCGTACTGACCCGCGCATCGGTGGGCCTCATCGGCAACCACCGCGTGCCAGGGCTGCAAATGGTGATAACGGTGCGCATCGGCGATACGCGGACTGGACTGATAAGTCGCGAACACCACGATCTGCGCGTCAGTGGGTCCTCGGTTGGCCCTGCGCCTGCGCGCAACCCACTCAGCCAGCGCGCCTGGACTCGTCGAGACCCGAACTCCATCGTGATCAGTGAACCCGGCGGTGCTGTCGTGGCAGAACACGAACGCGGCTACCCGGCGCCGGCTATGTTTGACCCAAACGTCCACGGTCTGTTTGAGCAGCGCTCTAGTCGGCACCAGCACCAAAACAGTGGACCTACCGTGGCAGGCTTGGTCTTGAGCCAGCCGCTGGCCCAGCAGCGTTTTCCCCGTCCCACAGGGCAACACAATCGTGACGCGGTCATGCTCACCGAGATGGCGGCGCGCGGCGTCAAACGCTGCTTGCTGATGGGGACGCAGTGCCAACGCAATCGGCGCAACCGGGTGGTCCACCTCGTCGAGGCCGCCAGTCAATGCCGCACTCGCTGTCTCGGGCTGGCGATTGGTGATGGCCTGGGGACGTGGCGTCATTACTGGTCACCGAGGGCAATGGCGTGCAACGAGTCCCCGGGGGTTGCCGCATGCCAACAGCTCTCGGCGCCCCGTGGCCCTCGGGAGTTCCTGCGGGATGTCGTGACCTCGGTCCATTCGATCTTGGATGTACTCATTGCCGTCTCCTGAATTGCCCCTCACTTATCCACGATTCGAATAGCGGACTGAGGACTTCGCACGCCGAGCATCGCTCGTGGTCACCCCATGGCATGAAGGTGGAGAACATAGCGGGATACTCGCTACGCCCGCTCGCTGGTGCGGGAATCCCGCACTCACACAGCGGTATCCAATAGCTGTAGTCGTAATCAAGCATCACGTCCGGCCGTGGTCGCCCATCACCGGCTGATTCGTGACGCAGGTCCGGGAACACCGCGCCTACACGGTGCGCGGTCGTCTTACCAGCGTCGTCTCGGGCCCACCAATCACCCAGATGTACACGCATACGAAGTCCCAATCATCCTGCTGGAGTGCGGCGCTCGCTGCAGAACGCGTCAACGGTCATCGGAGCGTCCTGTCGTGCAGTGAATGTCAAATTCCGTGGTGCCCTCCGTGTTCGATGTAGGCCGCCTCCCCCCACGCCTTGCAACACCCGGCATCGAGGTGGGCAGTCAACGAGAGTGGCGATACCGATCACAGCTGACATGTGCAAGATGCCGGCTGGCGATCGGCCCTGGGCAGCCTGATCAGCGGCGACTTGCCCCCCCGCTCAGACCACCGCGCCCCGGCACGGATGCGTATCGGCCCGGTACCTCCACAGCGGTTGCGGCTAGGGTCACGCATCGGCGGTCCTCTCGTCGGATACCGCAAATCGTAACAACGGAATATCGCACAAAAGCAGCGCGCCGCCTGCAATTATTCTGCTCTGAAGTCGACAGTTTTCCCGGCATCGGATATATCAACGAGCGACCTGACCGTCCGCCTGCGCACCGTACCAGCGGCAATGACACGTCCCTCTCGTGCGAGCGAACGATCGCCCCGCCTTGGCCCTTTTTCGCCGCGGGCATTGCATGCAGACAGAAGGGCCACAGAAGAACTGCGCGCAATCTGCAGACGCCCCAATTGCGCGGGGCACCTAGGTGTGGTGTTGCTGCACGGTCTAGCTGTGCTATTCCATGACATTGGTTACGCGGTTAGGTCATCAAACGACAGCTGCTGGGGACGTTCCGGGATGGTTGGCACGATGATTCCGGTGGCGGTCAGCCGGTAGGTCGTCAGCGGGACGCGGCTGGCTGGCGGCTGGTGTCCCAGTGCGGCGTGGCGGTGCTTCTGTGGGGGTCTGGCCTGAAGCTGGTGCAAATCTCCGGCATTTGTGCAGGTCCCGCGGCTGTTCGTTGAAGTTATCGTGCGCGACAGGTGTTGTGCAAGCGTTTGGTCGGATGTGTTATCCGGTTGGCCGGGACGAATTGAGTCCTGTCATCAGTTCGCGGTTCGCGGCGCGGGCGGCCGCGAGGTCCTGGTCTCGTTCTTCAAGTTGTAGCCGCTGGTCGACGACGTGCTGTTCGAGCGATACGACGCGTTGTTGAAGCTGGTCGATGTCGGTGGGTGCGCCGAGTCCGGTTGCGCGCCAGGCTTGTTCGCCGAGCAGTTCGGATAGTCGTGTCTCGAGTTGTTGGATGCGTGCGGCCATGCGGGCGCAGCGTTGCTGGGCGGCGAACAAGTCGGCTTGAAGTGAGGCTCGGGTGACGGAGGGTCCTATGTCTGGTTTGTCGGGTGGCTCGGTTTCGGCGGCGTGGATGCGTTCGAGTAGGTCGCGGTGGCGGTAAAGGAAGGTGCGGTCGACTCCGGCGCGACGAGCGATGTCGGTGACGCTGAGTTCCGCGCCGTTGTTGATGGCGTTGTCGAGCGCGCTGAGGACACGTTGGCGGCGGCGGGTGGAGTCGGCTCGACGTCCCTGGATCATCGCGTCGACGGCGGCTGTGTTGGTGGTCATGTGGTTCTTTCCGGGCGTAGGTCGGGCAGGGTGTTGCGGGTGCGGGGGATGCCGAGTGTGACGCTGCGGTGTTGGCGTGCAATGGTGACGGCTTGTTGAAGTTGTTGTCGTTGTTCGGGTTCGAGTTCGTCGAGGCCGTGGCTGATCTGGTCGATCAGGCGGCGGATGCGGCGGATCTCTTCATTCGAGGGCATCGCTTCGGCGTGTGCCCATTGATCGAGTTCGGTGGTGGCGAGTAGGCGTTCGCGGGTGCGCAGCAGGTCGTCGAGGTAAGCGTGCAGGTCGGGCAGGTAGGAGACATCGGTGCGGAAGTGGTCGCAGCCGGCGCAGCGGAAGCGGAACGGGCAGGCACCACCGCCGGCTTTGACGTTGGACGGTTCAGCACAGACGCCGAACGGGACGGCGACCTCACCGACAACGCGGCGGGCGTGTTCGGAGTCCAGCAACGCTTGGGCTTGTCGCCAGATGCGGTTACCGTGGCGGTCGAACTGCATTGCGGTGACGCGGTCGACGGCTTCGCGGCGGCGGGTTTCGCCGACTCGGTAGTAGCCACTGGTGGTTTCGAGCTTGCGGTGCGACATCAGCTCACGCAGCACCTCGACGGGAACACCAGCGTCGGCGTGGCGTTGGGCGTAACTGTGCCGGTAGGCGTAGAGGACGATCTTGGCTTTGTCGTATTCGATGCCGTCGGCGTTGTGCAGCAACGGCATCCGGTCGACCCAGCTGCGATGGGCGAACGCGAGAGAAAACGCGGTGATCGCACGGCGGCCACCGGGATTACGCCGATCGGTGGGTAACAGCTTCAGCTCACCGACCTCGGTGTGCGGGTAGCGGGCCCGGACTCGTTGCTGTTGGGCGATGACGACTGCGGCGGTCTGCTCGCTGATCGGCAAGCGTCGCGCGGGCCGGTTGGCCTTGTGGTTGTCATAGATCAGCACGGGTAGTCCGTCGTCGTCGCGGGTCAGGCAGTCGAAGTCCAGGGCACAGATCTCTTCGGGGCGTCGACCGGTGTCGATGGCCATCTCGACGGCGGTGCGCATCTGCGGTGAGGTCAGTCGATCCAGGTGTGCGCACAGTTGCGCCATGATTTCCGGTGGCAGGTCCCGGTTCGGTTCTCCTGGTTCGGGTTCGGCGGGCACGTCCGACTGCCCGATGGCGAAGTCCTCGCCGAGACCGGCGGCGATCCCGCCGGGGCGGGTCAGGCCCATGGCGCGGATGCGGGTGAGCACGATGCGGACCTCACGGCAGGCCCGGATCCGGGCATCGCCGCTGATCTGCCCACCCGATTCAAGGTAGGCCAGCCGGTGCAGGAACGCCTCCATGTCAGTGCGGCCCAACGCTTGTGGGTGTTCACCGCGATCGGTACGCATCCGCAACGACTCTGACAGCCGCGCCAGGCAGCCGATGTAGTGGCGCACCGCCATGCCGGCGCTGGTGCGCCGCCCTGACCGGACACGTCGCCTAGGTAGGTCGTCGGCGGCCCACCGTTTGGCCGCCTCCCGCAGCCAGGTCTGGGTGATGGCGGTGAACGACAGCGTGCCGTTGTGCCCGAACACTGCAAGATCCCATTCATCCTGGGTGACTTCGGTTTCCGGGGTCGACAACACGCGGCGAGCGTGTCCTGTCAGGCAGTTGGCCAGGCCGGTGAATTCCAGATCGCGGTCCTCGCCGATGGTGTAGTCAGCCAGCGAGGCCACCCGCTGGGCGCGGATGTCGTTGACCAGCACCCGTAGCACCGCATCACAGGTCTTGACCGCGTTGATCCGGCAGCGCTGCTGCAACCCCGCCAGCAGCTGCGCCACCACCAACGGACTCAAACCACGCAGGCTCACCTCACCGCCGTGTCCTATCGCCGATTCGGTAACCTGCCAACACGATTCGTCGAGACCCGGGTCCTGTTTCCGGAGGCTGCGCAGCCGTTGCTGGTGGGCATCGCAGTAGAGCCCGGCGGGATGGCGCCGCTGCCGGACACAGGCCTGGACCGAGCAATCAGGCAGCAGCGGAAGCGGTTTCACCGTCTGATGCGTGAGAAACGCCGAGAATCCGACTCCCGGCATGCGGCGCTTTTGTTCAGCATGCGCCGAGCACAACCCCGACCGCAGCGACAGCCACTCCCGCGCGCAACCTGGCACCCGGCAGCATTCCGGCCCGCGGCGCTGACTGCGCCGTTCCCGAGGCGGCAGTGCGGCGACCTCAAACTCATCGAGCCCGTTCTCGATGAGCCGTTTGCGGCACGAACCACAGACTCCCGACGCCGCGGTCGCGGTCGTCGCGCAGCCCTCGGCGCGGCAGATTCGGCGCCCCAGCAGCGGATGTTCCGGCGCGAACACCAGGATCTGCCGGGCAGGATCCCAGCCGGCCTCGGCCAGGAAGGCCGGGTCGACCACGGCAGCGATCCGCCCGACGTGGTGGTCGATCCGCCCGCCGGCGAACACATGCTCCCCGGCAGGGGCGCCTGGTACCGGTGCCAGCGCCTGCGCAACGCTCACCGGTCGGTCCCGGCCAACTCACGCGGGCTGTGAACCCGATCGACGGCCTCACGCAACCGGACGGGGTCAGGGTGCAAGTAGACCTGCGACGAACTCATCGACGCGTGACCCATCAAAGTGGCGATCTCATCCAGACCGCTGCCCGCATCAGCCAGATTGCTGCCGAACGCATGGCGCAGCCGATGCGGCGTGACATGCTCAATCCCGGCCCGCCGCGAGCACGCGGTGATGACCTCATTGATCGCGTCCGGGCGCATCGGCGCCCCAATAGGTTCCCGAAACAGGTTGACCAGCAAGAAATCCGACTCACCCGCCCGTGGCACAGCCAGCCGCTCGAACTCGTAGCCGTCGAAAGCCTGCACCACCAGGAAATCCAGCGGCACCACCCGCTGGCGGCGGGATTTGGCCCACGCCCCGTTCAGATTGTCACGACGCACAATATGCAGGTGAGCCCGCGGAAACACGCAGCCCAGCACACGCGAGTCGGCCAGCAGATGAACATCCGAACGCCGCAACCCACACAATTCGCCGCGGCGCAGCCCGCCACGAGCCATCAACAACACGATCAGCCGATCCCGCGCCGACCGACAAGCCCGCACCAACGCCACGATCTCGGCATCGCTGGCCCGGTCCACCGTCGCCTCCGGCTCGTGCAACCGATGCCGCGCCCGCATCCGCCAAGCCATTCGGTGCTCCTCACCGCGAGCCTGCGCCGGCAGGGCACTCTCATCGGCCAGCTCGTAGATCAACCCCATCAGCTCGCTCGGCGCCTGCCCGGAAGTCACCGCGTGGGCGACGAACCCCCGCACCGCGGTCAGCACACCGTTGATCCGTCGAGCCTCCCGCACCGGTTCCGCACCCGGACCCGCCAGGACCTGCCCACCCACCAGACGATCGACACCACTGGCCTGCGGCCCGGCGTGGCGCAGCCAGGTAATGAACAACCCCAGCGCCGCCACGCCGTCATGCCAGTGCCGGCCGGTACAAGCGCACCAGCGCAGGAACAACGCGATGCCACCCGCATACGACCTGGTAGTCAGCTCCGAGCAGTCACGGCCGAATCGGACATGCTGTAAGAACGCATCCGCTTCGGCCACCACCGCCAGATCCTCATCGAGCACCGTCCAATAACGCGCCCCCAACGGCAACTTCACCAGAAACGCCCGCACCCCGATCTCCTCTCGCAGCAGGCAGCTTTACCACTACCAGCCACGAGCACCACACGCCAGGAGATCTGTTGCAGAACCGGCCCGTGTCGCCGATCTATGCAACGTCACACAACAGTCCAGCCACCCCAGAAAAGGTCGTTCGTGGTTGTAGAAGTTCAGAAAGTCGACCAGCGCGATCCGACGCTCCTCCTCGGAGCCGTACTCACGGGCATAGGCCCACTCACGGGAGAGGGTGCCGTTGAACCGTTCCGCCTTACCGTTCGTTGACGGGTGGTAAGGCCGGGTCCTCTTGTGCCGGGTGCCGGTGTCCGCCACGGCCTTCGCCCAGGCGTGCGAGCGATAGCACGCGCCGTTGTCGGTGAGTACGTGGTGGATCGTGGTGATGCCGTGTTCGGCGAAGAACACCACCGCCCGCAGCCAGAAGTCGGCTGCGGTAACTCCCTTCTCGTTCTCCAGCGCCTCGGTGTAGGCCAACCGGGAATGGTCGTCGATGGCGCTATGCAGGTAGGTGTAGCCGACCGCTCCGGTGCCCTGTCCGCGCCGCTTGGATGCCCGGTGCCCATCTGATCCGCGGCCGTGCGCCCACCAGCCACCACCAGTGGGAATGCGGCCAATCTTTTTGATATCCGAGGCGACCAGCGAGCCGGGTTTGTCATGCTCGAACCGGATCACGGTGCGCAACTGCTGGCCCGTCGGTGGGTCTAGATCGGATACCCGGCTGATGCCCTTGCGCACCAGGATGCGGTGCACCGTAACCGGGGCGACCGTGCACTGGTGCTGATCGCGCAGGACCGTTGAAATGCGCGCGGCACCGTACTTGGTCTGCCGCCGAACAAGCTCGACCAGGTGTTCAATCTCGGGACCGGTCCGGCCGGGTGAAGAGGTCGGCGTGGACGAATGATCAAGCAGCCCAGCCGGTCCCGCTTCGGTCCACCGCGCGTGCCATTTGGCCAGACACCGCCGCGAGATCCCGGCCTCGGCTGCCACGTGCGCGATCGGACGGCCGGCATCCACGCGTTCGCACAGTCGTCTTCGTCCTTGCGGGGTCAAGGGCGCATTCGCGTGTGGCATCGCGTCTTGCCCCCGACCGTCTGGACAACCTGAGCTCCCTTCCCAGGTCGATTCGACCGAAGTATGGCGGCCGAGACCGACAACCTTGCTGGTGGTCAGCCCGCCAGCGATGCTCGCCGGTGTGCGCGGACCCGGCACGCTGGTGAGCAGTAAATGCGGCGCCGACCCGAGGGCGCCTGCTGAATGGCCCCTTCACAGACCGGACAACGAGTTTCGTTACATTCGGTTTGGGCGGTCGGCGTTTCGTTACACGTCTGCTCGCCGGCTCCGAAAAGCCCCACGTCAGGCATGGCGAACGACCGCAGTGGACGGTTGGACCACAGCACTTCGGTGCGCCCCCTGTAGACACCGCCCTGACTCGTCGCAGCGGTCAGTTCCACGCGGTACCAATCGCCGTACAGCTCGACGTCGTAGAGCTTGGATGCGTAACCCGACAGGACCACTGTTGCGGCGCAGGAATGCAAGGCCTTGGCCAGGTCCCGATGGTCGTCGGAGCACAGCATTTCGTTGCGGTAGTTGCGCTCTCGAACATCGCCGACATAGGGAGGATCGACATACGTCAAGGTTCGCCTGCCCTTCCCGTAGGCGGCGATCACGTCGAGCGCCTCTCGGCATTCCAGCGATACCGGACGCAGCCGGGACGCGACCGCTTCCATTCGTCGTACGTACCCGTCAAGGCGCCGAGGCATCGAGGTGTGCGCGAAATCAGCGGAGTCGAAGCGCCATCCAGTGGGACGCAAAGTTCCCGTTCTACCCTCGGCCAGGCAGACCCAGATACGCCGCGCGCGTTCAAGGTCATCGAGGTCGCTGGGCCTGTTCAACGCTTCCCGGCGCTCCGCCCGCGAGTGCGGGGTCAGGGCACACACGCGCGCTAATTCGTCGGGACGATCCCGCAGGATGCGCCAGAAGTGCACGATGTCGCCGTCGATGTCGTTAACGGTTTCGAGCCGACTTGGTTTCTTGGCCAACAACACTGACAGTCCACCCGCATAGGGTTCGACGTAGTGGGTGTGCTCGGGCAGCATGGCTGCGATCGTCGCGGCGATCTTCTGCTTGCCGCCGAAATACGCAAATGGCGGACGCAAGGTTGGCGTGGCCAAATCGTCCCCCAACTGTCCAACGTGACGAAAAGAGGGTGGATGGCCACCCGTCACGATTGAGTCTAACCGCAAAGTCGACAAGTGGCCACCCACCACGCGATACTCAGCTGATGACCGGACGGCACAAGAACCAAGGCCTCAATTTCCGACCGGACCCGGACCTCAAAGAACGGTTCAAGACAGCGACGGCGCACGCCGGTACGTCAATGGCAGCCGAACTCACCGCCTTCGTGCGCTGGTACGTCGGCGATACCGACGAGATACCGCGCCGTGTAACCAACGTGGTGAAACACCACATCTAGCGCTCTGGTCGCCGATCCACTGCCGGTTTGAGCTCGTACGCGGCGGAGCGGATGGTGACAACCTCCAGCGGCTCCAGGTCGTTGAGACGGCTTAGATAGTCAACAATCTCCTCTGGACTCAGACCCTTATCGAGGTAGCCGCGGATCACGTTGCGTTGCAGTATGTTCAGCACCTTTTCGCCACCTTTCAGTTCGCTACAACCGTTACCGGACACTGCACACCCGCGACGGCACCGAGCTTGGCATCGGCGGTCACCACGGCACAATCAAGCGCTTCAGCCAAAGCCACATAGGTGGCCGCACCCGCATCGAGGACCTCGCGCAGCGCCCACACCCGTCCAAGCAGGCCGAGTCCACTGACGCGGCGCACCCCCAGCCCGCGCCAGGCCGTCAGCGCCGCCTGCGCCGCTTCGTCCTCGAGGTGACCGCCCGTAAGGAAGCGCCGAAGCCCGTTGGCCACCTCGACGTCAATCACCTCCGGCACCCAGACCCCTTCACCGGCCAGGACCTCGCGGGCCTGGCCGGCGTTGAGCAGTGCGGCCAGCGCCGCCGAAGCGTCGACCACGATCACCGCGGCTCACGGCCTTCGTCGACCGCCGCGACGATCTGTTCGGTAGAGATACTCAGGTCCGGCAATCCACCGAGCAGATCGGCGTTGTCAGCCCGGCGGGCGGCCTCAGCAAGTTCGCGAAGCGCGAGGGTGTTCAGCGATACGCGCTCACGGTCCGCGAGTCGCTCCAGGCGCTCGACGACGTCGTCGGGCACGTTCCGCAGATAGACTGTCCGCACGTTGCATAATGCTAGCATATTGCAACACACCTGCGGCGACTAACTCAGCGCCTACGACGCATCGAATCCACTAGCAGGTGATCACCGGGGAGCGCCTTCGGCATATCAGTCCTTACAACATATTTACTGTACGTAAATATGTTGTAAGGTCGGGGTGTGATTGAGCTATTGTCACTGCGCGGGTTCGCCAACCGCCGCGGACTTGCGCACGGGACAGTGCGCCGCTACCACGCCGAGGGCCGGTTACCGCAGCCCGACGGTGAACTAACCGACGGTGCAGATATCCGTCACCTCGGCTGGTTGCCTGAAACTGTTGACAACTGGCAGCGACCAGGCCAAGGTGCGCGCACCGACCTCCGGAGGAGCACCACTCTCTAAAGAATTGTGTTTGATCGTCGGAATGCGTCGCACGCAACACAGGCTTCGCCTCGGCGCATATGAACGGTGCGGACCGCGAGCAATTCGGAAGGTATGCGGTCACAGTGGAGTAGGCGATATCACACGACGCGAAGCCGTTGGGGTTGTGGGAGTAGTTGGTTCTTGCTGTCGGATGGGTATCCGGCAATGCGGGCGATTTCGGCGGTGGTCAGTCCCTTGGCTTGTAGTGTTGATCGCAGGTGTTGTTGCAGGCGGGGCTTTTCGGGGGGGATGCGTTCGGAACCGGGTTCGGTAATGCGAAAGCCTTTGGCGCTGAGCATCTTGAACAAGCGGGTCCGCTCGGCGGGGGTGATCGTTTTGAGGGTGTGTGCGCGTTGGATGAGAGCGGCAATAGAAACGCCCCATTCCTGTTTGAGGTCGAGCAGTTTTCCGAGGTTGGGTTTGCTCAGGCTGGGTCGGATCGACTCGGCGGGCATGAGTAACTCGGCGGCGAACTCGTCAGCCTCGGCTTCGACGTCGCCGGTGAGGTATTCGCTGTGAAGTACAAGGTGACCAAGCTCATGGGCAAGTGTCCATCGCATACGGTCGGTTGGGGCGCTGGTGTTGATGAGCATCATCGGGTGTTCGTCAATCCATTGGGAGAGGCCATCGAGGCGAGGACTGCCGAAGTCTTCGGCGATCACCATGCATCCGGCGGCTTCTAGCCAGTGCATTAAAGCGCGAACCGGGCCGACGGGCATGCGCCATTGCATGCGTGTCATCCGGGCTGCGGCGCTGGGATCTTCGCCGTCGAATCGGGGCACGATTTGTTCGGCTTGTAGTGATACTTCCTCGAACAGGGCGCGTGCGTGCAGTCGGTATTCGTTGAGTTGGGCTTCACGCTGTCGCCATAGCGACGCTTTGGCGGTGGCCCGCCGACGCATGTGGGCGTCGACCGCCATCGCTGCGCGCCGGTGTTGACCTCGTTGCAGGAATTCGGTGGTAACGCCGAATGCTTTCGCCAGTTCGGCCATGGTTGCCGGGTCGGGCTCGCGTAGCCCATTCTCGTAGCGAGATAGCGTTCCCTGCCGGATTCCGGTCTGTTCTTCTAGCTGCGCTTGTGTCCAGCCGCGAGCGATGCGCAGCGTTTCCAGAAGCTCGCCCAAGTTATTCACTGGTTATCGTCGCCGACGGCCGTCGTACCAGTGTCTTCCTCCCCGGTGATGACGTCGGGCAGGCTGGGCCCATCGATGGTGGGGGTGGCCGGCGATAGCGGGGTTAGGGCTTGTTGGGTTGCTGCCGGTTCGGCCAATGTCACCAACCAGATCACGTTGTCTTTGGAGTCGCGGAGGGAAATGACGGCGTCGCGGATCTGGCGTTCCTCACGTTCCCAGATGTAGCCCAGCAGCAACCGCACTTCGTGCATGCCTTCGAGGGTGAGTTGTTGTTCCATGAACCCCAGCGCGCCTTGGGTTGAGTATGTCGCGACCGATCCGTACTCGTCGTGCCGTTTGGCCCGAAAGTGGTAACGGTCAGCGACCCGAAAACGGCGCTCGGGCTCGTCGTTGACGAATGCGCACTCGGGCAGGTGCTCGAGGTGTTGTTGCAGGTGTACCCACATGCGGTCGTGAATCCAGTTGGCCAGCCCGCGTTCGGAGTGCTCGGCGACCCAGGCAGGGCGCAGCTCTCGGTACATTGCCAGATCGCTGCGTGTGTCGCGCACGGCTGCGGCAATGCCGTTGACGATCTTTTCGCCAAGATCGCCGATCACAGCATCGGATTCATATGAGGAATTCATACCGGAAAATATACCATTGTTGCTCTGAAGTGCCACAACGCACAAGCGTCTCTCGACGCTATCCTTACCACACCCTTGACATTACAGCCGTTTAGATGTAAGGTTGCGGTTGTGGAAACCCACGCAACCACCGCCCTCGTCATCCACCCAGACGGCACCCTCGCAGACATTTCCCTGCACCCCGGTGATGATTATTTGCATACGCTGTACTCCGAGATTGGCTGCCAAACAGTCGATCTCGTTGCCCTCACGAGCGCATTGGACATGTGGGTCGATGACGAAGGGATCTACCAACAACCGGTCAATCCCATCGCCACCGCCCTAGCCCGCCGGTATGGATTCACCTGGCAGGCCTATCACGGCCCGGCCGTCTTGTGTGGCCACGACGGCCCAGCCACCATCGGATTGACTCATTCACAGCTCCGTACGCTGCTCACCCAGCTCGACGACATCATCAGCTGAGGACTCGTGTGCAACTTCCCGAAAATATCGGCAAGATATCCGGTTCCATACGAAGGAGATTGCTGGGACATGATCGATGAGGAACGCGTGAACATCGTTGATGCGGTCGATGATGTGGTGATTGTGCCCGCCAATGACGTGCGGGTGGGTGACTACGTCTTCTCCACCACAGGTACTCCCTCGCGTGTT
>NZ_VTZN01000141.1 GCF_008370645.1 Mycobacterium simiae
GCCGCGGCGGACGTGCCAGACTGTCTGTCGTGGGCGCAATCACGCTGGACGGCAAGGCCACCCGGGACGAGATCTTCGTCGAGCTGAAGGAACGGGTGGCAACACTAACCGCGTCGGCCCGCACCCCAGGGCTGGGCACCATCCTGGTCGGTGCGGACCCCGGATCGCAGGCCTACGTGCGCGGCAAGCACGCCGACTGCGCCAAGGTGGGCATCACGTCGATTCGTCGCGACCTGCCCGCAGACATCACCACCGACACCCTGAACGCGACGATCGACGAGCTGAACGCCAACCCAGAGTGCACCGGTTACATCGTGCAGTTGCCGCTGCCGAAGCATCTGGACGAGAACGCGGCACTCGAGCGCATCGACCCGGCCAAGGACGCAGATGGGCTGCATCCGACCAACCTGGGTCGGCTGGTCCTCAATACTCCGGCGTCGCTGCCCTGCACACCTCGGGGCATCGTCCACCTGCTGCGGCGCTACGACGTCGAGATCAGCGGGGCGCACGTGGTCGTCATCGGCCGCGGAGTGACAGTGGGGCGCCCGCTGGGCTTGTTGCTCACCCGTCGTTCGGAGAACGCCACGGTGACGTTGTGCCACACCGGCACTCGCGACCTGCCCGCGCTGACCCGGCAGGCCGACATCATCGTTGCTGCCGTCGGCGTGCCGCACATGTTAACCGCCGACATGGTGCGTCCCGGCGCCGCAGTGATCGACGTCGGCGTCAGCCGCGCCGAGCATGGCCTGGTGGGAGATGTGCACCCCGATGTGTGGGAGATCGCTGGGCATGTGTCACCGAATCCGGGCGGTGTCGGGCCGCTGACCAGGGCGTTCCTCCTGACCAACGTCGTCGAGCTGGCCGCGCGGCGATGACGGCCCGGGCTTTTCTCGCGCGTGCGTTTCGCGCCCAATGGCCGATCCTGCTGGTCTGGCTGGTCTTCATCATGGCCGTCGTACTGGTAGGCGCCAGTTTCTGGCGCCGCGGTGCGCTGTTAATCGGCATCGGTGTGGGTGTGGCGGCCGCGCTGCGGTTGGTGTTGTCCGACGACCGGTCCGGTCTGCTGGTGGTGCGCAGCAAGGGAACCGACTTTGTGACCATGGCTATTGTCGGGGCCGCGATGATCTACATCGCGTCGACGATCGACCCCTTAGGCACCCGCTGAGCCGCTAGAACGCCGGCATGCCCGGGATCTGTTGCAGAGCCGACAGGTTGCCATTTGCGACATCGGCCATCACCTGAGGGCAGTACATCGAAATTGCGATGCTGGTGAAGGTTTCGGCCATCTGTTGAGACATGCCGCTGGTGCCGCCGACGACGGTGGCCGCCGCGGTGTTGAACGACCCACCCGGCTGGGCCAGGACCGGGCAGACCGACTGGCCCAGTGTCACGGCGTTCCCCGCGTCGCCGTAGTTGACTCCGGCCTGGTTGAGCGCGTTGATGAACGCGTCATCAAGGGCGCCGGCCTCTGCCGGTGCCGCCAATGCCGCGGCCGCCGTGAGCAGGCCCGCGGACGCCGCCAGCAGACGAATCGTCAGTGGCTGATGATGCCAAGCCTTCATGTCTGCTCCCTATCCGTTTCTGAACGCACCAGGATCTGCCAAGAGCGCTCCAGCGACCTTACGAACCTTTCTGCATCGTTGTCACATCGGGAACACGACGGTGTAAAGGTTTACTACCGGGTCCGGGCGCACCCACCTGATCGCCGTGTCGCTGTTTAACAATGCGGCCCATGATTTCTCGCCAGGCGTTTCTACGCGGTGCCGTGGGAGCGTTGGCGACCTCAGCCGTGTTCGGGCCGGTGCGTGCCGGCGCCGATCCGGGGGGCGGCTGGACTGGGCTGGCCTCGTCCATCGGTGGCCGGGTGCTGCTGCCGGACAGCGGCGGCGCCTTTAGCTCCGGCAAGCAGGTGTTCAACTCCCGCTACAACACCTCCAATCCCGCGGCAGTGGTGACCGTCACGTCGCAGGCCGACGTCGAGAAGGCCGTCGCGTTCGCGGCCGCCAATCAGCTCAAGATCGCTCCGCGCGGTGGCGGGCATTCCTACACCGGTGCGTCGGCGGCAACCGGGGCCATGGTGATCGACCTGCGCGGTTTGACGGGCGGGGTCCAGTACGACAGCGCTACGGGAAACGTCACGATGCCGGCCGGGACCGATCTGTATGCGGTACACCAGGCGCTGGCCAGCGTGGGCCGCGCGATTCCCACCGGCAGCTGCCCGACCGTCGGTGTGGGGGGTTTGACCCTCGGCGGTGGAATGGGGGCCGATTCCCGCCACGCCGGCCTGACGTGTGACGCGCTGATATCGGCGACGGTCGTGTTGCCCAGTGGCGAAACGGTCACCGCATCCGCCGAGCAGAATCCGGACTTGTTCTGGGCGCTGCGCGGCGGCGGGGGTGGCAACTTCGGGGTGACAACGGCGATGACCTTCGCGACGTTTGCCACCGCCGACTCCGACGTGGTACGCGTCGACTTCTCGCCATCGTCGGCGGCTCAGGTGCTTACCGGGTGGCAGACGTGGCTGGCCGCCGCCGACCGCAACACCTGGGGCCTGGTCGACATGTCGGTCGGCGGGAATCAGGCCAACTGCCACGTGCTAGCGACGTGCCCGGCAGGATCGGGCCCCCGGGTGGCTGACGCGATCAAATCCGCAGTTGGTGTGCAGCCCAACGGAGTCGAACACAAGACGCTGAGTCACATGGACCTGGTGAGGTATCTGGCCGGCGGCAGCTCGACGAGTGAACCCCGCAGCTTCGTGGCCGGAGCCGACGTTATCGCAGCAGTAAATTCTGCTGCTGCACAAGCTATTGTCGCCGGAATCGGAAAGTGGGCTCCGGCCTCCGGGCGGGCGTCGGTGATCGTCGACACCCTCAGTGGCGCGGTGGGTGACGTCGATCCGGCCGGTTCGGCCTTCCCGTGGCGTCGCCAGTCTGCCGTTGCGCAGTGGTATGTGGAAACTCCGGCTAGCGGACAGGCGTCTACCGCCAGCACCTGGGTGGCCACCGCACACCAAGCGGTGCAACAGTTTTCCGTGGGTGGTTACGTCAACTACCTGGAACCCAATACCGCTGCGTCACGCTACTTCGGCTCAAACTTGACGCGGCTGACTGCGGTTCGGCAGCGCTACGACCCCGACCGGTTGATGTTCTCCGGGTTGAGCTTCTGATCTGTTGTCTGGGCGTCGGCTGCGACTGCCTTGCCGTACCGCCAGCCGCGCCGGGTCGCCTACTGGAGCCCACGGCACACGCTGACGCCGTACCCATAGCGTCGGTGAGATACTCGACAGCGTGCCGCGAGATCTGGCCGCCGCGGCGACAACCTGGTGGTGCGAACCGGTCGAGGTCGAGCGCGACGCCGGCGAGCCGCGCACGGAGGCATCTGGCTGGTGAAGATTGTAACGAGCACCGAGGCCAAGGTGCGGCTGAATGCACTGCTCGCCGAAGTCGAAAGAACCGGTGCATCAGTAACAATCACCAACCATGGCCGGCCTGTTGCCGTGTTGTCACCCGCACAATCCCAACCGCGCACCTTCGGGCAGCTCCCCAACATGGCGGTACCAGAGGATTTCGACGATCCACTGCCCGACTCCGAGCTCGCGGGCTGGGAGCAGACGCCGTGACCGCAATCCTGCTCGACACTCACATCTTGCTATGGCTGGTCTCAGCGTCTGACCGCATCCCATCGTCGGTTCGCGAACAACTGGCCGACCACAATAACGACCTTCTCGTATCGGCAGCCTCAGCCTGGGAAATCGCCATCAAAACCCGGATCGGCCGGCTTGATGGCGGCCCGCTGCTTTCCACCTGGGCCGAAACCCTTGCAAGCATGCACGCCCACCATCTGGCCATCGACTCCAGCGACGCAGCAATGGCCGGCCAACTCAACTGGGACCACAAAGACGCATTCGACCGCATGGTCGTCACCCAGGCGGCGCGCCGAAACCTCACCATCGCCACCAGCGACAAGCACGTAATCGACCATGCGCTAACACCTGTAATCGACACTCGCCCAGCTAGGTCCAAACAACGAACGAAAAGGTCGCAATAACTCAGCTGCTCAATGGCTCCGCTGCGGTACACCGTGGCGGCACCAAGAATGGCGAGAGGTGCAGCGTGGCGTCGTAGACTCGACTGAGCGACGACGCGGTGCCGTAGTGCCGGTCACATTGACAAGGTTGCCCGAACGCACACCGTAACGTACGGCAGCGCTAGGCCATTCGCGTTCGCCAGCGCGGGGTGCGTAGCCAGCAACTGGCGTACCTGTTCCAGCGTCTTGGTGCGCACCTTCGCCGGTGAGGTGATGCAGTAGGTGCGAGATGCGACCAAGTCGATCAGTGCCTGCGGTGTAAGGTAATTCGTCCACTCGACTTGATAACGTTCCGCGTCGGTGAATGGCTCGGGCAGGGTCGCTTTGTCCCGCGCCGGGTCGCCATCACGTCCAATAATATCGCCGAGTTCGCGCACCCAGCCGAGTCGTTCGTCGCGGGTGTTCCATACCAAACCCAGCCGTCCACCCGGCCTCAGTACGCGCGCAACTTCGAGAATTGCTCGCGCGGGGTCAAACCAATGCCAGGCCTGAGCGACCAGCACGGCGTCAACGCTGTTGTCTGCTAACGGAATCTCTTCGGCGGTACCCAGCAACGCCGGCGTCTCCGGCAGCGAGGTACGCAGCACTTCGAGCATTTCCGGAATCGGGTCGACAGCTACGACATCGAGCCCACGTTCCACCAGCCGAGTGGTCAGCTTGCCCGTACCGGCACCCAGATCGAGCACGGTGCGCGCACCGGCCGGCAGCAGCCAGTCGATCGCCTCGGGGGGGTAAGAGGGGCGCCCCCGCTCGTAAGCAGCAGCCGCCGAACCGAACGACAGCGACGGGTCCTGGCTGGACCGGGTCACCATGAACGCGCGCCTTGATAGTCAGCCAATTGCAATGTTTGACGGATCAATTCGCCCACGGCCTCCAATTCGATCAAGAACCCGTCGTGTCCGTAGATCGAGTCGACAACCTGCAGCCCGGCGCAGCCGGGCAACAGCTCGGCCAGCTCCTGTTGCAACCGCAACGGGTAGAGCCGATCGGAAGAGATACCACCGACCACAACCGGCACCGGGCAGCCGCGCAGCGCCGCGGCAACTCCACCACGCGCACGACCGACGTCATGGCTATTGAGCGTCTCGGTCAAGGCCACATAACTACCGGCGTCGAATCGGGACAACAGTTTGTCGCCCTGATGTTCCAGGTAGCTTTGCACCGCGTAGCGGCCTCCGTTGGCGGGATCCTCGTCGTGCTGATTGTCGTTGGCGAACCGGTCGTCGAGCTCGGTTTCACCGCGGTAGGTCAGATGCGCAAAGCGGCGAGCGATCTTCAGGCCGGCCTCCGGCTTGCGGTCCGTGTCATGGTAGTCCCCGCCCTGCCAATCCGGGTCGGCCTTGATGGCCTCGATCTGGGTTGTCTGCGTGCCGATTTGGTCTGCGGTAGCGCGCGCACCCACAGCCAGCAGCAAACCCGAGCGCACCGTGTCCGGGTGGCCGACAATCCATTCCAAAGCCCGGGCACCGCCCATGGAGCCGCCAACCACCGCGGCGACCTGGGTGATGCCCAACGCGGCCAGCACGGCGATATCGGCCTGCACTTGGTCGCGCACCGTAATCGTCGGAAACCGTGACCCCCAAGGCTTGCCGTCACGCGCCAAGGAACTGGGCCCAGTCGAGCCACGGCAACCGCCCAACACATTGGTCGCCACCGCGCACCAGCGATCGGTGTCGATGGGTGCACCTGGCCCGGCCACCCCATTCCACCAGCCCGGCGTCGGGTGTCCCGGCCCCGCGGGACCGGTGATATGGGAATCACCGGTGAGCGCGTGTAGCACCACCACCACGTTGTCGCGGGTGGGGGACAAGTGGCCCCACCGCTGGACCGCGATACAAACATCGTCGATCACCGCGCCACTTTCCAGGCGCAGCGATCCGATGTCGACCAGGCCGATCTCACCTTCGGCGGGCAGCGTTTGGGTGGGCACGTCGGAGATGGTCACGTCAGCGCTCCTCAGAAGGCCGCCACGGCCTGCGAGTCACCGCTGAACTTGCGTGCCGCGGCAAAGCCAAGCTCCAGGTCGGCGAGGATATCGTCGATACCTTCGATCCCGACGGCTAACCGCACCAGCCCCGGGCTGACACCAGTGGCGAGCTGTTCCGCCGGGCTCAGCTGGGCGTGAGTAGTGGATGCCGGGTGAATCACCAGCGAGCGCACGTCACCGATATTGGCCACATGGCTATGCAGATGCAGCGCGTTGACAAACGCTTTGCCTGCCTCGATGCCACCGGCCAGCTCGAAGGACAGGACAGCGCCGGTGCCCTTGGGCGCCAGCTTCTTTGCCCGCTCATGCCACGGCGAGCGGGGCAGCCCGGCGTAGTTGACCGACAGCACGTCGTCGCGGGCGTCGAGGAACTCCGCGACACGCTGGGCGTTGGCGACATGCCGTTCGATCCGCAGACTCAGCGTTTCCAGCCCCTGAGCGACCAGGAACGCGTTGAACGGCGAAGCCGCCGAACCGAGATCACGTAGCAGCTGCACGCGGGCCTTGAGCGCAAACGCCGGCGGCCCCAATTCGGCAAACACCACGCCGTGGTAGCTGGGGTCGGGCGTGGTGAACCCGGGGAAGCGGCCCTGGGTCCAGTCGAAGGTGCCGCCATCGACGATCACGCCCGCGATCGCGGCGCCGTGGCCGCCCAAATACTTGGTGGCCGAGTGCACCACGATGTCGGCACCCTGGGTGAACGGCTGGATCAAGTAGGGCGTGGCGACGGTGTTGTCGACGATCAGCGGTATTCCGTTGCGGTGGGCGACCTCGGCCACCCCCGGGGTGTCCAGGATGTCGATCTGCGGGTTGGAGATGGTCTCGCCGAAAAACGCCTTGGTGTTGGGGCGGACCGCGGCCTGCCACGAGTCGAGGTCATCAGGGTCGTTGACGAAGCTGACCTCGATGCCCAGCTTGGCCAGCGAATAGTGGAACAGGTTATAGGTTCCGCCGTAGAGGCGGGGACTGGACACGATGTGATCGCCCGCACCGGCCAGGTTGAGGATGGCAAAGGTTTCGGCAGCCTGACCCGAGGACAGGAACAACGCGGCCACCCCACCCTCGAGCGCGGCGATGCGCTGCTCGACCACATCGGTGGTGGGGTTGCCGATCCGGGTGTAGATGTTGCCCGGCACCTCCAGGCCGAACAACGCGGCAGCGTGCGCGGTGTCATCGAAGGTGTACGACGTGGTCTGGTAAATCGGCAGAGCCCGCGCGTTCGTTGCCGAGTCGGGTCGCTGACCGGCGTGAATCTGCTTGGTCTCAAACGACCAATGCGCGGTCGGATCGGCTTCGGTGCTGGTGTTATCTGCGCTCATGAGGCAACTCCCTGTCAGCTCAGGGGCCCGTCACGGCGGACCCGCGCTTGCCTTGCAGCCGGCTGCGGCTACTCAACCTGGTCATCACCCGGGGCACCCCACCGCGGTTGGAGGGTTGCCGGCCAGCAAGCCGGGGCTTGATGCTGGCGCTCATGACCGATTCGAAGCCTATCGTATGTCGGCCACCGGATGCCAACTGCGACCCCGTAGGCAGGCAAACGCTGCTAGTAACCTGGCCTGATGAGCGACCGAGCGGCCAAGATCAAGGTCAAAGGCACGCTGGTAGAGCTCGACGGCGACGAGATGACCCGCGTCATCTGGCAGCTCATCAAAGACAAGCTGCTTCTCCCCCACCTCGACGTCAACCTGGACTATTACGACCTGGGCATCGAGCACCGGGACCGCACCGACGACCAGGTGACCATCGAGGCGGCCTACGCTATCAAGAAGCACGGCGTGGGCGTCAAGTGCGCCACCATCACCCCCGACGAAGCCCGGGTCCGCGAATTCAACCTCAAGAAAATGTGGCTGTCACCCAACGGGACCATCCGAAACATTCTGGGCGGCACCATTTTCCGCGAGCCGATCGTGATCTCGAATGTGCCGCGGCTGGTCCCGGGCTGGACCAAGCCAATTGTCATCGGCCGTCACGCTTTTGGTGACCAGTACCGAGCCACAAACTTCAAGGTCGACCGGCCCGGCACCGTGAGCTTGACCTTCGCTCCTGCTGACGGTGGCGAGCCGATCGTGCACGAGCTGGTGTCCATCCCCGAGGACGGCGGCGTCGTAATGGGGATGTACAACTTCAAGAGATCCATCCAGGATTTCGCGCGGGCGTCGTTTTCCTACGGCCTGAACGCCAAATGGCCGGTCTATCTGTCGACCAAGAACACCATCCTCAAGGCCTACGACGGCATGTTCAAAGACGAGTTCCAGCGAATCTATGAAGAGGAGTTCAAGGACCGGTTCGAGGCCGAGGGGCTGACCTACGAACATCGGCTGATCGACGACATGGTCGCCGCGTGCCTCAAATGGGAGGGCGGCTATGTCTGGGCGTGCAAGAACTACGACGGCGACGTCCAGTCCGACACCGTGGCGCAGGGCTATGGTTCGTTGGGGCTGATGACGTCGGTGCTGATGACCGCTGACGGCAAGACGGTCGAGGCCGAAGCCGCACATGGCACTGTCACCCGCCACTATCGGCAGTACCAGGCGGGCAAACCGACCTCGACCAACCCGATCGCCTCGATTTTCGCCTGGACTCGTGGGCTGGCGCACCGGGGCAAACTGGACAACACGCCGCGGGTCATCCAATTCGCTCAGATCCTGGAAGACGTCGTCATCAAGACAGTGGAGAGCGGCAAGATGACCAAGGACCTCGCCGTCCTGATCGGTCCGGAGCAGGCATGGCTAAACAGCGAGGAGTTCCTGGACGCGATCGCCGAGAATCTAGAGAAAAGGCTGGCTAGCGAGCGGGCATCCACTTGAGTGTGCGTCTAGGGCTTTCCGTGGGCGCACACGGCGGCCATCAGGCCCTCAGAGTCACCCTCAGCGCACACTCAACGCCGCCCCACCGGGTCTAGCTGGCCGGGGGTTCGACGGCCCGGATATGCGGGCAGCAGTCTTCGATGAAGTCGGCGATCACCTCGGCGATGCGGGCCGGCGCCTCGTACATCGGGACGTGCCCCACGTTGTCGAGCACCGTGACTCGGTGGTCGTCGGGGAGGTGGTTGGTGAAGTGCCGGGTGTACCGGGGGGAGGGGATGATGCGGTCTTTCCCGCAGATCACCAGATGCGCGGGCACGGCGTTCTCCGCCAGCTCCCGCAGGCCGTGCAGCAGCAGCGCCTTGACGAGCAGCTGCAGGTAGGCGGGGCAGTGCGCGACGTCATTGATGATGCCGCACAGTTCGGCGTCGCTGACCCCATCCGGTGATGCGCTGACGGCGTAGGTGGCCAATCGGCGGCTAAACGGCAGCCGCAGCACCCGCGGACCAAACAACCACGCGAATGCCAGCAGCGGGACGCCCAGGATGAACTTGAAGATCACCTCGAACTTGGCCGGGCTCCACCGGTGCCAACCGCCGGCCGGGGCGATGCCGGTGACGCTGCGCGCCCGCCCGCGCCGCTCCAGCTCGAATGCGACCCAGCCGCCCAGCGAGTTGCCCACAATGTGGGCGGTGTCCCAGCCCAATTCGTCCATCTGGCGCTCGACATGATCGGCCAGCACCGCCGAAGACAAAAACCAGGTACCGGCACGCGGGCCGCCGTTGTGGCCGGCCATTGTCGGGGCGAACACCTCGTATTGGCCGGTGTCGGCCAATTGGCGGGCGACTTTCTCCCAGACTGCCTGAGACAGCAAGAAGGGATGCAGCAGCAGGACCGGCTCGCCAGCACCGAGGTGGATCGGCGCGCGAGCGGAGTTTCCGCGCAAGGAACCGAGCAGATGTCGCATATTTCGACACTACAAGGTGATACCGCCGGTACTGCAAGCGTCTGGACAGCGCCTCGGAGCCCGCGTGGAGCCCGCGTGACAAGATCAGGGGCATCATGAGCACCCCGATCGGATCCCGCCGGATTTTCTCCGGTGTGCAGCCAACGTCTGACTCCCTGCATCTCGGGAACGCATTGGGCGCCGTCGCCCAGTGGGTCGCATTGCAAGACGAGCATGACGCATTTTTCTGCGTGGTCGACTTACACGCGATCACCCTGCCGCAGGATCCCGAGGCACTGCGGCGCCGCACCCTGATCACCGCCGCGCAATACCTGGCGCTGGGGATCGATCCGGCTCGTGCCACCATCTTCGTGCAAAGTCACGTACCGGCCCACAGCCAGTTGGCGTGGGTGCTGGGCTGTTTCACCGGCTTCGGTCAGGCGTCGCGAATGACTCAGTTCAAGGACAAGTCGACGCGTCAAGGTGCGGAGGCCACCACGGTGGGGCTGTTCACCTACCCGGTCTTGCAGGCCGCCGACGTGCTGGCCTACGACAGCGATCTGGTGCCGGTGGGGGAAGACCAGCGCCAGCACTTGGAGCTGGCCCGCGACATCGCCCAGCGGTTCAACAGCCGATTCCCGGACACCTTCGTGGTGCCCGACGTGCTCATCCCGAAGATCACCGCCAAGATCTACGACCTGCAGGACCCGACGTCGAAGATGAGCAAGTCGGCCAGCAGCGACGCCGGGCTGATCAGTCTGCTCGACGATCCGGCGTTGTCGGCCAAGAAGATTCGCTCGGCCGTGACCGACAGTGAACGCGAGATTCGCTACGATCCGGCGGCTAAACCCGGTGTGTCCAACCTGTTGAGTATCCAGTCGGCGGTGACCGGGGTCAGCATCGCCACCCTCGTCGACGGCTATGCCGGACGAGGATACGGCGATCTGAAGAAGGACACTGCCGCGGCGGTGGTCGACTACATCGACCCGATCAAGGCGCGAGTCGACGAACTGACCGCCGACTTGGCTGAACTTGAGGCCGTGCTGGGCGTCGGGGCCGAGCGTGCCCACGATGTCGCTAGCAAAACCGTGCGGCGGGTCTACGATCGGTTAGGGTTTCTTCCGCGGCGGGGGTAGGTGTTTGACCACGACTGAGCCGGCCCAACCGGGAGTCTTCGACCGGTTGCGGGCCCGCTATGGATGGTTCGACCATGCGCTGCGCGCCCACACGCGTTTCAGCCAGCGCCGGGGCGGCTTCTTCGCCGCGGGTTTGACGTACTACACGATTTTCGCGTTATTTCCCTTGCTGATGGTTGGTTTCGCCGTGGTCGGGTTTACGTTGTCCCGCCGACCACACTTGATGAGCATGATCGACAACCGGATCCGGGCCTCGGTGTCGAGTGCGTTGGGCCAGCAGCTGGTCGACTTGATGAACTCCGCGATCGACGCGCGTGCGTCCGTCGGCATTATCGGCCTGGCCACCGCCTCCTGGGCGGGTCTGGGGTGGATGTCACGTTTGCGGGAGGCGTTGAGCGAAATGTGGGCCCATCCCGTCGAGCCCGATGGCTATCTGCGGACCAAACTCTCAGACTTGGTCGCGATGGTCGGCACCTTCGTGGTGACTATGGCCACCATCGCGCTCACCGCGTTAGGTCACACCCGACCGATGGCTGCGGTGCTGAGATGGCTTGGAATACCGGAATTTTCGGTGTTTGATGTGCTCTTCCGGGTGATTTCGGTGTTGGTCTCGCTGCTGGTGTCGTGGCTGTTGTTCACCTGGATGATCGCGCGACTGCCACGGCAGCCGGGCAGCTTGGTCACCTCGATGCGGGCAGGTTTGATGGCAGCCGTCGGGTTTGAGCTGTTCAAGCAGGGGGCGTCGATCTATCTGCGGATAGTCCTGCGCAGCCCGGCAGGCGCGACGTTCGGCCCGGTGCTGGGGTTGATGGTATTCGCCTATGTCACCGCCTTGCTGGTACTGTTCGCCACCGCGTGGGCGGCCACCGCGGACCCGCGTTCTCGGCATGTTGAACCGCCCGGGCCGGCGGTCATCAGCCCGCGCATCCAGGTAGCCGAGGGTCTGTCGGCCCGGCAGACGGCGGCGGCGGTTGCCGCCGGAGCCGTGGGGGCACTTGCTTTGTCGAGATTGTTTCGGCGGCGCCGGGAGTGACCGTTACGGCGGCGCGGCGTTGGTGGCCTCGCCGGGCGGATGCCACATGGCCAACGAGCGTCGCTGAGCTAATCGCCCCATTTGGCCGCTTCAGCCTGGTCGCGCGCCAACATGGCCATAGTGTTGGCTTCGTGAGTGCCAGCCATTGACTGATAGGCCTGCACCAGATCTTCTTGGGCCTGGTTCCACTGCACCTGCCAAGCCTGATAAGTCGTGCCGGTGTCGCCCTGCCAGGCATGTGAGAGCGCGGCTTGAACAGTTCCTTTCCGGCCCTCTTCAGCATCAGTCGTCGGCGGCTTCAGAAGGAGCGTGAGCGCCCTGAAACGCCGCGGCGGACTCCCCTTGGTGAAACGCTTGCGCCGACATAGCCGACTGCTCGGCCTGATTGATCGTGTGCCGCATCAACCCGCCTTTGCGGCGAACGCCGACTGCGACGCCACCAACTGCGGAATGTGGGCGTCCAGCAAACTCATTGCGATCCCTTTCGATAAGGTTTTCGGTTTCTCGTTTTCAGCTCAATTACTGAGGGCCATAAGCGTGTTCGACTCCCAGGTAGCCGGCAGCATCGGCACCTGCGCAGCACCTGCGAGCTCCTGACCACCCAACACCGTCATCCCGGAAGGCTGCGCAACCAACGCATTGCCGGCAGTCCCGGCAAAGCCGAACGGCCCAGCACCATGATCGGAAGGCAGTACCGACCCCGACCACGCCACAGAACTCGGCTTGACGGCTACAACTGGCCGCGCATCCGGCGCCCAACTCGACTGCGGTGCCACTTCAGGGTATGCGGCAACATCGGCCAGCTCTGCCGTTGCCGAGCCGACATCGATAGGCTCCGCGGCCTCAGTCGGCAGCTCGGCGAGGTACTGGCTGATACCGATCGGCAACGCAATGGGCAATGACGTCGCCAATGAGGTTGGCACCGCAAGCAGGGAGCCGGCCAGTACGAACGGCGCTGAGATCACCAGTAGCGGAGGGCCTACGATGAGGCCCAGGATTGCGATCACGATCGCGTAGGCGAGGATCACAAATGGTGCGACGATCGCGATGACGATCGCGTACGCGACGATCGCAAAGAGCACCTCAAGCAGTACCAGAAGGATCTGAATCAATATCTCGATAATGATCGGGAGTGCACCCACCGTGGCGGCGACGGCAGGTAGCAAGCTGGCTGCGCTAACCCCGGCTTTGAGCAGCTCCGGCGCAGGTGCGGTCTGTGGCGCCGACGCCAGTGCCGTACCCGCAACGGCCTCATAATCGCTCATCGTCGCCGCCGCCTGGATCCACATCCGGGCATAGTCGGCCTCATTGAGTGCGATCGGGATCGTGTTGATCCCAAAGAAATTCGTCGCGACCAAGACCCCGTGCGTGATGTGGTTGGCGGCTAATTCCGCCAACGTCGGCATCGTCGCCAGCGCGCTGACATACGCCGCCGCCGCGGTCTCGTGCTGGGCGGCCAATACCGCGCTATCGGCGCCGGCCTGGGTCAACCAAGCCGCGTACGGCGCGTGTGCGGCCACGTAGCTTTCGGCACTAGACCCCTGCCACGCTCCGGCCTGCACTGCGGCCAGCTCCATAGTGAGTTCTGCTGCGACTGAAGTGTATTCGGCGCTCAGCGATGTCCATGTCGCAGCGGCCGCCAGCAGCGAACCTGGTCCCGGGCCGGCGCTCAGCAACGCTGAATGGACTTCCGGCGGCACGGCAAGCCAGATGGGCGTCGTCATCCCAAGCCGCCCGAGACCACATACGTCGATGCGGCCGCGGCATCACCGGCGGCATAACTGACAGCGGATTCGCCCACACCGGCTCCGGAACGGCCTAGTTCTTCAAGGCCCTCAGCCGCGACCGCAGCATAGGTGTTGCCCACGGCGCTAAACCCGACCGCGCTCTGCAGCGACACCGGATCAGCCGCTGGTGGCACTACCGCAGAGATGATCGGTGCTGCGGCCGCATGTGCGGCAGTCAACCGGGCGGTCAGCGCTTCCACCGCTGCACTGGCCGCCGCCAAACCTTCAGGAACCACCCGCAGCGTCACGGCCGACACTCCTTCTCAACTCGTCGCGGCGACCTGCGCGGCCCGGTTCCGGACGACCACTGCGATGGGGCCGATTGCGCATGCGCCGGAAGTAGCAATCGCACGGAACATACAGCGTTTACAACGATTCCATCACGGTACGGTTAATCGGGGTAAAGGCTGCGGCTCCGTAGTGTAGGACACTTGTCTGACGTCTGCCACTTGCCGTTGGAAATCACGTGGCGTCCGCCGCCGTCGGGCACTTGCCTGGCCGAGCCGGCGGAA
>NZ_VTZN01000142.1 GCF_008370645.1 Mycobacterium simiae
GGCACCCCCGTTACCGATCAACCCGGCGGCACCGCCAGCGCCGCCAGCTAGTCCCGGGGCGCCCGAGCCGCCGGCGCCGCCATTGCCCCACAGGATGCCGCCGGCTCCACCGGCAGCCCCGGTTCCCGGCGCTCCACTGGCGCCGTCGCCGATCAGCGGACGGCCCAACAACACGTTGGTGGGTGCATTGACAACCGCGAGCACGTCTTTTACCAGGTTCTGCAGCGGCGCGACGCTGGCCGCCTCGGCGAGCAGATAGGAACTGCCCGCCCCAGTCAAAGCCTGTTCGAATGCGGCATGGAACGCCGCAGCCCGCGCGCTGAGCGCCTGAAACTCCTGCGCATGACTGGAAAACAGCGAGGCGATGGCCGCGGACACCTCGTCACCGGCAGCAGCGATGACCGTGGACGTCGGGGCCGCGGCCGCCGCGGTAGCCGCGCTCAGTGCCGAGCCAATACGCGCCACATCGGCCGCGGCAGCTGCCAGCGTCCCCGGAGCTACTACTACGAAGGACATCGTCGCCGCCTCCCCCTACGACCGACACGGGCGTCGGAACCATGTGGATGGCAACGAGCATGCCAGCGACGTCCTCAGATTGTGTGGCTTTGCGCTACATAATTTACGTCGACGACGATATTGCCCTGAGCCCCGGCTGCCGGGTGCCCGAACCAAGGACCAGGCGGGGCACTTTCTTTACCTGCCGGCACCCCGGTCGCGCACCTTGGCGCCGGACTGACGCCGCCCCGCACCACGCAACGCGCATCCTCAGCCAGGGCTCAGTGCGCGAAGTGCTGTGCCACGTAGTGCCCACCAGGCTTGAGCTTGTCCAGCCCGCGGGCCGCGGTGGCGATGTCGTCGTGCAGAGCCCGTGCCAGGTCAGCGGAGAGCCCTTCGCGCACCACGATGCGCAGCACCGACACGTCGGTGGCGTTATCGGGCATGGTGTAAGCCGGCACCTGCCAACCGTATCCCCGCAGCTCGTGGGAAAGGTCGAATTCGGTGTAGCCGCGATCACCGGCCAGCCGGAAGGCGACTACCGGGATCGCCGATCCGTCCGAGATCACCTCGCAATGTTCTGCGGTGCGCAGCTGCTCTCCCAGCCACCGCGCGGTCGAGGACAGCGACTGCATGATCTGGGTATAGCCTTCGCGCCCCAATCGCAGGAAGTTGTAGTACTGGCCGACCACCTGGTTGCCGGGCCGGGAGAAGTTCAGCGTGAAGGTCGGCATGTCGCCGCCCAGGTAATTGACCCGAAAGACCAGATCCTCCGGCAAGTAGTCGGGGCTGCGCCACACCACGAAACCGATGCCGGGATAGGTGAGGCCGTACTTGTGGCCGCTGACGTTGATCGACACCACCCGCGGCAGCCGGAAGTCCCACACCAGGTCCGGGTGCAGGAACGGCACCACGAAGCCCCCGCTGGCGGCGTCGACATGCACCGGGACGTCCACGCCACCGCCGGACGCGAGCTTGTCCAGGGCGGCGCAGATCTGCGCGACGGGCTCGAGTTCGCCGGTGTAGGTGGTGCCCAGGATCGCCACCACGCCGATGGTGTCCTCGTCGACGGCATCGACGACCTGCTCGGGCGTGATGACGTAGCGGCCCTTCTCCATCGGCAGGTAGCGGGGTTCGACGTCGAAGTAGCGGCAGAACTTCTCCCACACCACCTGGACGTTGGAGCCCATCACCAGGTTGGGGGTGCGGCCCTGCCAGTCCTTGTTCTTGGCGCGCCAGCGCCATTTCATGGCCAGACCGCCCAGCATCACCGCCTCGCTGGAGCCGATGGTGGACACCCCGATGGCGGTGCTGGGGTCGTCGTCGCGCAAGCCTTCGGCGTGGAACAGATCGGCCACCATGCACACGCAGCGCTGCTCTATGGCCGCGGTCGCGGGGTATTCGTCCTTGTCGATCATGTTCTTGTCGAACGTCTCGGCCATCAACTTGCCGGCCTCGGGGTCCATCCAGGTGGTGACGAAGGTGGCCAGGTTCAGCCGCGAACTGCCGTCGAGCATCAGCTCGTCGTGGATGAAGCGGTAGGCGGCCTCGGGATCCATCGACTCGTCAGGCATCCGCAACGCCGGCACCGGCGCGGTGAACAGGCGACCGGTGTAGGCCGGAGTGATCGAGTGGGTGGCCGAGGAGGGTTGGCTTCTGGACACGGAGATCCTTTCGTCGCTAGACGGAACTACGGGCTAGAGCGCGGCCAGGGCCGCCCGGATGTGGTGCAGGATGCGTGACGCCGACGTCGGCGCGTCACCGGGGCCGGGATCAGCGGCCGACAACGCCGCCGCCCGGGAATGCACAAAGGCCGCCGCCGCGGCCGCCGCGGCGGGTGCGAGCCCAGAGGCCAGCAGCGCACCGATCATCCCCGACAGCACATCGCCGGATCCGGCGGTGGCCGCCCACGCCTGCCCGGCCGGACTCAGGTAGATCGGACCGCCCGGGTCGGCGATGACGGTGACATTGCCTTTGAGCAGCACCGTGGCGCCGAACTCGTCAGCTAACTTGCGGCACGCACTCACCCGGTCGTGACCCGGCGGCGACCCGGCCAGCCGGGCGAACTCACCGGCGTGCGGTGTCAACACCGTCGGCGCCGTCCGGTTGACCACCAGCTCGGGGTGCGCCGCCAGCAGGGTTAGCCCGTCGGCGTCGACTAGCACCGGCAGGTCGGTGTCCAGCGCGAACCATAAGGCCCCGGCTGCCTCCTCGTCCGAGGTGCCCAGTCCCGGCCCGACAACCCAGGCCTGCACCCGACCGGCCGCCGCCGGGGTGGGTGACGCGATGACTTCCGGCCAGTGCGACAACACCTCGGCGCGGGCACTGCCGGCGTAGCGCACCATGCCGGAGGTGGCCGCGACCGCCGCCCCCGTACACAACACCGCCGCACCCGGATACGTCGCCGAGCCGGCCAGCACACCGGTGACGCCCTGGGTGTATTTGTCGTCGTTCGGGCCGGGTACCGGCCAGCACGCAAGTACGTCGGCCGCCGCGAAACCGCGCAGATCGCTGTCGGGCAGATTCAGCCCGATATCGATGAGAACGACGCGGCCGCAGTCGGCCAGCGCGTGCACGGGTTTGAGCGCGCCAAAGGTGACGGTCAGCGCCGCACGCACCGCGGGGCCGGTGATCGCCCCGCTCGCCACGTCGATGCCGCTGGGAATGTCCACGGCGACGACCGGGATTCCGGCGGCAGCTACTGCGGCGAACACCTCGGCGGCAGCCGGCCGCAGCGGCCCGGACCCAGAGATGCCCACCACCCCGTCGATGACGAGATCGGTTGTTGCCGAAACAGCTTGCACGACACGACCGCCGGCCTTGGTGAACGCCGCCAGCGCCTTGCGGTGGGTGTGGTCGGGGTTGAGCAGCACCGCGTCGGCGGCCGCGCCGCGGCGCCGCGTGAACGTTGCCGCCCACAACGCGTCACCACCGTTGTCGCCGGATCCGACGACCGCACACACCCGGCGCCCGGCCACACCGCCGGTGCGAAGTCTCAGCTCGCGCAGGATTTCGGTGGCCAGCCCAAAGGCCGCCCGCCTCATCAAGGCTCCGTCGGGCAAGCTGGCCAACAGCGGTGCCTCGGCTTCGCGGATCGCGTCTGCGGTGTAGTAGCGCCGCATCCTAGGTCCCTCTCACGCGGATACCTCCGGCGAGCGTGGCCAGCGGAAGATCGCCTTGAGGCGCGCCGGGTTCCACATCGGGCTTTTGCGTTCGCGGGCCATCGAGTAGAACGCCAGGCCGATCAATATCGCCGTGAAGTGACCGATTGCGGTGAAGTTCAGTTCGGTCTTGTCCATCGTGATCAGCGGGAAACCGAAGATGACCAGCAGCGCCCCCAGATATCCCCACCGCCACGGCTTGGCGATGTGATAGGTCAGCACCGCCATCACTCCGACCAGGAAGTAGCTGACCCCGATGTCGCGGGAGTGCACCATCCGTTCGGCCGCGTCACGCGTCTGGATCGCAAAATACAGCATGCCTTCGCTGAAATACGTGGCGCCGATGTGTGCGGCCAATCCCACAGTGAGCCAACGCAATTGGCCTAGCCAGTGCTCGGCGGGCGCCAGAAACAGGGTGAAGAGCAGCAGGTATGGTTCCAGGTTGCGGCCGTCGATCCACAACAGGCTGGAGAACAACACTTCCAGCGGGTCCCGGCCCAGGTGGCTGATGTTGGTGGATCGGTGCAGCAGCACGGTGTGCAACTGCCGCCCGGTGAGCTGGTTTTGGATGATGGTGGTGATCGCCAACACCACCAGCCAGGTGTACGTCAACGGCGCGTTGCTGACGAAATGCCACACCACCAATGCCCAGCTCTGCAGCCTCGACCGCACCGAAGCTTTCGTCACAGCCTAACTTTCGCATGCGCACCGTCGCGCCGTACAGCAGCGGCCAACGGCATCATCGAGGTCACCACCACGACGACTACCCACAGTGCGACCACTACTCCACGGTGACGGACTTGGCGAGATTGCGCGGCTTGTCGACGTCGTAACCCCGGGCCTGGGCTACCGAAGCGGCGAACACCTGCAGCGGGATCGTGGACAGCAACGGCTGCAAAAGTGTTGATACCGCCGGGATTTCGATCAAGTGATCGGCATAGGGGCGCACAGTTTCGTCACCCTCCTCGGCGATGACGATGGTCACCGCGCCGCGGGTCTGGATTTCGCGGATGTTGGACAGCAATTTGGCGTGTAGCGTGGCCGCGCCCTTGGGCGAGGGCATGATGACGATCACCGGCAGGTCGTCTTCGATCAGGGCGATCGGGCCGTGCTTGAGCTCACCGGCGGCGAAGCCCTCGGCGTGCATGTAGGCCAGTTCTTTGAGTTTGAGCGCACCTTCCAGCGCCACCGGGTAGCCGACATGGCGACCCAAAAACAGCACGGTCGATGACTGCGCAAACTGGTTGGCGAGGTCGGCCACCGGCTTGATTGCCGAAATGACCCGGTGCACCAGGTCGGGCATCGCTTCCAGCTCGCGGTACTCGCGTTCGACCTCGTCGGGGTACTTGGTGCCGCGCGCCTGCGCCAAGGCCAGACCGAGCAGGTAGTTGGCGGTTATCTGCGCCAGGAAGGTCTTCGTGGAGGCCACGCCGATCTCCGGGCCGGCGCGGGTGTACAGCACCGCGTCGCATTCGCGCGGAATTTGGGAGCCATTGGTGTTGCAGATGGCCAACACCTTGGCCTTCTGCTCCTTGGCGTGGCGAACGGCTTCCAACGTGTCCGCGGTTTCCCCGGACTGGGAGATGGCCACCACCAGGGTGCTGCGGTCCAAAACCGGGTCGCGGTACCGGAATTCGCTGGCCAGCTCCACCTCAACGGGCAGCCGGGTCCAGTGCTCGATCGCGTATTTGGCTAGCAGCCCGGAGTGGTACGCGGTACCGCAAGCGACCACGAAGACCTTGTCGACTTCGCGCAGTTCCTGGTCACTGAGGCGTTGTTCGTCGAGCACGATCTTGTTGCCCACGAAGTGGCCTAGCAGCGTGTCGGCGACCGCGGTAGGTTGTTCGGCAATCTCTTTGAGCATGAAGTACTGGTAGCCACCCTTTTCGGCGGCGGCCAGGTCCCAGTCGATATGAAAACGCCGGGCACTGGCGTCATCTGGGTTGCCGTGGAAGTCGGTGATCCGGTAGCCGTCTGCGGTGATCGCCACGGCCTGGTCTTGGCCGAGTTCGACCGCGTGTCGCGTGTGCTCGATGAATGCGGCCACGTCGGATCCGACGAACATCTCGCCGTCGCCGAGACCGAGCACCAGCGGTGTAGAGCGGCGGGCGGCAACGATGGTGCCGGGATCGTCGGCGTTGGCGAACACGACGGTGAAGTGGCCCTCCAGCCGGCGCAGCACGGCGAGCACCGAAGCGAAAAAATCACCGGCTGTTTCGCCGTGACGGTAGGCCTGCGCCACCAGGTGCACCGCAACTTCGGTGTCGGTATCACTGGAAAACTCCACGCCGGCCGCCTCCAGCTCCTGGCGCAGCGTGGCGAAGTTTTCGATGATGCCGTTGTGGACGACGGCGATTCTGCCTGCGACGTCGCGGTGCGGGTGCGCGTTGCGGTCGGTGGGACGACCGTGGGTGGCCCAGCGGGTATGACCCAAGCCGGTGGTGCCGGCCAGCTCCGACGGTGCCATCTCGGTCACCGCAGCTTCCAGGTTGGCCAGCCGGCCGGCCCGCCGACGCACGGTGAGCTTGCCCTGACCATCGACCAGCGCAAGACCCGAAGAGTCGTAGCCGCGATACTCCATCCGGCGCAGCGCGTCCAGGACGACCTCGCAGGCAGGACGCTGCCCTACGTAGCCGACAATTCCGCACATAGCAGACCAGGGTAGTGCAGCCGCGACTAGGGCGACCTCAGCCAGCAGGTCAGGACGGCCACACACCACCGCCTCCTGGTAGCGGCCAGCCGTCGCGAGACCGCGCGCTTCGCGCAATCTGTGGCCGGCTCGCGGACGACAAAGCGCGCATTCTGATCCAGCAGACCACAGGGTGCAGCAATAGTGAGCCCGATTCATTCAATTCATATCGATTTCCTAGACAGTGGGCGTTTTGTTACCCGATGTATTTCTGACGTTTCCCGTCGCTTCATAAAGATAAATCCATCTAAGTCGTACACTCAGCAATACCGACTAAAGCTGGCGACCACCGACGATCAGATACGAATAGCCATTAGCGACCTTGCCCGACTATCGGTATACGCCGGTGTTAGGAACTGGCGCCAGCGGAGAGGACAACGGTGTTCACGAACGCCTGATCACGGCCCAGTAACGTATGGCCAATCGGGAGTTGAGCAGCAAGTGGCGGATCTGATCCGTCATCTTCATATGACCTGCTCATAGATTGATTTATACCATGTATACGGCAACACAAATAATTTGTATAGCCGCAAGATCGATATCAACAAGTATTCGTTTTAAGTGCCGGGCAGCGGCCCATTCTAAGAGGGGACCTTGGCCCGCCCGGTCGAGATCTTTCGAGGAGAAAATCATGACTGCCGTGCTGTACGAAAGTGATAGTTCGGCCCTAACCGCGCCCTGCAAAAGACGGATCTCGAATCCCGATCATCTCCCTGCCTTTCCGGCCCCGAGCGACCCCATCGTGGATACGACCGCTCGCTTGCTCAGTATTCCGCTGCGCCATGTCTACGCGCTGCTCTGGCGGGTCGGAGTGATCGAGGTCACGGCTTAGCGGCGGCTTGCTGTCTCAGCCAGCGAACGAACTGGACCCGTCGCCCGAGTCACCGCTAACGTCGACGCGTGGCCCGCACCAGCAAGCTCTTCGCCGCCCTCAGCCGCCGTGGTCCGCACCGCGTTCTACGCGGTGACCTGGCCTTTGCCGGGCTGCCCGGGGTGCTGTACACCCCCGAAGCCGGACTCAATCTGGCTGGCATCGCCTTTGGCCACGACTGGCTGACCAGTGCCACCCGCTATACGGGCCTGCTGGAGCACCTGGCCTCCTGGGGCATTGTGGCCGGGGCACCCGACACCCAACGGGGACTTGCGCCCTCGGTGCTGAACCTGGCCTTCGATATGGGTGTTGCACTCGACATCGTCGCGGGCGTGCGGCTGGGACCGGGCAATATCAGCGTGCACCCCGCCAAACTGGGACTGGTCGGGCACGGTTTCGGCGGCTCGGCCGCCGTGTTCGCGGCGGCCGGCATGCCCGACAAGCCATCCGCCGTGGCCGCGATTTTCCCGACCGTGACGGCGCCTCCGGCTGAGCAGCCGGCCGCGGCCCTAAGTGTTCCGGGCTTGATCATCAGCGCGCCCGGAGATCCCAAGACGCTGACTTCCAATGCTCTCGAGCTGTCCCGCGTTTGGGACACGGCCACGCTGCGCATCGTCAGCAAGGCCAAAGCGGGTGGCCTGGTCGAAGGTAGGCGACTCACGCAGGTGGTCGGGTTGTCGGGCGCAGACCGCAAGACCCAACGTTCGGTTCGGGCGCTGCTGACCGGCTACCTGCTGTACACGCTCGCTGGTGACAAGACCTATCGCGAGTTCGCCGATCCCGACGTGCAGCTGCCGAAGACGGATGCCGTGGATTCTGAGGCTCCACCGGTTTCCCCGGAAGAAAAGATCGTTGCGCTACTGAAGTGACGGTGACTTGACGCAGCTGCCCGTGCTAACTGTCGATAATGCGGATCGGCATTGCCATGGACTACCCGGGCGGCTTTCATGAGGCCGTCGACCGTGTCGTCGAACTCGAGAAATGCGGCATCGACATTGTCGTGGTGGCTGAGGCGTATTCCTTCGACGCCGTCAGCCAGTTGGGGTACTTGGCGGCCAGGACTTCGCGGGTCGAACTGGCCTCCGGGGTGCTTCCCATCTACATCCGCACCCCAACACTGCTGGCGATGACCGCTGCGGGCCTGGATTTCGTTTCCGGCGGCCGCTTCCACCTGGGAATCGGTACCTCCGGGCCGCAAGTGATCGAAGGCTTTCACGGCGTCGAATTCGACGCCCCGATAGGGCGCACCCGTGAAGTCGTGGAGATCTGCCGGCAGGTGTGGCGCCGGGAGCGGCTGCACTACGAGGGCAAGCACTACCAGATTCCGCTGCCAGCGGACCGCGGAACGGGCTTAGGCAATGCGCTGCGGCTCATCAATCATCCTGTACGCGAACGTATTCCGATATCGATTGCGGCCCTGGGGCCAAAGAATGTCGAACTGACCGCGGAGATCGCCGAGGGCTGGGTGCCGGTCTTGTTCTATCCGGAGCAGGCCGGATTGGTGTGGGGGCAAGCACTGGCTGCCGGCTCCGCGAAACGTGACCCGACCATGGGCCCGCTGGACGTGATGGTCGGTACCGCGCTGGCGATCGGGGCGGATGTCGATGACCGGCTGGGGTGGACGAAACCGCAACTGGCCCTCTACATCGGCGGAATGGGCGCCAAAGGCCGAAACTTCTACCACAAAGTGGCGACTCGCTACGGATTCGGCGACGTCGCCGACCGGATTCAGCAGCTCTACCTGGCCGGCCGCAGACAGGAGGCAATCGACGCGGTCCCTGACGAGTTGGCGCGGGGGATCTCGCTGATCGGACCGCGGGGGTTTATCGCCGAACGATTGGCCGCCTTCGCTGATGCCGGTGTGACCACGCTGTTGGTCAGACCGGTGACCGCGGTTTCCGGTGAAGCGGTGCGCTATATCGAGCAGCTACTGCAACTGCGGCCGTCCTGATCCACTACTGCCCCGCTTTGGGAAGCTGGTCTGCGGCGATCTCACAGGGTGTCGACGCCCTTGTCGGCGCCGGCGCTGGCAGCGGCCCGACAGCCGGCGGACCGCCAGCCGGTGACGGCGGTGCGGCGCCCGCCGGTTGCTGCGGCGCAACCGGTGGTATCGCCGCGGCGGCGCGCTCGCCCGCTTCGCTTGGCTGCGGTTGGTCGCCCGGATCTGCCACCGTCATGTCTTCGACGGGTTCAGCCTGGGGCGGGCCGTCGTCGTGCGCTTCGCCCAGGTCTGCATCGACGGGACCTTCGGGTTCGAGGGAATCCTCGGGCCGCACCGGATCGGAGAGCCCGTCGCCCGCGGCCCCAAGCAGGTCGACCATGGCATCGACGATTCGGTTGGCCAGACCACCCAGCCCGCCGAGCCCCCCAGCACCGGATCCAACTCCTAGGTCGGAAGGCGTCGGCGGCGGTATCAAAGCGGCCGGAGTCACCGGCGCTCCGACCGACGCCGCCGGTGCCGGTCCCGGCGGCATTGCATCAGGCACACTAGCGGCGGGTGCGGCGGCAGCTGTCGCCTGCGGTGCGTTCGGCACTTCCCGGGCGACAGAGCAACAGCGCGGGCCAAGATCCCCCGGAACCTCGAAGTGGGTCTGCGGTGTGCCGGCCAGCCGGTCGGTGGCCAGGTCGTAGGACGCCGCCACCCCAGCCCGCGTCGAACGCATCGCCGTGAGCCAGTCGATGCGAATATCATTGTCCACGTACGGCGTTACCTGGTCACGCAGCACCTGTTCAGCCGCGGGCCGGTCGCCCATGCCGTTCTTGACGGTTTCGGCGGCGGTTAACCACGCCGGCCGCTGCGCAAGTGTGCGATTGTCGATGGCGATCGCCGACTCCACCTTTGAGTCGACCAGCTGCCATAGGTTGTCGCGCAGAGATTCGCACCGCTGCGCGGCCGCCCGGACCTCGGTGACCAGCTCGTTTGCCGCGTCACAATGTCGCTGCAGGAAGCCAACTGCCGCCTCAGCTCCTGGTCCCGTCCATGCGGCAGCGAGCTGGGTGACCTGGACGCGCTGGCTCCCCAGCGCCTCGGCAACCGCGGTACCGGCAGCCCGCAGTAGTGCGCAGTCGCTGTCCAGCGCGTGCAGGTCTAGGCCTTCTTCGCCGTCGTACCAGTCGCTTAGCTGCCCGGGGCGCAACGTCAAGTCTGGGTGGTGGTAGCCGACCTGCTGGCAAGCATGCACATAACTGCGTGTCCGTTCGACTGCGAGCCGACCTTCGGCGAGGCGTCCGGCGACGTCCAACCGGTTGGCCACGGTCAAGCGATCCGCGCCGCGGCGAATCGATCGGCCTCGGCATAGCGATCGGCGCCGGCGCGTAGCGCTTGGGCGATCTCGACCGCCGCCCGCGACCATTGCGACAGTTCGGCCGCCAACCGATCCAGCTCACAGCGCAGCGCCTGACCCCGCTGCGCGTGCGCTTGGCCCGCACCAGCGCCGCCGAAAGCCAACCGCGCCAAGAGGTTTGCCGCCGCATCGTCGATGAGTTGAGCCGCGGCGCCAATCCGGTCGGCGACCGCGACAACCGCCGCCACGTCAATTCCGCTTCCGGCCTGATTGAGTCTCATGCTTAGTTCGACGCCGGATGCGGCGTCGGGGTTCCGAAAACTTCAGTGCGCTGCGCTGACCGCAGCGGCGACACTGGTAGCCAGCCGCTGCGCAACGTGCTCGTCGGCTGCTTCCACCATGACACGGATAACCGGCTCAGTTCCGGAGGGACGCAACAGAATTCGACCAGTATCACCCAGCTCGGCTGCAGCCTCGTCGACCGCCGTCTGGACCGACGGCGCGGCGGCGGCGGTGGCCTTGTCGTCGACTTCGACGTTGATCAGCACCTGTGGCAGCGTCTGCATCGCCGACGCCAGGGCGGCAAGTGAGGCGCCGGTCTGCACCATGCGGGTCATTAGTCGCAACCCGGTGACGATCCCGTCGCCAGTCGATCCCAGCCCGGGCAGCACGATGTGACCGGACTGCTCACCGCCGAGGCTGTAGTCACCGGCGCGCAGCTCCTCGAGCACGTAGCGGTCACCGACGGCGGTGGTGTGCACGGTAACACCGGCCGCGCGCATGGCCAGGTGCAACCCAAGGTTGCTCATCACCGTGGTCACCAACGTGTTGGCGGTCAGCTCGCCCGCTTCTTGCATGGCCAATGCGAGTACCACCATGATGGCGTCGCCGCCGACCAAGTCACCGTTGGCGTCAACGGCCAGGCAGCGGTCGGCATCTCCATCGTGCGCTAGGCCCAGGTCGGCCCGGTGGGCAGTGACGGCCGCCCGCAAGGAATGCAGGTGCGTGGAGCCACAGCCGTCGTTGATGTTGAGTCCGTCGGGGTCGGCGTTGATCGCGATGACTCGGGCGCCGGCAGCGCGATAGGCCCGCGGCGCCACCATTGAGGCCGCGCCGTGGGCGCAATCGACAACCACAGTCAGGCCGTCAAGCCGGCTGGTGCTGGCCTTGCTCACCTGACGCAGATAGCGATCCGCCGCATCCTCGGCGTCGATGACTCGACCGATGCCGGCACCCACGGGACGCAGCCCGGGACCGGCGGCGACCAGTTCCTCGAGTTGATCCTCGGTGTCGTCGTCTAATTTGTGCCCGCCGGCACTGAAGATCTTGATGCCGTTGTCGGGCATCGGATTGTGCGACGCCGAGATCATCACGCCGAAGTCGGCGTCATAGGCGCCGGTCAGGTACGCCACCGCGGGTGTGGGGAGCACCCCGACCCGCAGCGCGTCGACACCTTGGCTGGTCAGCCCGGCGATCACGGCAGCTTCCAGCATTTCACCGCTGGCTCGCGGGTCACGACCGATCACGGCGACCCGCCGGCCCGGACCGCCCGAACTCGCCAAGTACCGGGCCGCAGCGGCGCCCAGGGCCAGGGCCAGCTCAGCGGTCAGCTCGCGATTGGCGACCCCGCGCACTCCGTCGGTGCCAAATAGTCGACCCATGCGGACAAACCTCTCACAGTTGACGGCCATGCACATACCCACTTTTGGCCGCGCGCCGCGGAATTACGCCGCGACACGCCGGCGGATACGCGCAGATGCACGCTCGCGGCCAGAAAGTGATTGCTGATCAGCGCTTGCTGTACTGAGGCGCCTTGCGGGCCTTCTTCAGCCCGTACTTCTTGCGCTCGGTAGCGCGCGGGTCCCGGGTGAGGAAGCCGGCCTTTTTCAGCGGGGGGCGATCCGCTGGGTTGGCCAGAATGAGCGCTCGGGCGATACCCAGGCGCAGGGCCCCGGCCTGGCCCGACGGACCGCCACCGTTGAGGTGGGCGAATATGTCGTAGCTTTCCACCCGGTCGACTGTGACCAGAGGCGCCTTGATGAGCTGTTGGTGCACCTTGTTCGGGAAGTAGTGCTCCAGAGTGCGGCCGTTGAGGTCGAACTTGCCGGTGCCGGGCACCAGTCGCACCCGAACCACGGCTTCCTTGCGGCGGCCGACGGTCTGGATGGGGCGATCGAACACGAACGCTTCGCCGTGGGCTGGCGGAGTTTCGAGCGCGGCAATTTCGCTGGTTTCGGTCACTGCGCCACCTGCTTGATCTCGAAGGGAACCGGCTGCTGAGCGGCGTGGGGATGCTCCGGGCCGGCGTAGACCCGCAACTTGCGCTGGATTTGGCGGCTGAGCTTGTTCTTGGGCAGCATTCCGACGATCGCCTTCTCGACCACCCGGTCGGGGTGCTTTTGCAGCAGTTCGCCGATGGCGCGCTTGCGCAGACCGCCGGGATATCCCGAGTGGCGGTAAGCCATCTTGTGACGGAGTTTGTCGCCGGTGAGGGCGACCTTGTCGGCGTTGACGACGATGACGAAGTCACCGCCGTCGACATTGGGCGCGAACGTCGGCTTGTGCTTGCCGCGCAGCAGGTTGGCCGCTGCCACGGCAAGGCGGCCAAGCACCACGTCCGTGGCGTCGATGACGTACCACGACCTCGTGGTGTCACCCGCCTTGGGCGCGTATGTAGGCACAGCGCTTACCTTCTTCTCTCTCGGGTGGATCCCGGTGCAAGCCGGGCGCCGGTCAGGCGTAGACGGTGAGGTTTTTCTCGGCGACCGACATTGACCCGAGGCCCCGGCGTACCGCACGCCAACGGAGCAGCCTACCGACGGGCATCCCCGCAGGTCAAAAAATCTGGCAGGTAAACGCTGCGCACACTCGCGCCGCAGTCGGGGTACCGACCTGGCGCGCACCCCGAATGCGGGTCGTAGCGTCGGCTGGCGGCGTTAACCGTTGTTGCCAGCATTTCCGGGTTGACCGGCAGCGCCCGGACCACCCGAGGTGCCAGCGGGGCCGGGGTTGAGACCGTTCGTGTTGACACCACCGGGGCCACCAGATGCACCAACTCCTCCGCTGCCGGCGTCGCCGCCGCTACCGCCCGTACCGCCAGGGCCGCCGCCGTCGCCGCCGTCGCCGCCGTCGCCGCCGGTGCCCCCCGCGCTACCGTCACCACCGCGACCGCCAAAGCTGATGCCATCAAGGCCCGGGCCGCCGCGGCCCCCGCCAGCCCCGCCGCCACCGGTACCGCCGGACCCGCCAGCCCCGCCAGCACCGCCAACACCACTAACGGCGGCCCCGCCGGCCCCGCCGGTACCGCCGATGCCGCCGATGCCGCCGACACCACCATCACCTCCTGCGGCCCCGGCAAGAAACGTCGTGGAACCGCCGCCATCACCGCCGGCCCCGGCAAGCCCGCCGCTACCACCGCGGCCGCCCACCCCGCCAACACCGCCCTTGGCGCTACCAAAACTCTGCCCGCCCGCACCGCCGCTGCCTCCCGCACCGCCGAGCGCACCCCCCCCCGCCAACACCGCCAAGGCCGCCCTGGGCGTCGGGGAAGCCGCGAGCGCCGCCGCCCCTCCCGCCGTGACCGCCCGCACCTGCATCACCACCGGCACCGCCGGCACCGCCCGCACCAGCCACACCGACCACACCACCATCGCCCTTCAGCGCCGCACCGCCGACCCCGCCGGCA
>NZ_VTZN01000143.1 GCF_008370645.1 Mycobacterium simiae
GAGCACCGGGCGGACCTGCCGTGCGGGTCGACGATCGGGCCGCTGGCCTCGGCTCGGACCGGCATACCCACCGTCGACGTGGGTGCCGCACAGCTCGCGATGCACTCGGCGCGCGAGTTGATGGGTGCGCACGACGTGGCCGCGTATTCCGCGGCGTTGCAGGCGTTTCTCGCGCCGCAGGCATAGGGTTGTGAGGCATGGCGCTCAGCGTGGAGATGGTCACCTTCGATTGCCGCGACCCGGCGAAGCTGGCCGGCTGGTGGGCCGAGCACTTCGATGGCACGGCCCACGATCTGATGCCTGGTGAGTTCGTCGTGGTGGCCCGCTCGGAAGGGCCCCGGCTCGGATTTCAGAAGGTGCCCGATCCCACTCCGGGAAAGAATCGGGTACATCTGGATTTCAGTGCTAAGGATGTGGATGCCGAGGTGACGCGGCTGACGGCCGCTGGAGCCACCGAAGTCGAACGGCATCAGTTCGGGGAGAACATCCGCTGGGTGGTACTGGCCGACCCCGAGGGCAACCTGTTCTGCGTGGTGGGCCGGTAGCCTAGGCGGCTCGTCGAGCGTGACGTGGCTGCGAGATTTTTGCCGAAATCGCGCACTGACGTCACGCTCGGCAAGAAAGACCGCCCGACCTAAACTAGCGGGCGTGACGAGCGCGCGCATCCACATCATTGACACCGTCGAGCACGCGGCGGCCACCCCTGATCAGCCGCAACCGTTCCATGAGTTGGGCCTCAAAGACGACGAGTACCAGCGGATTCGCGAGATTCTGGGGCGCCGGCCCACCGACACCGAGCTAGCCATGTACTCGGTGATGTGGAGCGAACACTGCTCGTATAAGTCCTCGAAAGTGCACCTGCGCTACTTCGGCGAGACCACCACCGAACAGATGCGCGCCGGCATGCTGGCCGGTATCGGCGAAAACGCCGGCGTCGTCGATATCGGCGACGGCTGGGCCGTTACCTTCAAGGTGGAATCGCACAACCACCCGTCCTATGTCGAGCCGTACCAGGGCGCGGCCACCGGTGTCGGCGGCATTGTCCGAGACATTATGGCCATGGGTGCAAGACCGGTGGCGGTGATGGACCAGCTGCGGTTCGGTGCGGCCGACGCGCCTGATACCCGCCGGGTGCTCGACGGGGTGGTCCGCGGTATCGGCGGCTACGGCAACTCACTCGGCCTGCCCAATATCGGCGGCGAGACCGTCTTCGACGCCTGTTACGCCGGCAACCCGTTGGTCAACGCGCTCTGCGTCGGCGTGCTGCGGCAGGAGGACCTGCATTTGGCGTTCGCCTCTGGCGCCGGCAACAAGATTATTTTGTTCGGCGCGCGTACCGGGCTCGACGGCATTGGCGGGGTTTCGGTGCTGGCATCAGACACCTTCGACAGCAGCGGGTCGCGCAAAAAGCTACCGTCGGTGCAGGTCGGCGACCCCTTCATGGAGAAGGTGCTCATCGAGTGCTGCCTCGAGCTCTACGCGGGCGGCCTGGTGATTGGCATCCAGGACCTGGGTGGCGCCGGATTATCGTGCGCAACATCGGAATTGGCGTCTGCCGGCGACGGCGGCATGTCGATCCAACTCGACACCGTGCCGCTGCGGGCCAAGGACATGGCCCCCGCCGAGGTGCTGTGCAGCGAGTCGCAGGAACGCATGTGCGCGGTGGTTGCCCCGGAGAACGTCGACGCCTTCCTGGCGGTGTGCCGCAAGTGGGAAGTGTTGGCTACGGTGATCGGCGAGGTCACCGACGGCGATCGGTTGCGGATTACCTGGCACGGCGAGACGGTCGTCGACGTGCCGCCGCGCACCGTGGCCCATGAAGGTCCGGTATACCAGCGCCCGGTAGCCCGCCCGGAATCCCAAGACGCTCTGAACGCCGACACCTCGGCGCGGCTGCCCAGGCCGGTCACCGGAGCCGAACTGCGCGCGACTTTACTTGCGCTCCTCGGCAGTCCGCAGCTGTGCAGTCGCGCATTCATCACCGAGCAGTACGACCGTTATGTGCGCGGCAACACGGTGCTGGCCGAGCACGCCGACGGCGGCATGCTGCGTATCGACGAAACTACCGGTCGCGGCATCGCCGTCTCGACCGACGCTTCCGGACGCTACGCCCTGCTGGACCCCTACGCGGGTGCCCAACTGGCGCTGGCCGAGGCGTACCGCAACGTCGCCGTCACCGGAGCCACACCGGTGGCCGTGACCAACTGCCTCAACTTCGGCTCCCCCGAAGACCCAGCAGTGATGTGGCAATTCGCCCAAGCGGTCCGTGGCCTCGCCGATGGTTGTGCTGCCCTGGGCATTCCGGTGACCGGCGGCAATGTCAGCTTCTATAACCAAACCGGGTCAACCGCGATCATGCCCACGCCGGTGGTCGGTGTACTCGGCGTGATAGACGATGTCGCTCGGCGCATCCCCACCGCGCTGGGCAGTGAGTCCGGCGAAACCCTGATGCTGCTGGGTGACACCCGCGACGAGTTCGACGGATCCATCTGGGCGCAGGTGACCGCGGACCATCTCGGTGGACTGCCGCCCAGAGTCGACTTGCCCCGCGAGCAGCTGCTGGCTGACGTGTTGTGCTCGGCGTCGCGCGACGGGCTGGTGTCCGCCGCGCACGACCTGTCCGAAGGCGGGCTGACCCAAGCCATCGTCGAATCGGCGCTGGCCGGCGAAACCGGCTGCCGCATCGTACTTCCCGAAGGCACCGACCCGTTCGTGATGCTCTTCTCGGAGTCACCCGGCCGGGTGCTGGTTGCGGTGCCGCGCACTGAGGAAAGCCGCTTCCGCGCGATGTGCGAGGCGCGGGCACTGCCCGCCGTTCGCGTCGGCGTCGTCGATCAGGCCTCGGATTCGATTGAATTCCAAGGGCTGTTCACAGTGTCGCTGGCAGAACTGCGCCAGACGTCAGAGGCGGTGCTGCCGCGATTCTTTGGGTAAGTCGTTTGCGTGCCCTGTCTTTGGCCGGCAGCCTGGTTGGCTGGAGCTTCATCGGTCCGACGCTGCCGGCCCGGTGGCGGGTACCACTGCAAGCCGGGCTGGGATGCTTGCTGGTGCTGGTGACCCGCGCGCCACTGGGCATGCTGCCGCCACGGCTATGGGCGGGGTTGCGGCTGGGTTCGGTGGCCGCGGTAGCGGCAACGACGGCGATCGCGGCCACGACGCCGACGCCCGTGGTGCGATTATCGATGTCCGCGCGCGAGCTGCCAGAGTCGGTGCCGGGCTGGCTCGGGTGGCAAATACCCTTCGGCACGGTATGGGCCGAGGAGGCTGCGTTTCGGGCAGCGTTGGCTACTGCCAGTTCCGGGGCTTACGGTCGGGCGGGCGGGCTGCTGCTGCAGGCGGGTGCTTTTGGGCTCTCGCACATCGCCGACGCGCGCGCGCTGGGTGCGCCGCTGGTGCCCACGGTGCTGGTCACCGGCCTGGCAGGGTGGGTGTTCGGGTGGCTGGCCGATCGCTGCGGCAGCCTGGCGGCGCCAATTCTGCTGCATTTGGCCATCAACGAGGCCGGTGCGATTGCGGCGCTGGTCGTTCAGCGGCGCTGAGCGAAAGCGCGGCTATACTTGTCGGGCTGCGCTTTTCACAGCGATCACTTGACCGAGAGGGTTGGCACCTGCGGTGCATAGACTTAGGGCCGCGGAGCATCCGCGGCCGGAATACGTTCTTCTGCATATCAGCGACACGCATCTGGTCGGTGGGGATAACCCACTCTACGGTGACGTGGATGCCGACGGCAGGCTGACTGAGCTGCTCGGCCAGCTGAAGCGCTCCGGGGTACTGCCTGATGCGATTATCGTCACCGGCGACTTGGCCGACACCGGCGAGGCGCAGGCGTATCGCAAGCTGCGCGGCATGATTGAACCGTTTGCCCTCGAGTTGGGCGCCGAGCTCATCTGGGTGATGGGCAACCACGATGATCGGGCCGCGCTGCGCAGATTTCTGCTGGATGAGGCGCCGTCGATGGCACCGGTGGACCGGGTGTGCATGATCGACGGCCTGCGGATCATCACCGTGGACACCTCGGTGCCGGGTCATCATTACGGCGAACTGCGCAATTCCCAATTAGATTGGCTGGCAGCCGAATTAGAGAAAGCAGCGCCGCACGGCACTATCTTGGCTCTGCACCATCCGCCGATTCCGAGCGTCTTGGACTTGGCGGTCACGGTAGAACTGCGTGACCAAGCTGCCTTGGGGTCCGTGCTCAAGGGTAGCGATGTTCGGTCCATCCTGGCGGGACATCTGCATTACTCGACGCACGCCACATTCGTCGGCATTCCGGTATCGGTGGCTTCGGCCACCTGCTACACCCAAGACCTCGCGGTTGCCGTCGGCGGCACCCGCGGCCGAGATGGCGCCCAGGGCTGCAACCTGGTGCACGTCTACCGGGACACCGTTGTGCACTCCGTCATCCCGCTGGGTACCGGGAAAACGGTGGGCACCTTTGTTTCGCCCGAGCAGGCGAGACGTCAAATCGCCGCAAGTGGCATGTTCATCGAACCGTCGCGACGGGATTCGCTGTTCAGCCACCCTCCAATGGTGCTGACGCTACCGGTAGGTCCAGGTTCGGCTGGCTGATGTCGGACGCGACTTTCTCCCACGGCGCGGGGACGGGGAAATACCGCTCCAGGAAACTGACGACTCGCTCTGCCCGCTCAGCCGCACCGACTTCGGGAAAGCTGCCGTCGTTCAGGCAGAAGAAATCGTAGTTGCGGTGCTTGCGCAATTCCGGCAGTAGGTCGAGTCCAGCGCGGCTGGTGGTGTCGACGTAGCGAACCTTGGCCTTTTCCTGTGGGACGGCACGCCCCGTCATCAGCGCGTAGTAGTGATACAGCGAGTTGGTCACCGAAATGTCGGTGCCCGATCGGAACGCGCTGGCCTGAGTGCGCGCGAACTCGTCTGGGAATTCCTGTTCCATCTCTAACAGAGTGCTTTTGCGCAGCGGGACCGCGGTGTGCTCGAGATGGCGGGTAATCAGTTGCCCGAACCGCTCGAACAACAGCCGCCGATTAACCCGGGCGGCGTTTTCGTGGCCGCTGCGGGTGGGATCGTTGGCGCCCAGTCCGATCCGGGTCTTGGCCTCGATGAACCGCGTGACGCCACCCGGGGAGAAGAACATGCTGGCCTTGAGCGGCCGGCCGAAAAACATGTCGTCGTTGGAGTACAGGAAATGCTCGCTAAGCCCCGGGATGTGGTGTAGTTGGCTCTCTACCGCATGCGAGTTGTAGGTAGGCAGCGCGGCAGGATCCGAGAAGTGTTCCTCGGCCCGGACAATGGTGATTTTTGGATGCTCGGCCATCCATTGCGGCGAGGTGGAATCCGTTGCAATAAAGATGCGGCGGATCCATGGAGCAAACATGTTTACCGACCGCAGCGCGTATTTCAATTCGTCAATCTGGCGGATCCGCGCGTCGGCGTCGTCGCCTTCGCCCATCACGTACTGCGACATTTGCGCTGCGCGCCGGGCCAGAAACTCCGGGTCGGTGCCGTCGATCCAGGAGAACACCAGGTCGATGTCGAACGTGACGTCGCTGGCATGCGGGGTGAACATTCCCTCCAGCGTCGGCCACTTGTAGCCGTGCAACGTGACCGTTGTTGGCGTTAGCTCATTGCGCGGCAGCACTTTGCGAGTAAGGGAGTTTTCCACTGGGCAGCGGATCAGTGATTCCTCGAAAACCCAGAACTGGAGTTCGACGCCGAATGCCGGGCCATACCGAAATCCGCCCGGCGCAATCCGGCGCCGGTACAACCGGAGGATGCGCGGATCACTCAACCCGGAAAGCCGGCCATTGGCCAGCAAGACCGGAGGAATTCCCTTTTCGTCAACCGTCTTGGCGTACATCGGTTCGGTAGCGCATGCAGCCGCAAGTGCGCGCTCGACCGCGGGCCGCAATTGGACGGCGATAGCCAGAATCGGCCTGTTATTGTGGTTGCGGATCAACAAGAATGGAATACCGGCTCGGTTCAACGCTTTTCGCGCAAAGACCAGATCCTCGATCTGCGCCTCCTGCGGGGTCAGGCTGGATTCGAGTCGGGCAATCTTGCCTCGTCGGGTAACGATGATGGGCGCTAGGCTGCGCTGGGCGGGCCGGCCGCCATCGCGCGAAGGGATCTGGGGCATCGGAACACCGCCTTAGGGAGAAGTGACTAGGGCACGGAAGAGAATCTCACACATCGTGCGCCGGTGCAGGGTGAGAGCGCAGGGAAGCAACGCCAAGTCTACAACGCTTGCGTGACAGCATATTTTGCCCTCCGTCAGTGCACGCGGTCGGGTTGATCGGGCACCACGCTGCCGTCGGGTTGACGCAGCGGTGCTTGGCCGCCATCGGGCTCATCGAAGCCCTGTGTGGCGCAGGGATATGGCGGTCTCATCGGCAGGGGATCGATGAAAAACGGGTTGACCAGCCATCGGCCGTCAGCGTTGGCGTAGGCCCGACACATCAGCTCGATTTGATGGTGGTTGAGCACCAACCGCAGCGCGGTAGCGTCCGCGGTGAACGTCGCGTCCCCATCCGAATCACCGGCCGCGAACACTTGGCGGCGCTGTTCCGGCAACTGTTGGAACGCGGTCGCGCCGTGGACGCCGAACACCTGCTCGTTGACCCGGCACCGCTTGCCCTCATTGAACGGGATCGACGGCTCGCCACCGCAGCGCACCAGTCGCGGGGTGAGCACGTCACCGTCCTGCTCGGTGCGCACACCCATCACGTGGTCAGCGGGGATCCCCACGTCCGCCGCCCAAACCCGGACCACTGGTTCGGCTGAGGCGGAGATGATCCGCACGTCAAACCCGTTCGCCTGCAGCGTCGCGACAAGATCTCGCATCTGGGGCTGGTAGCGTAACCAGCCGGTTTGCCGGGTGCTGCCGACGGTCTGTTCGGCATCCTGGGCGGCGTCGAGGTTCTGCTGTCGGGCTGCGACGGCAAATTCGGCGACCTCGGCTTGAGTCCAGCCGGCCAGCAATTGCGCCGCCCAGGCGTCGGCAGGTTGTATGCGCCGTCGGTTGAAGCCGGTGAAGGCGATTGCGCCGGAGCGGGTTTGACGCTGGGTGTACACCGACACCAGCTCGTCGGCGCAGCCGCGGTGGGAGCCTGTGGGCAACGGCTGGCCGGGAGCCGCGAGGCCGCCACACGCGGCGGCGAGCGCCGCTGACGCCTGCGGTGTGAGGTAGCTGCTGGTGGTGGACCAGTTGCCGCCAGCGGGTTGGCGCACCCTGGAATTGTTGACCATCCAATAGAACGTGGCGTTGCCGGCGTCGTTTCGCACCATGGTGTTGTCCCAGTCCAACAACGCTAAGGGAGCGCTGTTGGCCGCCGATCCGGTTTTGCCGCAGGTGCCGAGTTGGCCGATCATCGCGTCGATCTGATCACGGTTATCGCCATACCATCCTGAGTCTGTGGCCAGGGTTCGGCAGCCGTGCGCGCTGGTGCCGGGGTGTTCGCCGGATCCGCTGCAACTCGGCAGTGCCAGCAATAGCGCTGTGGCAGCAAGCGTCCGGATGGCCGACCGTGTCATTGCTTGTCTCGCTACGGGTTAATGGTGTACTCACCGAACTGACGTCCCCACACATATTCGTTGAACATTGGCTGACCAAGTTCCAAATGGTTGTATGGGGCGATGCTGGCGCCGACGTCCATCACCAGGAACGGAGCGGGCCACAAGTCACGAGTGACCTGCTGCCAGCACCCCGGCTGGCCGCCGGGTCCGCCCCTTGCGTTGACCCGCGGCAAATTCTCCGGATAGGTGTACGGATTTGGGGCCCCAGAGAGAGCGCCGGAGGACGTTGAGCCCAGCGAGTAGCCGTTGAGTCCTAGTGCGGCGCGGATCCTGGGTGCGACTTCACTGTAGTTGCGGAGGGTGCAGAAGATCTCGGGACTGTATACGTCGAGCAGCCGGCTACTGGGAAGCAGATCGGCGGCCCCCCGCGCCAGGTACGGTCCGCCTTGTTCGAACACCTCAGAGCCGGTTTGGCCCAATCCAGCGACTGCCAGCAATGCCGCATCCAGTTCGCTCTGCCGTTGGTCGACGGTGCTCGCCGTGGTTGCGGCCCGATCCAGAGCGGACCACAGGTCAGGTATGGCCGCGGCGTAGATGTTGCCCAGTGCGGCGAGGCCCCTGATGTCGGCCCGGACTCTGGGCAGCTGCGGGTTGACGTTGTCGAGAATCGCGCTGCCGCTGGCCAGTGCGGCACCGAAGCTGTCTCCCAAGCCGCTCAGGGCCTCAGCGGCCGCACCCAGCGTCAGGTTGAGCTTGACCGGATCCACCTTCTCGGTAATCGCGGTCAGCGTCTCGAACAGCGTGTTGAACTCTGTCGTCACCGCCGTCGCATAGATCACCATGGACGATGTGATATGTTGCGGTTCAGGGTGTTTGGGTGAAATCAGCGACACGTACTTGTTGCCGAAGACCGTGGTCGACTTTATCTCTGCTGCCACGTTGGCCGGAATAGACCTGAGGTACGTCGGATCTACGTCCAAGACCAGCTGGGCCGCCGGCGTGCCATCATGTGTTACTTCCGAAATGCGGGACACCCGCCCGATCGGCACGCCGTTATAGGTGACCTTGGCACCCGGGTCGGTCACCAAACCCGCACGCGGAGCGATCAACGATAACGTCGTCTTTGGGGTGAAACTGCCCCGAAATTGACCGTAGAGTGCGACGGCGACGAGTGCCAAGACCATCAGCCACACCAGGCCGATGATCTTGTACGGTGGCCGCGATCGCGGATCCATGATTCTGAGACCCTAAGGTATGGCCACCCGTGACAAGGCCGATCCGGCCAAGACCCGGCAGGCCGTGTTCGCCATTGCAGACTGGTTACGCGACGGAACCCGTCCGGCGCCGGACCGGGATGCCCTGGCGGCGGCCGTTCGGCTCACTGCGTGCACGCTGGCTGCGCTGGCTCCGGGTGCCAGCGTCGAGGTTCGGATCCCGCCTTTCGCCGCGGTGCAATGTGTTTCCGGGCCGAAACACACCCGCGGCACACCACCCAATGTCGTGGAGACCGATCCGCGCACCTGGCTATTGGTAGCTACCGGGTTGTTGCCGGTGGCACAGGCACATGCCAACGGGGAGCTGACCCTTTCGGGTTCGCGGGCGGGCGAGGTCGCATTGTGGCTACCGCTGGTCGATCTTTAGCGTCCTTTTCCCCGTTCACGCCGAACCACTGTCCGCCGTTGCCGCCGTTCCGGGCGCGCCGTCGGCACCGTTACCAATCAATGCGCCGACCCAGCAGTTGCTGGGTCGGCGCATTGACGATATCGAGGACATGAATCAACGTGATGTTGATGGCCTCGGCGCTGGAACAAGCCCGGCCGTTAGCAGTAAGCAGCCGCATGAACTGCTGGTGAAATGCCGCTGCCTGTGCGCCGAGCATGTGCTAGCTGCGGCCGGGTCCGGAAAACAGCGAGGCCACGACCGCCGAAATCTCATCAGCGCCCGCGGCGAGCACCACCGTGGTGGGCGCCGCTGCCGCCCCGATCAGCGGTGGTCACAGCTGTGTGGGTGCCGGCCAACTCCGCGGCGGTAGCTAGCCGGGCTCTGGAGCTGCGAGGATAAATGACATCTGCACCTCCCAACCGTGACAGCCTGCTCAACGCGTGGGTGGAGTAGAACCGTAACACCATGTTGATCGCTATCCGGTCGTCGTGCCCAGCATTTGGAGGCCCAGATCCGCCAAGTCAATTCGGCGACATATGCCAGTTGCCCGTAGACTTCCTTTACGTCACCAACCGCGCCCCAGGGAGCCGCCACACTGTGACCGTCCAGCAGCCCGAGCTAGACCTCAACTCGCCCCGTGAAGAATGTGGTGTCTTCGGGGTCTGGGCCCCCGGCGAAGATGTCGCCAAACTCACCTATTTCGGCCTGTACGCGTTGCAGCATCGAGGCCAGGAGGCCGCAGGGATCGCGGTTGCCGATGGATCGCAGGTGCTGGTGTTCAAAGATCTCGGTCTGGTCAGCCAGGTGTTCGACGAGCAGACTCTGGCGGCGATGCCGGGCCACGTCGCCATCGGCCACTGCCGCTACTCCACCACCGGAGACACAACCTGGGAAAACGCCCAGCCCGTGTTCCGCAATACCGCGGCTGGCACCGGCGTGGCGTTGGGGCACAACGGGAACCTGGTGAACACCGCTGTCCTCGCTGCCCGCGCCCGCGAGGCGGGGTTGATCGGCGCCCGCTGCTGCCCAGCCCCGGCAACCACCGATTCCGACATCTTGGGCGCGTTGCTGGCCCACGGTGCGGCCGATTCCACGTTGGAGCAGGCGGCGCTGCAGCTGCTGCCGACCGTGCGCGGCGCGTTCTGCCTGACGTTCATGGACGAAAACACCCTGTATGCGTGCCGCGACCCGCACGGGGTGCGGCCGCTGTCGCTCGGGCGTCTGGACCGTGGCTGGGTCGTGGCGTCGGAAACCGCCGCACTCGATATCGTTGGCGCCTCGTTCGTCCGCGACATCGAACCGGGCGAGTTGCTGGCGATCGACGCCGACGGGGTGCGGTCCACGCGGTTCGCCAATCCCACACCCAAGGGCTGCATCTTCGAATACGTCTACCTGGCGCGGCCGGACAGCACGCTGGCCGGTCGGTCCGTGCACGGCGCCCGCCTGGAGATCGGTCGCCGGCTGGCCCGTGAATGCCCGGTGGACGCCGACCTGGTGATCGGTGTGCCCGAATCGGGAACGCCCGCGGCGGTGGGGTACGCACAGGAGTCCGGCATCCCATACGGGCAGGGATTGATGAAAAACGCCTACGTCGGGCGCACCTTCATCCAGCCGTCGCAGACCATCCGCCAGCTCGGCATCCGGCTGAAGCTGAACCCGCTCAAAGAGGTGATCCGCGGCAAGCGGCTCATCGTCGTCGACGACTCGATCGTGCGGGGCAACACTCAGCGTGCCTTGGTGCGCATGCTGCGGGAAGCCGGCGCGGTGGAAGTCCATGTGCGTATCGCCTCGCCGCCGGTGAAGTGGCCGTGTTTCTACGGAATCGACTTTCCCTCGCCGGCAGAGTTGATCGCCAATGCGGTGGAGACCGAGGCCGAGATGCTCGAAGCGGTCCGGCATGCCATCAATGCCGACACGCTCGGGTACATTTCGTTGCGCGGGCTGATTGCCGCTACCGAGCAACCTGCCTCGCGGCTGTGCACGGCCTGCTTCGACGGCGTGTATCCCATTGAGCTGCCCGGCGAGACCGCGCTGGGCAAGAATGTCATCGAGCAGATGCTTGCCAACACCGCGCGCGGAGCTGGGCTGGGCGATCGTTCTGCCGATGAGGTTCCAGTTAGGCGCTGACCTACCCCACTGATTGGCACTCGGCATGAGAGCTGCGGTTGCCGATACCGGTGCCGCGCACCGCCCGGTAGCCTGTATCGCGATGACGGATCCCCTACCAAGCTCCGTAAGAGGCCCTGGCAGCCCGGGCATCACCTACGCGTCAGCGGGGGTGGACATCGACGCCGGTGACCGAGCGGTCGAATTGTTCAAGCCGCTCGCCACCAAGGCCAGCAGACCCGAGGTGTGCGGCGGACTGGGCGGATTTGCCGGATTGTTTGCCCTCCGCGGGGGCTACCGGGAACCCGTGCTCGCCGCCTCCACCGACGGCGTGGGCACCAAACTTGCGGTCGCTCAAGCGCTGGACAAGCACGACACCGTCGGCCTCGATCTGGTCGCGATGGTGGTCGACGACCTGGTGGTGTGCGGTGCCGAGCCGCTGTTCCTGCAGGACTACATTGCGGTTGGCCGCACCGTGCCGGAACGGGTCAGCGCAATCGTTGGCGGGATCGCGGAGGGCTGCGTGCGTGCGGGCTGCGCGCTGCTCGGGGGCGAGACTGCTGAACATCCCGGTCTGATGGAACCCGACCATTACGACATCTCGGCCACCGGCATCGGCGTGGTCGAGGCCGACGATGTGCTGGGGCCCGAGCGCGTGAGACCTGGTGACGTCATCATCGCGATGGGATCGTCGGGCCTGCATTCCAACGGATATTCCCTAGCTCGAACGGTGCTGCTGGATATCGACCGGATGAACCTGGCCGGCTATGTTGAGGAGTTTGGCCGCACTCTCGGCGAAGAATTGCTCGAGCCAACGCTGATTTACGCCAAGGACTGCCTGGCGCTGGCCGCCGAAACCCACGTCCGCACCTTCTGCCATGTGACGGGCGGCGGGTTGGCCGGCAACCTAGGCCGCGTGATCCCCCATGGGCTGGTCGCCGAGGTCGACCGGGGCACATGGACGCCTGCACCGGTGTTCGCGATGATCGCCCAGCGCGGCCGGGTGGCGCGCGAAGAGATGGAAAAGACGTTCAACATGGGCGTCGGCATGGTTGCCGTGGTGGCTCCCGAAGACACCGACCGCGCGTTGGCCATACTGACCGCACGGCATTTGACCTGCTGGGTCCTGGGAACCGTGCGCAAAGGCGGAAAAGACGGGCCGCGCGCCACCTTGGTTGGACGGCACCCCAGGTTTTGAAGCGTGTCGAACACCGTTGCTTGTTGACGCCGTCCTCATGAGAGCTAGCTGCTGGGCGATCCGACTGACTGAATTATGGCCCCCGCCGAGGTCGACGTCGGCTTCCGAGAAAACCGGCCGGCGCACAAGCATTTGAGCCGGAAAGCCGCCCCTGACTGCTAGCGGCGCCAGCTGTCCTCGTCATTCCACGAGTCTTCGACGTTGTCGTCTACGTGGTCGGATGCATCGGCACCTGCTCCCGACAGCTCACGTTGAAGCCGCTGGAAGTCGGTTTGCGGGGAGCTGTATTTAAGTTCTCGAGCAACCTTGGTCTGCTTTGCCTTAGCCCGGCCGCGGCCCATGGGGGAACCCCCTCGCGAAAACAACGGAGCGGCCTAACAAGTAGGCGGCTCCGATCTCTTGGTGTCAGTATTGTCCTGCCGATAGCTTACCGTGCCACACGCGCTGGCGTGGTTGTGCCCTACCAACAGCCCGCACAGCATGACGCGCGTCACAGGTCATCACTGCACGCCACGTCGCAATCGGTCGACGGCCACTCGGCCGGCACCCACTTCGTCGGCAGGGGGCAAGGAGTCGGCGTCGATCGCCGCGGCGATGTTGGCGTCGGGACCAGTCACCAGCTCGGTGTCCGGTGGTAGCCCGCGCTTGACCAAAGCCAAAGCCACTGGACCCAGGTCTACGTGCTCAGCCACCGTTCCGAGGCGTCCGACAACGCGGCTGCCCGCCAAGACCGAATCACCGGGGGACGGCCTCTCCCCCGAGCCGTCTAGGTGCACCAACACCAGCATTCGGGGCGGTTTGCCTAGGTTGTGCACCCGCGCGACGGTCTCCTGCCCGCGGTAGCAGCCCTTGTCGAGATGCACAGCACCGATACCGGGACCTCCGATCCAGCCCACTTCGTGGGGGATCGTCCGTTCATCGGTGTCGACGCCCAGCCGTGGGCGCTTGGCTGCTACGCGGTGCGCTTCGTAGGCCCATATGCCGGCTGGTCGTACACCTGCCTGCATCAAGCGATGCTGCCAGTTAGCGGAATCACGACGCGGTATGAGCAGGTCGAGTTCGATATTGTCGGGGGTAGCGGGCATCCGGCGCAGAAATCCGCCGCCGTCAACGGGAATAGCAGTCAGCTCGGCCGGCAGCGCCTCGACGCCCAGGATGTCAAGTACCGCTTGGTCGGACAGGCGGGGGCCCAGCAGAGACAGCACCGCCAGGTCGGCGCTCTGCGGGGTCACGTCAGCCCAGAACACCATCTTGCGCAGGTAGTCCAGCAGCGGCTCACCGCGCCAAGGCTCGGTATCAAGATAGGTGGTGCCAGCCAATTCGGTTTGGGTCCAGTGGTCTTGCACCCGGCCCTGACCGTCCAGGTTGAGATTCTGCGTGCTGGCGCCGTCGGGCAATTCGCTGACGTGCTGGGTGGAGATGCTGTGCAGCCAGGTCTTTCGGTCCTTGCCGGTCAAGGTGATGACGGCCCGATGGGAGCGGTCCACCAGCACCGCACCAGTTTCGATAGCCCGCTGTTCGCCCAGCGGGTCGCCGTAGTGCCAGATCGCGTCGGCGTCGGGTCCGAGCGCTGGCGCAGGAACTGCAGTCACATGACAACTGTACGGAGCGGCCCAGCGTGTCGTCAGGTCAGCTGCAACGCGCGGTCCCGCTGCGCCCGGCGCTGCCGCG
>NZ_VTZN01000144.1 GCF_008370645.1 Mycobacterium simiae
CCGGCCCCGCCGTTTTGCCCGCTCCCCGGGGCCCCGTTGGTGCCGTTGCCGATCAACGGGCGCCCGAATAACGCCTGGGTGGGCGCATTCACCGCGTTCAGCAAAAACTGCTCGACATTAGCGGCTTCGGCAGCCGCATACGTGCCAGCGTTCGCAGTCAAGGCCCGCACCATCTGTTCATGGAACGCCGCGGCCTGAGCGCTCAGCACCTGATACTCGTGAGCATGAGAGGAAAACAGCGCAGCAATCGCCGCCGACACCTCATCGGCGGCCGCCGCCGCCAACCCCGTAGTTGAGGCAGCCGCCGCCGCATTAGCCGTGCTTATCGCCGAACCGATACCCGCGACGTCCGAAGCCACCGCCATCAGCGCCTCCGGCGCAACGATTAATAGGGACACGTGGCCTCCCAAAGTAAGAGCGGTGCCACCTGCCGCACCGACAGCGGGATCGACCGGCCACCCACGGGGCCAACCGAATGAATTCAACTTACTCGCGTACGGCCGAATTGGTTAGGTTTCCGAGAATCTGATGGTGTGCTAGTCCGGCCGCGCCGCTGCGCCGCACGGCCGGCACCGACCTTGCGCAATACCGTTGGCGCAGCCCTTCCGAATCCTCGCCTGAGGTGACAAAGGGTTGATCCGGTGCGCAAAGCAACGCACCTGCGCGAGCGAGTCGGGATCGGATGTTGAGCGCACTGCGGAGCACCCAGAGGTTGGCCAATAGGTTGCGTATAGATGAACGATTGGTGGCTCAATAGTTAATTTCTGGTTTACAATGATCGGAGTTTGGGCGCTGAGGCTGTGCTGGGCATCGCGGTAATGGACGGTGCGATGGTTGGATTGACTGATCGAGGCCCGGGTATCGGGTTGCAAGCCGGTGAGGTGTTTGCCGGGTACACGATCGTTCGTTTGCTAGGGTCCGGCGGAATGGGCGAGGTCTACCTCGTTCGGCACCCACGGTTGCCCCGCCGCGAAGCGCTCAAGATATTGAGCAACGACATATCTGGTAGCTCTGACTATCGGCGGCGATTCATCAGAGAAGCAGACGTAGCAGCCACGCTGTGGCATCCGAACATCGTGCGTGTCAACGACCGCGGCGAGTTCAACGGACTGCTCTGGATCTCGATGGACTTTGTCGACGGAACCGATGCGGCGAGCCTGTTGCGGGACCGCTATCCGGCCGGCATGCCGGCAGATCAGGTAGCCACGATCATCGCTGCGATCGCCAGCGCACTTGACTACGCGCATCAGCACCATGATGTGATGCACCGTGATGTCAGCCCCGCGAACATCCTGCTCGCCACGCCGGGGGCTGGCGACCAACGAATTCTCTTGGGCGACTTCGGAATAGCCCGGAACATCGGCGACGCAAGTGGCCTGACCGCGACCAACATGACCATAGGCACGTTCCCCTACGCCGCACCGGAACAGCTCACGGGCGAACCACTTGACGGACGCGCCGACCAATACGCGCTGGCGGCCACCGCCTACCATCTGCTGACCGGATCACCACTATTTCCGCATACCAACCCAGCCGTTGTGATCAGCCGCCAGCTGACCGCGCCGCCGCCATCACTAGCCTCGACCCGTCCCCTGCTTGCGGCCCTCGACCCGGTGCTTGCCGTAGCCCTCGCGAAGGACCCCGCCGAGCGATTCGCCCGGTGCGCTGATTTTTCCCGCGCATTCGCACAGGCAGCAGCACCGTGTGGCGAGCACCTGAGAGCTTCGGCTTTGACCATGCCCAGGCCGTTGGCTCGCAAGCCACCCACGAGCACCGCCGCGCGGCTGGCCGTGGTGGCCGCCGGCAAACACCCACGACGCAGTCGGTGGCGGATTTTCGCGGCAGCAGCAACGGTGATCGCGCTCGGTGCGCTCGCCGCCAGCGGTTACCCCATTGCCGGCGACACCGCTGCCGAACAACAGCCGCCCGCCGCATCCTCGACGTGGACGCAACCTCAACCGGCGGCGGAAAATCCGCCGCCACCTCCGCTCGCGCAGCATCAACAGGCGGTGGAATACGCGCCACCCCCGACGCACGCGCCACGATTGGCGCCGGCTCCAGATGGCGCTGCGCCGCCGGCATACCCACCTCCTGCCTCCGTCCAGCCTCCGCCGGCCCCGAAAGGACCACCGGCGCCAGCCCCGCAGCGACCGACACCCGGCCCGGACGAGACCTTTTTCGGCCTCGTGTCAGAGATTCCCGGTCTCACCGTCACCGACCCCGAACGGGCCGCTGCCAGTGGCCGTGCCGTGTGCGCAGACCTGCAACGCGGCGCAACCCCCAATGATGCCGCCGCCACGACCGTGAACAACAACGCCGGAATCACCCCCGACCAGGCTGCCGCCGGCGTCAACGCGGCGATTACCGCCTTCTGCCCACACCATCTGGGCTAGGAATGGGCTAGGAGTACGCGCGTCCCGGCAGTCCCGGCTAGACGCTGATCTGTCCCGCTGCGGCCACCAAGCCGATATCGTTTCGGAAATGACTGCCGGCCAACCGAATTGAACTAAGGGTGTGGTAGGCGTGCGCCCGGGCGGCGGACAGGTCCGGGCCAGTGCCCACCACCGAGAGCACCCGTCCCCCGGACGAGACCACGGCGCCGTCGTCGCGTCGCGTCGTGCCGGCGTGCAGCACGCTGTCTGCTTCGGCGCCAACCACCACATCGCCCACCCGCGGGCGTCCGGGATAATTTTCGGCCGCCAGCACCACCACCACCGCGGCACCATCTCGCCAGCGCACTTCGCCGAAATCAGCCAAGGTCCCGGTTCCGGCTGCGTAGAGCAGCTGACCCAGAGGTGACTCCAGCAGCGCCAGCACCGCCTGAGTCTCCGGATCACCGAAACGACAGTTGAATTCGACCACCGCGGGTCCCTCTGCGGTAATCGCCAGACCGGCGTACAGCAAGCCGCAGAACGGGCTGCCACGCCGAACAAGTTCGGCGGCAACGGGTTCCACGATCCGAGTGACGATCTGACAGTAGCTCTCGTCGGGCAGCCACGGCAGCGGCGCGTAAGCGCCCATGCCGCCGGTATTGGGTCCGGTGTCGCCCGCGCCGACCCGCTTGAAGTCCTGCGCCGGCAGCAGCGGCACCACCGTCGTACCGTCGACCACACAGAACAGCGACACCTCGGGGCCGTCGAGATAGGACTCCAGCAGCACCGGATGCCCGGCCTCCAGCAGTCCCGCGGCATGGGCTCGGGCGACACTGCGCTCCGCTGTCACCACCACACCCTTGCCCGCGGCCAGATGGTCGTCTTTCACCACCCAGGCTGGGTCACCCGCCGGCGGCCCGAACCGCTCGAGCGCAGCGTCCAAACGCGCCGGGTTGTCCACGATTTCGCTAGTGGCGGTACGCACTCCGGCCGCCGCCATGACGTCCTTGGCGAATGCCTTGGAACCCTCGATGCGCGCCGCGTCCTTGCTGGGCCCGAAGCAGACAATGCCAGCGGCGCGCACAGCGTCGGCGACGCCGAGCACCAAGGGCAACTCAGGACCGATGACGACCATGTCAGCCCGGACCCGGCGAGCCAGGGCTACGACGTCCGCGCCGGAGGTGATGTCAACGTCGTGTTGTTCGGCCAGCCGCGCGGTACCGGCGTTGCCAGGGGCAATGACCAGCCCGGTGACCTGCGGATCTTTGGCCAGCGCCAGCAGCAGGGCATGTTCACGGGCACCGGAGCCGATTACCAGGACGCGCACGACAGGTCAGCGTAGCCGCAGTGGGGTCGGCGCGCAGCCGACCAACTAAGTCGCATGACTCCCAAACCTCACGCATGTCTGTGTTTGGGCTGCCATGTCGCGGTCTGCGCGTTGATATCGCATGCGCTAGCTCGACGTGCCGGATTCCTTGGCAAGCACCTCTGCGACGTTGGTTTTCGCGTCGGGCGGAGCACCGTGCTCGGCCGCCTTCTTGCGCTTGGCGGCCACCCGCTCGATTGCGCTGTTCAGCCTCGATCCCAACGGGAAGCCCACGTAGTGGGTGATGAACACTGCGAGCTCGCGCAGCTCGTCCAGTGTGCATTCCTCGTTCTGCAGTACGGCGTTGACCTGGACTTCGAGCAGGTCCGACTGGCCCTGCGCGGTCAGCACCGCGATCACCGCCATGCGGCGGTCACGCATGGACAGGCCCGACCGGGTCCAGATCCGGCCGAACAAATGATCGACGGTGAGAGCAAAATACTCGCCCGGCAGGTCGGGCATGTCCCAGGCGTAGACCTCGTTCATCTTGTCTAGGCCCGTGCGGCGTAGTTCGTCCATTACGACTCCTCAGGTGTTTCGGTGTGCGGGACGCCAAGTCCGGCGGCCAGCCGCTGCAGCGCCAGCCGAGCTAACGGCAAGTCAACCGACATCGAATCCGCCAACGCCAGCGCCAGGCTCAGGTCCTTTTCCCCTAGCGCCCGCGTGTGTTCCAACACTGGACGCATCGGGTCGTCGGGTTTCGTTGGCGCGGTCGTGGCGCGGAACATGATCGCGCCTGGACCGCCGGTGCGAGCATCGCTGTGACGCACCACTTTAGCCAGCGCCGGCAGACTCAAGCCGCTTGCTTCGGCCAACTTCTGCGCTTCGGCAGCCGCCGCATACGACACGAAAGTAAGCATGTTGCGCGCCAGTTTCATCCGGGTGCCCGCACCGGGTTCGCCGGCGTGGATCACCAGCGACGCCCACCGCTGGAATGGCTCGTTGATCCGCTGAAATGTCTCTTCGTCAGCGCCCACCATGGTGGCCAATTTGCCCTCGGCGGCCGCCCCTGCGCCGCCGCTGACCGGAGCATCCGCAACGTTGATACCCAGCGGTTTGAGCTCTCGAGCCAGGTCGACAGCGGTGGTGTCGCTGATGGTGGAGTGAATCGCAATGATGGTGCCGGGCTTGGCATGTGCGGCCAACCCGGTAATCACCTCACGCACCTGTGCATCGTCGAGCACCGTGACGCTGATGATGTCAGCGTCGGCCACCTCGGCGACGCTTGCCGCCGCGGTGGCGCCGCTGTCGGTGAACGGCGCCATGGCCTCGGCGCGCACGTCGAAAACCGTTAGGCCGCCGGGCCAGTCGAGGTAGCGCGTGGCTATCGGCGCCCCCTGATTGCCCAGGCCGATGTAGCCCAGACGCGGTTTCGTTTCGTCGACGCTCATGATCGGATGATCTGTCCGCCATCGACATTAAAGATCTGACCGGTGATCCACGAGGCCTCGTCGCTCAGCAGGAACAGGCACATGCCCACCAGATCCTTGGGGGTCCCCAACCTGGACAGTGGGATCTGATTGACCATGTGCTTGACCAGCTCGCCGGGCGTCACCGTTCGGGTGGCTTCGGTGTCAATGGGTCCGGGCGCAATAGCGTTGATCCGGATCTTCATACCGCCCAACTCGCGGGAAAGCTGTTGCGTGAGACCGTTAACCCCGACTTTGGCCAGACCGTAGAAGTTCGAGTACAGCCACGCCGCAGTGGACGACTGGTTGACGATGGCGCCACCGCCCCTTTCGGCCATCTTCTTATACACCGCACGGGTGCACACCAGCACACCGTCGTGGTTGACGCTCATGAACTTCTGGTAATAGTCCCACGGCACGGTCAGCAGTAAGTCGAGCTTCATGCCGCCGTAAATCGCGGCGTTGTTCACCAGATAGTCGATGCCGCCGAACTCGCTGACGGCGTGCTCGGCCATGGACTTCGCCGAGTCCTCGTCGGAAACGTCAACCGGCACATGGATTGCGGTGCCACCGGTGCCGACGATCTGCTTGGCCACCTGCTTGGCGGCGTGCGCGTTGATGTCCGCAACGACCACGGACGCACCTTCGCGGGCCAGGGCTTCGGCATATGCCTGACCGATACCCTGAGCGGCCCCAGTGACAATGGCTACCCGGTCCTCGAATCGAGCCACACTGTCTCCTCTACTTTTCTGCTGTCGCAATGAGTTTGGCTTCCACGTACTCCTCGAAACCGAGCAGCCCCATCTCCCGGCCAATGCCGGACTGCTTGTAACCGCCGAACGGCGCATCGGCGGAATACCAGACCCCGCCGTTGACGTTCACGGTGCCCACCCGCAGTCGATCGGCAATTCCGGCCGCCCGGTGCGGGTCGGCGCTGAACACTGTGCCGGACAGACCATATGGCGAGTCGTTGGCGATACGAACGGCGTCATCGTCGCCGTCGTGGGCGATCACAGTGAGCACCGGCCCGAAGATTTCTTCCCGGGCGCACCGCGCGTCGTTGGTCAGACCGGCGATGACGGTCGGCTCGATGAAGTAACCGACGTCCCGGCCCGCCGGCCGGCCACCACCACAGGCAATGGTTCCGCCTTCAGTGACCGCCGAATCCAAGTAGCCCTGCACCCGATCCCGCTGACGAGCCGAAATCAGCGGCCCGCAAACCGTTCCGGGTTCGTTGGGATCGCCTGGCTTGATCGACGACATGGTTGCCGCCGCCATGGCGACCGCCTCGTCATAGCGGGTCCGCGGTACTACCAGCCTGGTGGTGATCGCACATCCCTGTCCGGCATGCACGCAGGCGGTGAAAGCTGAAACTGAGCACGCCGTAGCCAAATCGGCGTCGTCGAGCACGATGAACGCCGATTTCCCGCCCAGCTCCAAGAACACCTTCTTGATGGTCGCGGCAGCATCTGCCATCACGCTGCGACCGGTCGCGGTGCAGCCGGTGAACGAGACCATATCCACCCGAGGGTCTTTGGCCAGCAGGGCGCCCATGCTGTGGTCGTGCGAGGTGACGATGTTGACGACACCGGGCGGGATCTCGGTATGGTTGGCGATCAGCTCGCCGAGCACCGCCGCACACCACGGGGTATCCGGCGCTGGCTTCAACACGACGGTATTACCCGCCGCCAGAGCAGGACCCAGCTTGGCGAGGTTGATCTGGTGCGGAAAGTTCCACGGAGTGATCGCCCCGACGACACCCACCGCTTCCCGCACCAGGATGCGCCGGGTCGGGATTCCCAGCGGCGCCGCTTGTCCGAGATCCTGCTTCCACTCGTAGGACTCCGCGACGTCGGCCGCGAACGCCAGATCTTCGACTGGGCCTTCCAATTGTGCTGCGGCGGTGAGCATCCGCGGCGCGCCGACTTCGGCGATGGTCAGTTCGCGTAACTCGTCTAGGTGTGCGCGCATCGCGTCCCGCAGCTGTCGCACACAGCGCACCCGCAGCTCGGTGTTCCGCGACCAGTCGCTGTCATCGAAGGCACGGCGCGCAGCTTCGATGGCGCGGCCCATATCTTGGGCGTCGGCATTGGCCGCGACGCCCAGTGTTTCTTCGGTGGCCGGGTTAACCGTCGCGAAGGTACCCGCGCTGCCTTCGGTGAGCTTTCCATCGATGAACAGTGCGCCGACTCCGTCGGCCAACAGGGACATGTGTCGCTCCCACCTGATCCGTCGCCCTTAACACGGAATCGAGTTAAGTGGACAAGTGTCCGAATTCTTCCTCCCGAACCATAACGTCAAGCGCCGATGCGATGCAAGGCCAGAGGCCGAAACGACGGCATCTGCCAGCCGACAGCTCCGGATTATCTGCATCTTTAGCAACGGGGGTTGCCCGCCGTAACAACTATCCACTAGCTTAGACATGTGTCCAGCGATGCACTGGTGGCGCTCTCGGACGGAGCTGCCCAGACCGCGAACAGGCCGCGCAACCGTCGCCAAGAGGGGACCTTCCGCAAGGTGCTGGCGGCGGGCATGGAGATCTTGCGCGAAAACTCTTATGCCGACCTGACGGTGCGCATGGTGGCGGCTCGAGCCAAAGTGGCTCCGGCCACCGCCTACACCTACTTCGCGTCGAAGAACCACTTGATCGCCGAGGTGTACCTCGACCTGGTCCGCCAAGTTCCCTACTGCACCGACGTCAACGACCCGCTGGCGACTCGGGTGGAGCAGGCGCTGCGCCAGCTGGCCCTGGTGGTCGCCGACGAACCCGAGGTTGGCGCCGCGTGCACCGCCGCGTTGCTCGGCGGTGGTGCCGACCCCGCGGTTCGCTCCACCCGCGAGCACATTGGCGCCGAGATCCACCGTCGCATCGCATCGGCTATCGGTCCTGGAGCCGAAGAGGTTACCGTATCCGCTTTGGAGATGGCATTTTTCGGCGCACTGGTGCAGGCCGGCAGCGGAGAATTCACTTATCACGACATTTCCGACCGCTTAGCCGATGTGGCGCGACTGATTCTGGCCGGCGCCGGCAAGACGGGTGACGCATGACCGTCCACGCGTCTTTTCTAGGGGGCCCCGAGCTGGTACTGGACCCCTACGACTACGACTTCCACGAAGATCCGTACCCGTACTACCGACGGCTGCGCGACCAGACTCCGCTGTACCACAACGAAGCGCTTGGCTTCTGGGCGTTGTCGCGGTACCGGGATGTCCATCAGGGTTTTCGCAACAGCACCGCGCTGTCCAACCGCGACGGCGTCTCGCTGGATCCGGTGTCACGCGGACCGCACGCACCAAAGACGATGTCGTTCCTGGCGATGGACGACCCGGCGCATCTGCGGTTGCGCACGTTGGTGTCAAAAGGCTTCACGCCACGCCGGATTCGGGAATTGGAGCCGCGGGTGACCGAGCTGGCTGTGCAGCATCTCGACACCATGCTGGCAATGGCCCGCTCGGGCACCGTCGACTACGTCGCCGAATTCGCCGGCAGGCTGCCGATGGACGTGATCTCCGAACTGATGGGTGTGCCGGTCGCCGATCGCGACCGACTGCGGGCCATGGCCGACGGTGTCATGCACCGTGAGGACGGCATGACCGACGTGCCGGCTGCGGCGATCGAGGCGTCGATAAACTTGATCCTCTACTACCAGCAGATGATCGCCGAGCGGCGCACGAAACCGACCGACGATCTGACCTCCGCGCTGCTCGCGGCCGAGATTGACGGTGACCGGCTCACCGACGAGGAGATCCTCGGGTTCATGTTCCTCATGGTGATTGCCGGCAATGAAACGACGACCAAACTCCTTGCTAATGCCGCATATTGGGGTCACAAGCATCCCGACCAATTGATCCCGGTTTACGCCGACCTGTCACGGGTGCCGCTGTGGGTCGAGGAGACCCTGCGCTACGACACGTCCAGCCAGATCCTGGCACGCAGCGTCGTCGGAGAGCTCACTCTTTACGACACCCGAATCCCCGAAGGGGACGTGGTGCTGCTGCTGCCCGGGTCGGCTCACCGTGACGAGCGGGTGTTCAACGATCCCGACGACTTCTTGATCGGTCGTGACATCGGTTCTAAGTTACTGAGTTTCGGCAGCGGCGTGCACTTCTGTCTGGGGGCCCATCTGGCCAGGATGGAGGCTAGGGTGGCGCTCACCGAATTTTTCAAACGGATCCGCGGATATCAGGTCGACGAGGCCAACGCCGTCCGCGTTCACTCCAGCAATGTGCGCGGGTTCGCTCGCCTACCGATGGCCGTGGAGGTTCGCTAGGTGCCTCGCTTCCAACCGCACCCGGACCGGAGACCCGCGATTGTTGCCGGTGCGTCATCGGGTATCGGCGCGGCCACGGCGGTTGAGCTTGCCGCCCATGGCTTTCCGGTCGCGCTGGGAGCGCGACGGGTGCAGAAGTGCCAAGAGATCGCCGACAAGATCCGCGGCGACGGGGGCGAGGCCATAGCGCTGCCGCTTGACGTCACCGACCCCGATTCAGTCAAGGGCTTCGTGCACCAGGCCGCCGATCAGCTCGGCGACGTCGAGGTTCTGGTCGCCGGCGCCGGTGACACCTACTTCGGGCGCCTGCACGAATCCGACACGGACAACTTTGAGTCACAGGTCCAGATCCACCTGGTCGGCGCCAACCGGTTGGCCACCGCGGTGCTCCCGGGCATGTTGGACCGTCAGCGCGGTGACCTGATCTTCGTGGGCTCCGATGTGGCGCTACGTCAACGTCCGCACATGGGCGCCTACGGCGCGGCCAAGGCCGGGCTGGTGGCGATGGTGACCAACCTGCAAATGGAGCTCGAAGGCACCGGGGTGCGCGCCGCGATCGTGCATCCGGGCCCCACGAAGACGGGGATGGGCTGGGGCCTGCCGGCCGAGTCGATCGGTCCGGCACTGCAGGACTGGTCCAAATGGGGTCAGGCACGGCACAACTACTTCCTGCGAGCATCCGATATCGCCCGGGCCATTACGTTTGTCGCGCAGACTCCCCGGGGCGGTTTTGTGGTGAACATGGAGCTGCAGCCCGAAGCCCCGCTGGCCGCTACTACTGAGCGTCATCAGCTCAAAGTGGCTGAGGAAGAGCCGGATTCATGACGGCAGCGATGGTGCCGCGGGTATCCGGTGGGGAGAACGAACATGGGCATCTGGAGGAGTTCCGGATCGATCCCATCGGCCTGATGCGGCGGGTGCGCACTGAGTGCGGTGCCGTGGGTTGTTTCCGGTTGGCCGACAAACGCGTTGTCTTGTTGACCGGCGCCAAGGCCAACGAGTTCTTTTTCCGGTGCTCCGACCAGGAGCTGGACCAGGCGCAGGCGTACCCCTTCATGACGCCGATCTTCGGCAAGGGGGTGGTGTTCGACGCCAGCCCCGAGCGCCGCAAAGAGATGCTGCACAACTCGGCGCTGCGCGGTGAGCACATGAGGAGCCACGCCAGCACCATCGAGCGCGAAGTGCGCCGGATGGTCGAAAACTGGGGCGAAGAAGGCGAAATCGACCTGCTGGACTTCTTCGCCGAGCTGACCATCTACACCTCCACGTCGTGCCTGATCGGTACCAAGTTCCGCAATCAGCTCGACTCGCGATTCGCCCACTTCTACCATGAGCTCGAACGCGGCACCGACCCGCTGTGCTACGTCGATCCGTATCTGCCAATCGAAAGTTTCCGTAGGCGTGACCAAGCCCGAAAAGGGCTGGTGGCGTTAGTGCAAGAGATCATGCGGCAACGGATCGCCCACCCGCCCAAGGACAAACGTGGCCGCGACATGCTCGACGTGCTGGTGTCGATCACGGATGAGGACGGCAACCCGCGGTTCTCCGCCGACGAGATCACCGGCATGTTCGTCTCGTTGATGTTCGCCGGGCACCACACCAGTTCGGGGACCGCGGCGTGGACGCTGATCGAGCTGTTGCGCCATCCGGACGCCCACAGCGAAGTGATCCATGAGCTCGACGAGCTCTACGCCGACGGACAGCCCGTGAGTTTCCATGCACTGCGCCAGATTCCGCATCTCGATAACGTGCTGAAGGAGACGCTTCGGCTGCATCCGCCGCTGATCATTCTGATGCGGGTAGCCCAACGCGAGTTGGAAGTCGAGGGCTATCCGATCCATGAAGGCGAACTGGTGGCGGCCTCACCGGCAATTTCCAACCGCATACCTGAGGATTTCCCCAGCCCGCACGACTTCGTGCCGCAGCGCTACCGGGAACCGCGCCAGGAGGATTTGATCAACCGCTGGACGTGGATTCCGTTCGGCGCCGGCCGGCATCGCTGCGTGGGGGCAGCTTTTGCCACCATGCAGATCAAAGCGATTTTCTCGGTGTTGTTGCGCGAGTATGAGTTCAAGATGGCGCAGCCTGCCGAGAGCTACCGCAATGACCACTCCAAGATGGTGGTGCAATTGGCCAGGCCCGCCATAGTGCGCTACCGGCGCACAATGAAACGCTGATCATGGGTTACCGCATCGAAGTCGACCTGGATTTGTGCCAGGGCCACGCGATGTGCGAACTGGAGGCACCGGACTACTTTCGGGTGCCCAAACGGGGCAAGGTCTACATCGTCGACGCCCAGCCGCCCGAGGCGGCCCGCTCGGAGATCGAGCAGGCGGTGCGCAGTTGTCCAACCCAAGCACTGTTCATCACTGCAACAAAGGACTGAGCCGATGGTGTCGTTCGAACGTGCCGAACTCGACGAGTGGGTGCGGTGCTGGCTGCAAGCGAACAAGGAATGCGAACAGGCGGCCGATTGGAAGCCGCTGGCCAACTTCTATGCCGTCGACGCCACCTATGGCTGGAACATCGGGCCCAAAGAAGACGTGATGTGCGTTGGGATCGACGAGATCCGCGAGATCGCGCTCGGCGTAGAGATGCTCGGGCTCGAGGATTGGCAGTATCCCTACCAGAAGGTGATTATCGACGACTGCCAGGGGGAAATCGTCGGCTTCTGGAAGCAGGTGGTGGTCGACGCTGACGGCGTCCGGCAGGAGATCTACGGCATCGGCGGCAGCTGGTTTCGGCTCAACGTCGACAAGCTCATCCAATGGCAGCGGGATTTCTTCGACTTCGGGCATGTCTCGGCGCTGTATATGCAACTGATGAGGACCGGGAAACTGTCGGCGGGCATGCGGAGGCGAATCGAGCGGGGCATGTCGGGCGAGAAGATGCCTGGCTATTACCCGCTCGGCACGGCACCCGCCCCGCTCTGGTGACAATCTCACCTGCACCCAACCAAGCACTTGTTTAGTTACAGGCGCTATGCTGGCGCGTAGCGGTGGCTGTGGTACTCGTCACCTATTGCCCGGCATGATGGGGCCAGGCAGTCTCACTTCAAAGGCGAAATGGGGTCAGGTCAACCGTGAAGACAAAAGGCGCACTGATCTGGGAGTTCAACCAGCCGTGGTCCGTCGAGGACATCGAGATTGGTGACCCCGTCAAGGACGAGGTCAAGATCCAGATGGAAGCAGCAGGTATGTGCCGCTCTGATAACCACCTGGTCACCGGCGGTATCCCGATGGCAGGTTTCCCGGTGCTCGGCGGACACGAGGGTGCTGGCATCGTCACCGAGGTTGGTCCGGGCGTAGACGATATCGCCCCGGGTGACCACGTGGTGTTGTCATTCATCCCATCCTGCGGCAGGTGCCCGTCGTGCCAGGCCGGCCTGCGCAATCTGTGTGATCTGGGCGCCGGACTGCTGGCCGGCACCGCGGTGTCCGACGGTACCTTCCGCATCCAGGCTCGCGGCCAAGACGTCTACCCGATGACGCTGTTGGGAACGTTTTCGCCCTACATGGTGGTGCACCGCAGCTCGGTGGTGAAGATCGACCCGTCGATTCCGTTTGAGGTCGCCTGCCTGGTGGGCTGCGGCGTGACCACCGGCTATGGCTCGGCGATCCGGGCAGCCGACGTCCGGCCCGGGGACGATGTCGCCATCGTCGGCGTCGGCGGGGTCGGGATGGCGGCGCTACAGGGTGCGGTGGCAGCCGGTGCCCGCTATGTCTTCGCCGTCGAGCCGGTGGAGTGGAAGCGCGATCAAGCGCTGAAATTCGGTGCCACCCACGTGTACCCCGACATGGACGCGGCGTTGATGGGCATCGCCGAGGCGACCTACGGGTTGATGGCCAAGAAGGTGATCATCACCGTCGGTGAGCTCCATGGCGCCGATGTCGACAGCTATCTCAACATCACCGCCAAGGGCGGCACCTGCGTGGTCACAGCGATCGGCAGCCTGCTGGACACCCAGGTGAACCTGAACCTGGCGATGTTGACCCTGATGCAGAAGAACCTGCAGGGCACCATCTTCGGCGGCGGTAACCCGCAGTTCGACATTCCGCAACTGTTATCCATGTACCAGGCAAGCAAGCTCAACCTGGATGACATGATCACCCGCCAGTACCGGCTGGAGCAGATCAACGACGGCTTCCAGGACATGTTGGAGGGCAAGAATATTCGCGGCGTCGTCCGGTACACGGACGCCGATCGGTGACTCAAACGGCCCAATCCCCGGCGCTGGCCGCGTCGCAAGCGTCTTGGCGGTGTGTACAAAACCGCGATCGGGCAGGTTGGCTGGCGTTGATGGCCCACGACGTGGTCATCGAAGACCCGATCGGCACCGCGGTGACCAACCCCGAGGGTTCCGGCGTCAAAGGCAAGGAGGCCGTCGCTGCATTTTTTGATGCCTACCTTGCCAGCAACCAGCTGACGGTCACCTGCCAAGAGAGCTTCCCGTCCAGCTCACCAACCGAGATCGCCCATATTTTGGTGTTACACAGCAAATTTGACAACGGTTTCAGCAGCACGGTGCGCGGAGTGTTCACCTATCGGGTCAACGACGCGGGGCTCATCACCAACCTGCGCGGGTACTGGAACCTCGATATGATGACCTTCGACAAAAAGGAGTCGGCTTAGCAACGGAA
>NZ_VTZN01000145.1 GCF_008370645.1 Mycobacterium simiae
TAACTTACGAGCGTGCCCTTGCTTAGTGGAGATGACGCACAGTAACCACCAATGGCACCTACGCATGGCGGCGGACAGGCCCGGGCCGTACCTTACGCATTTTTGCCGATGTTTTGCAGCGTGGTGGCTGAAAGACTTTTCGGGTGCTTCAGATCCGAGTCTAGAGCGACACCGAGGCCGTCTGGAGTGTCGAGCGGCCGTTCGGGGCTGTATCCGTCGTGTAGGCAGAAAGCCGGTTATCGGGTTGTGCCCACAAAGTGATATCGCGTCGCGAGGCCGGAGCGTTGACGCAATGTCAGTGATCGTTTGTCGACCAAGTCCCAAACGGGACAGCGCGGCTATGTCTGAGTGAAAGCGGAGGTAGGGCTGTGGACATAATAATCGAACCGTTTCGTGTCGGTCATTCGGGACCGGTCTTGGCTCTGTTTGTCGATGCGTTGAATGACCACTATGGAGGAGATCATGTTGCTCATTTCAATCGCTTAATGGAGGCCTACCTAAACAACAATGTGGATGAGCGTGGCTACAACTCGACTCGACAGGTTGGTCTAGTCGCTACCTGTGCGCGAACCGGCCGCGTCGTTGGGTTTCTGAACTATGCGGTGAAACGGCAGAACACAATCAAGATCAGCCCGTTGATCGTAGATCCGACGGTCCGAAAGCGCGGAGTCGGGAGTAGACTTCTCGCTTACATGCATAAGGCGCTTTCCGATGCCGATGTTACGGTGCGGAATATCTACTGCACGATTGACAAGCATAACCGTGCGGCGGTGAGTTTTTTTACTTGCCGAGGTTTCCGAGTCGTAGGGTCTTCGCGTGACCAGTACCTGAAAGGGCATTGCGAACTGATTCTCCAACTTCCTGCGGCGCTAGCTGACCCAGCACTCGATCCAGACGTTGCAGATATCTCCTTAATTCGCGCCGAGAACGAAAGACAGTGGGAACAACTAGCCAGCAAAGCGGATTCGTTTGCTTCTAATGAAGTTATTCGCCACGACATATTACATATTCAAGCGGGGGCTAAGCGCGCTCCCTGCGACGTAGAAACGAAACCAAAGGTGGTTTATCTCGCCTACCATGACGGCGACTTGGTCGGTGCGCTCGTCCTATGCCCGAAGAAGGGCGGTTCGACCAAGATTTCGACTGCATTCTGGAAGGACGAAGCAACATTCGATGCGCTACTGCTCGCGTTGGAGAAGGTCGACGAATTTATCGATACCGCAGGACGCGTGTACGTACACATTCCTATTTTGCCGGGCTTGGTCCAGGTCATGCAGGCCCGAGGGTGGCGACTTGACGCTCTCATCCCCTGTGTCGACTCAGAGCAGGTGGTCATCGGCCAATGGAGCACTAATTATCTTGAGTCACGAGGTCTGGTTGCCTACGAATGGCCGGACTACCACCTCGAACTCCACCAGGTGATCCGCGACCGAGAATGGAACACATTCGAGACACCACAGGATCTGGCCATCAGCCTTGTGGCGGAAGTTGGCGAGCTTGCCCAAGAGCTGCAATGGAAGTCTCGCGGTGATCGTTTCGATCTCGATATCCGGTCCATCGCGGCGGAATTAGCAGACATCTATAACTACCTGCTTCGGCTGTCGTGGCACCTCGACATCGACCTATTGCAGTCATGCTTCGACAAGCTTGTGGAGGTCAGGGAGAAATACCCAGTCGCCGTTGCGAAAAATAGCACAAGAAAGTACACGAAATTAGCATGATGATCGAGTATTCAGATACGGGGAACATGAAGGTTTTTGTCGCGGCACCATTTAAAAGCTACTTAGATACCCACGGCGCTTTCGATGACGACTTCAGGCGGCAACTCGAGAAATTCTATGAATGTCTTGGCAGTGCAGGATTCGAGTACTTCTCCGCCCATGTCAACGAAGACTGGGGCGCATCGCCGCTGAGGCCAACAGAGTGTGTTCCGATCGACTACAAAGAACTGCTGTCGTCTGACGTGGTCGTTGCGGTGCTCGGGAACCCGCCTTCCCTCGGTGTTGCGGTCGAACTCGGTTGGGCCAGTGCGCTTCAGAAGCCAATTTTGATTATCGGCACTGCAACCGATGCCAGTTCGATGTTCGCGGGGTTGGATCGCGTCACTAGCGCACGACTCATCGATATGGACCTAGGCATTGACGTAAGCGGTGCAGAACTAGGCAAGCTCGTCGTCAGCCATTTATTGCTGAACTGACCCAACCATTAACGGGAGGCAACATGACACGCTGCAACCTACGCACCGCGCAGAATCACGGTGAGTCGCCAATGCACATTCGCATCGCAACGGATGGGACCGATGACACGGACGCCCAACGTCAGCTTTTCGACCAGCATTACCGACAGCTGCTCGACCACTGTCCCGATGTGATCCTAGTGCACGAAAGCGGCCGTCTTGTATATGTAAACCCGGCCGGGGTGAAGGCGCTGGCCGCAACGTCGCCAGACGAACTACTCGGCCGCCGGATCACCGAATTTGTGCATCCCAATTCGGTTCCAGACATGATGGCACGCATTGGTTCCCTGCGCGACCTTGGGGACACGTCGAGCCCAGCTCAGGAGACTTTGCTGACTCTGGATGGCGCCACATTGGACGTGGAGGCGACGTCGGCGTTGACCGTGTGGAATGGCGATATGGCGTATCTGGTGGTGTTGCGCGATCTCAGTAGGCAAAAAGCGGCTGAGAAGGCGTTGCGTTACCAGGCGGCGCTTGTCAATCATGTCAGCGATGCCGTCATCGCCACCACCCACACCGGTATTGTCACCAGTTGGAATCCGGCAGCCGAGGCGATCTATCGTCGCCCGGCAGCAGACGCACTGGCGCGGCCTGTTAGCGAAGCAGTTGGTGCGCCGCTTTGCCCGCATGAAATCGTCGCTGACGGCGGTCTGCTGCACACTACCCACCGCACATCCGACGGGGTGGCCCTGGCGGTACAGGTGGCAGTCACCGCGATGGACAACGGTTTCGTGCTGGTGTGCAGCGACGAATCCGTATGGTGTCGAGCCGAGCAATTGTTCCAAAGCGTCATTTCCTCACTGGTCGAGGGCGTAGTGGTGCTGAGCCCAGATGGTTGCGCTGAGTTGGTGAACCCCGCAGCACTCAGGATTTTGGGCATCGATTCCAGTGACTCGCTATACGACCCGGCCAAACGAGTCGCGAAGGTCCCCATTTACGATCGTCATGGCCGAGTCGTCAGCTCCAACCCAGTCGCGATAATTGAGCTCCTGCGAACGCGGGTTATCGAGAGCGCCTCGATCTTCGCCGTGGAACGTCCCTGTGACGGGCAGCTGACATGGCTGTCGGCAAATATTCAACTGCTTGAGCCCGACAACCCCCAAACCTCTTCGGTTCTCATTTGCTTTCGTGAGATCGACAGGTCGCCGGTAGTTGGTACAGCGGGTTTCGGAGCTAGGTTGTGATTGACGCCGATCGCAGTGGACTCGCACGTTCGTATCCCGTTGTTGAATTGAACGATTGGATATGAGCCAACTCAGTTATGGGTAGTGGTGAGCGGTCGAGGCAAGGCACCAAAGAGCCTCGCGCCCGAGTGGCTTTGCTCATCCTCTGCTGAAAGCTTTGCCTCAGCAGGCTCGTTGCGTTCACCGGCTGGGATCTACTGACATTTCTGTGGGTCCGGATTTATGCGGTGCGGCCGGCTAGTGATGGGCAGCGTCCGCCTCGGGTCAGCAATGTCATGGCTATCAGCGCATCCGGGCTGTGAAATCCTTAGGCGCGCTTGGTCAATGTCCGCAGATGAGTGTTGGTGGCTTCTGAGCGGGGCGTGGATACTCGAGAAGTTCCCCAAACCCCGCATGCATGACGCACTGCGTGCGCCCTGACGTTGGCCCCGGCGCCCCACGGGTTCACCGCCAAGGTGCACGTCCTCACCCGCCACTGCGATTACGGTGTGCGCCAAGCGGCCTATGACCTAGGTAAACTGCGCGGCAAACAACTCGTAGCCCAGCCCGGCCGAACCCGCCGCTACTTCGTCGCGCCGCAGGCCACGCGTACCATCGCCGCCCTGTCGAGCCTGCGTGGTCAGGTCATCGCGCCGATCCTGGCCGGCCTACGCAGCCCCCGCATGGGACGCAAACCCGCACACTGGACCCGCGTGGACCGCGACTACGAAAGAATCTGCATCGACATGCAAACCCTATTCACCGATCTTGCCATCGAAACCCCGCTAGCCGCTTGAGGATTCGGCACAAGCATCCACCGTTACCCAACGGAGCGACCAACCCTAGATCGAAAGCCAATAACCTGCGCATCCACCAAAATCAGGGCGACTTGCGCAGTGCCAACCGGCCGTTCGGAGGCATTCGGGATGAGCGCGCGACGGCAGGGTCCAGACCAGCAACCACTCAAACCGATAGAACGACGAGCTCGCCGCGTTAACCCCCACCGACGGCGGGCCGAATACCCCAGGGACTTCCGACTGCCCCAGCAGGGCCCTTGTGCCCTGTTCGGCGGTGATCGTCGCACGAGACCATCTCCATACGGACCTCAAGCGCACAGATCCCGCACGGAAGCAGCATGATGACCAAACCGATTCCGCCACTCGACCTTTCCTGGCTATTGCTGGAGTCGCCCGCCGGTACTACGCACGTCGGCGCGATGCTGCTGTTCAAGAAACCTGCCCGCCGAGACCCCGTGGCCGAGATCGTGCAGGCGTATCGGGAGTGCACGCCCACCCCGCCGTTCAACTACGTGCCGGAGCTGCTGGTGCGCGGCGCGCCGCATTTTCGGGAGGTTTCGAGTTGGGACCCGCACTACCACATCGAGCACCTGGCGCTGCCGGCCGGCGCCAGCTACGACGACCTGCTGCGCCTGGTTGCCGATCTGCACGAGCCGCAACTCGATCGCCACCGGCCGCTATTTCGCTGCTGGGTGATCGACGGTGTCCCGGACGACAGGTTCGCGATCTACACCAAGACCCATCACTCGATCATCGACGGCGAGTCCGGCCTCAAGCGGCTCTACGCCGGTCTGAGCACCACGAATCGCCGCGTCATCCTCAAGCCGGCCTTCGCGCTCGACGTGCCGCCACCCGAACCGCACCCGCCGACGCCGCTCACGGAAAAGATCGCCGACTCGATCCGCGGGACAGTCACGGAATTTGTGGCACTCAACCAGGTCGCGGCCGGTGCGCTGCGCAAAGTATTCGCCGGTCTAGTGGGATCGCATCTCGAAGGCAGCCTGCCGTTTGCGGCACAGCATGCCCCAACCAACGCGCCGCTGGAAATCGGGCGACGATTCGCCACGCTGACCCTGCCGCTCACGGAGATGCGCGAGATCGGCCACCACTTCGGGGCCACCCTCAACGATGTGGCGGTCAGCGTCATCGACGGCGGCCTACACGCCTACCTACGCGGGACCGACCGCGAGTTCGCGCACCCCTTCATCGCGATGTGCCCGGTGTCGCTGCGCGACGCAGATGACACAGCGATCGGCACCCGAGTGTCAGCGATATTCGTGCGACTCGGCGAGCCCCGCGCCAGCATGCCGGAACGGATCCACCAGGTGGTGGACTCGGTCGCCACCGCCAAGAAGGAAGTCGGCGCCATGTCCAAGGAGGCGGCGATGACCTACGCCGTCGGACTCGTCGCGCTGGCAGGCCTGGGCGCCACCACCCACCTGGACCGCATTGCACGTCCAGCATGCAACCTGGTCATCTCCAACGTCACAGGAGCCGAGGAGACCCGATACCTCAACGGTGCTCGCCTGCTCGGCATCTACCCTGTCTCCGCGCTCGCTGCCTCGATCGGGCTCAACGCCACCCTGGCTTCCTATCACGACAGCATGAATTTTGGCTTCATCGCCAACGCGGCGGCGATCGACGATCCGACACACCTGGCCGACCTGACGCTGCGCGCCTACCAGGAGCTGAAGCAAGCCGCGGGAACGCGGCCCGCGCCACGCCGCGTATCTTCCTGAACGACGGCCGTGACAGCGCGTCGGCTCAAGGAAAGGTGCGGCGAGATGAAAACGGTGACATGCACCAACGCACAGTTCGAGGTCGTCGAGCAGCCGACCCCGACACCAGCAAAAGGCCAGTTGCTCATCAACGTCCTACGCTGCGGCATCTGCGGATCCGACCTGCATGCGCGCCACCACTGCGACGAACTCGCCGATATGATAGCCGATTCGGGCTACCACGCCTTCATGCGCTCGAATCAGCCCGTCGTGCTCGGACACGAGTTCTGCGGCGAGGTGATCGACTATGGCCCCCGCACCCGCAAAGCGCCGCGCATCGACACTCCCGTCGTTGCCCTGCCGCTACTGCGGCGCGGCAACGAGGTGCACGGAATCGGGCTGACGACCATGGCGCCCGGCGCCTACGCCGAGCAGCTGCTCATCGAGCAGTCGCTGACTTTTCCGGTTCCGAACGGGTTGTCGCCAGAGGCCGCTGCGCTGACCGAGCCGATGGCCGTCGGGTGGCACGCCGTTCGGCGCGGAGAGGTGGGCAAGGGTGACGTCGCCATTGTGATCGGCTGCGGCCCCATCGGCCTGGCGGTGATCTGCATGCTGAAGGCGCACGGAGTACGCACCGTGATCGCGAGCGACTTCTCGCCGGGCCGGCGCGCACTGGCGACCGCCTGCGGCGCCGACATCGTCGTCGATCCTGCACAGGGCTCGCCCTACCCGAGCGGCCACGGCCACCTGAAAAGCATCCTCGACGCGTTCGACCTCGCGGTCGGCACGGTCGAAAAGCTGCAACGGCTGCGGCTGCCCTGGTGGCATCTGTGGCGCGCCGCCGAAGCGGCCGGCGCCGCAACGCCCAAACACCCCGTGATCTTCGAATGTGTTGGCGTCCCAGGCATTATCGACGACATCATCGGCAGCGCACCGCTGTTCTCCCGCATCGTCGTGGTCGGCGTCTGCATGGGCGCCGATCGCATCCGGCCCGCGATGGCGATCAACAAAGAGATCGACCTGCGGTTCGTCCTCGGGTATACGCCGCTGGAGTTCCGCGACACGCTGCACATGCTCGCCGACGGCAAGGTCGACGTCGCACCGCTCATCACCGGGCGGGTTGGATTGTCCGGTGTCGAGGCCGCGTTCGACGCGCTCGCAGACCCCGAAACGCACGCGAAGATCCTGATCGACCCCAACAGCACCGCCGCTACCCCACAGCCGGTCAGCTGACCGCGCTGCGCCGCGACCCGCGCTTGCGATGCGCGCGGCTTAACTCAACCAACCGCGCCACCCCCTGCTCGATCCCGTCCGCCAACACCGATATGTCAGGCGCGGTGTCGTAGTCAGCCATAATCCCGAACACGAAATTATCGGCGTAGCTGACCATGGCGATCCCGGTGCGCAACTGCAGAGCGATCGGCGGGACCGGCAAAATCTCCAGCACCCGACGGCCCATCAGCTTCTGTTCGCTGCGCGGACCGGGAACGTTGGTGGCCAAGCCGACGACCGCCCGCTGCGGCAGCCGGCTGAGCAAGCGAATCGTCCACGCCGAGAACGCAAACGGGGCATTCCTGGCCATGGAAACCACCGCGTTGGCGCCTTCCCGCTGGCCGCTGCCTTTTGCCCGGGTGAGTCGCTTATGCACCAGCTGCAGCTGCTTGACCGGGTCCGCCTCGTCGACGGGCAACAACGGCAGCATCGCCGAGACCTGATTGTCAGCCATGTTGAACTGGTTCACCCCACGCACCGACACCGGGACCAGGGTGCGCAGCGAGGCGTGGCCGGGTTGCTCACCGCGGCCCAGCATGAGCTTGCGGTAGCTGTCGGTAATTGCCGCCAACGCAACGTCGTTCAGCGTCACGCCGAACGCTCGGGAAACCTCACGCAGGTCAGCCAGCCGAACCCGGGCCGCATGGTAGCGCCGCATCGCGGTGACCCGCCCGTGCAACGACGATTCCGGCACCGGGCTGAGCAGACTGCCCGCCAGTTCGGCCGCACCCACCGCGACGTGCTCGACGGCGGTCGCGGCGGCCCACCCACTGCGCAGCATCCCGCTCACCCAGCTCAGCGGGTTCAAACTCAGCCTCGGCAGGCTCAATCCATGTCGCGGCGGCTCCTTGGCGGCGCGAATCTCGCTTGCGAAAGTGTCACCGGCGCCGGCGTCATTGAATTTCGCCAATATCTGCGTGGCCGCGATGCCATCGGCGATGCAGTGGTGCAGCTTGGTGAGCACCGCCCAGCGGTCATCGCTGAGCCCCTCGATCATGAAGCAGTCCCATAGCGGGCGCTCCCGATCGAGCCGGCGCTCCATCACCGTCGCGATCATTTCGAACAATTCGGCATCCCCACCAGGATGTGGCAGTGCCAGGTGATGCAGGTGCCGCGAGATGTCAAAGTGCGCGTCATCCAACCATTCCGGCGGACCCAGATCCAGCGGATGCGTCCGCAGCACCTGCCGGCAACGCGGCACCGCCGCTGCCCGCTCGGTGAAGCCAGCGACAAGCTCGTCGAAGGTCGGCGCAGGCCCTTCCATGATCGACACACCGCCGATCGCCAGACTCACATGCGGATCGGAGTCCTCGACTTCGAGAAAAGCGGCATCCAGAGCCGACAAACGCGCCATCTCGCTACTGTCCACCCCGACCCATCTCCGGAATCAGAGTCGGAAGTCCTTACCTTAGAGGCCAAACGCAAGCAGCCAAAGCCGTAGAGCCATCATATCGTCAGGACCATGACGCCCGGCGACGCCGTTGAGTACCCGGTGCCGCCCAGCGGTGACTTGACGGCCCTGCCCGACCTGCTGCACGGGCAGCACCGCGCGGGCCCGATCCGCGATCGCCGTCCGGTCTACGTCGATTTGCTGCCGCCGTGCAACGCCGGCTGCCCCGCCGGGGAGAACATCCAGGCCTGGCTTGCGCACGCCCGCGCCGGACGCCACGAGCAGGCCTGGCGTCAACTGGTCACCGCCAACCCGTTCGCCGCCATCCACGGCCGGGTCTGCTACCACCCGTGCGAATCAGTTTGCAACAGAGCCCATCTGGATGCCGCCGTCTCGATTCATGCGGTGGAGCGGTTCCTCGGCGACACCGCCCGCGACCAAGGATGGTGGTTCGAGCCGGCACCGCAACCGACCGGCAAGCGGGTGCTCGTCGTCGGCGCTGGCCCCAGCGGGCTGGCGGCCGCCTACCACCTGACCCGGCTGGGCCACCACGTGGAAGTCCGTGACGCCGGCGCCGCGCCAGGCGGGATGATGCGCTACGGCATCCCGAACTACCGGCTGCCCCGCGACGTGCTGGACGCCGAAATCGAACGCATCGCCGCGCTCGGCGTGGCGCTGACACCCGGACATCGCGTCGAAGATCTCGGTGCCGAACGCGCAGCCGGCAATTTTGACGCGGTGTTCGTCGCAGTCGGTGCGCATCTGGCCAAGCGCGTCGACATCCCCTCTCGCGACGCGGGATCCATGCTGGACGCGGTGTCGTTTCTGCGCGCGGTCGCCGCCGGCGAAAAGCCCGACCTCGGCCACCACGTCGCCGTTTACGGCGGCGGCGACACCGCCATGGACGCCGCCCGCGTCGCCCGCCGCCTGGGCGCCGACGACACCGTAATCATCTACCGGCGTACCGCAGCTCAAATGCCCGCCCACCAACAAGAAGTCCATGAGGCCGAACGGGAAGGGGTGCGAATCAACTGGTTGCGCACCATCACCGCCTTCGACGGCCCCGAGCTGCAAGTCGAGCTGATGGCGCTGGACGACTCGGGACGGCCCCGCCCGACCGGGCGGTTCGAGACGCTGGCCGCCGACACCGTCATCATGGCGCTGGGACAAGAAACCGAATCGGCGTTCATGCGGTCGCTGCCCGGGGTGGAGTTCGACCGCGACGGCAGCGTCCGGGTCTCCCGTACCTTGATGACCGGCTGCGCCGGCGTGTTCGCCGGCGGTGACATGGTGCCCTGCGAACGCACCGTTACGGTTGGGGTCGGGCACGGCAAGAAGGCGGCCTACTATATCGACGCGTGGCTGCGCGGTGCTTCCGGAGAGCGCCCGGCTAAGCATCCGGTCGCCGATTTCGACGCGCTGCATCTGTGGTACTTCGGCGACGCGGGCCGACGCCGCCAACCCGAACTTCCGGCCGAACAACGGGTTACCGGGTTCGATGAAGTCGTCGGCGGCCTCTCAGCCGAGGCTGCGACGTTCGAGGCCGGCCGGTGCCTGTCCTGCGGTAACTGCTTCGAGTGCGACGGCTGTTTGGGCGCCTGCCCGGAGGACGCGGTGATCAAGCTGGGCCCCGGTCATCGCTACCGCTTCGACTACGCCCGCTGCACCGGTTGCGCGACCTGCTACGAGCAATGTCCGGTGCACGCCATCGAGATGATTCCGGAGCCGCGATGACCCGCATCACGGTCGACGGCAATGAGGCGGCGGCCTCGGTGGCCTACCGGCTCAACGAGGTGTGCTGCATCTACCCGATCACCCCGTCCTCGCCCATGGCCGAGCTGGCCGATGCCTGGTCGAACCAGCACCGGCCCAACGTCTACGGCACGGTGCCGAAAGTCATTGAGATGCAAAGCGAGGGCGGGGCAGCAGGCGCGCTGCACGGCGCCCTGCAGGGTGGCGCGTTGGCGACGACGTTCACCGCGTCCCAGGGCCTGCTGCTGATGATCCCCAACATGTACAAGATCGCCGGCGAGCTGACCGCGGCGGTGATCCATGTCGCAGCGCGATCCCTTGCCGCCCAGGGCCTCTCGATCTTCGGCGATCACCAGGACGTGATGGCGGTGCGGCAGACCGGGTTTGCGCTGCTGGGGTCGGCCTCGGTGCAGGAGGCGCATGACCTGGCCCTGATCGCCCAGGCGGCCACGCTGCGCACCCGAGTGCCATTCGTGCACTTCTTCGACGGTTTTCGCACCTCCCACGAGCTCAACACCATTGAGGTACTCAGCGACGACGACCTGCGCGCCCTGGTCCCGCAGCAGTTGATCCTGGCCCATCGCGGCCGTGCTTTGTCGCCCGAGCGGCCGTTCGTGCGCGGCACCGCCCAAAATCCCGATACGTATTTTCAAGCCCGCGAAACCGTCAACCCGTTCTACGCCCGGGCGCCCGAGGTAGTCGAGCATCTCATGGACGAGCTCGCCCGGCGCACCGGACGCCCGCTGCACATCGTCGACTACACCGGGCACCCGCAGGCCGAGCGGGTTGTGGTGCTGATAGGTTCGGGCGCCCAGACCGCGACCGAAACCGTGTCCGCTCTCAACGCGCGCGGCGAGCGGGTCGGGGTGATCCTCATCCGGTTGTACCGGCCGTTTCCGGCCCAAGCGCTGCTGACGGCGCTGCCGCCGACGGTCCGCGCAATAGCGGTGCTGGACCGCACCAAGGAACCCGGATCCCTGGGCGAGCCACTGTATTTGGATGTCGTTGCCGCCCTGGCGCAGGCCTATACCAGCGGTGAGCGCTCCTGGCTGCCGCTGGTCTGCGGCGGACGCTACGGATTGTCGTCCAAGGAATTCACGCCCGGCATGGTCGCCGGCGTGTTCGACGAGCTGGACCGCGAGCGGCCACGCACCCGCTTCACCGTCGGCATCGACGACGACGTCAGCGGCACCAGCATCGACTACGACGCGGAATTCGACATCGAATCCCCCGCCGTCACCAGTGCGGTGTTCTTCGGCATTGGCTCGGACGGCACGGTGGGCGCCAACAAGAACACCATCAAGATCCTCGGCGGCGAGGAGAACATCTACGCGCAGGGCTACTTCGTCTACGACTCCAAAAAGTCCGGTTCGCAGACGGTTTCGCATCTGCGGTTCGGCCCGGAGCCGATTCGGGCGCCGTATCTGGTGCAGCGGGCCGGCTTCGTCGGCTGCCACCACCAACGGTTCCTGAACACGGTCGACGTGCTGGGCCGCGCTGCCGAAGGTGCGGCGCTGTTGCTCAACAGTTCCCGTCCGCCCGAGCGGGTCTGGGACAGCCTGCCCGGCCCGGTGCAACAGCAGATCATCGACAAACACATCCGGCTCTATGTCGTCGACGCCGGCAACATCGCGCGCGAGGTCGGGCTAGCCGGGCGGATCAACATCGTGCTGCAGACCTGCTTCTTCGCCATCGCGAATGTGCTGCCCGTCGACACCGCGATCGCCAAGATCAAAGACAGCGTCGCCAAAACCTATGCCGGGCAAGGAGCGGACGTGGTGGCCCGCGAGCTCGACGCGGTCGATCGCGCCCTGGCCGGCCTGCACCAGGTTGCGGTTCCGGGCACCGCCACCTGCACCCGCGGGCTCGAGCCGCCGGTTCCCCCCGACGCCCCGGATTTCGTGCGAGCCGTGACCGCGGAAATGATCGCCGGGCGCGGCGATGCCTTGCCGGTCAGCGCCCTTCCGGTCGACGGCAGCTACCCCAGCGGCACCGCCGCCTACGAGAAACGCAACATCTCCGAGCTGGTCGCGGTGTGGGATCCGGACACCTGCATCCAGTGCGGCAATTGCGCATTCGTGTGCCCGCACAGCGTTATTCGGACCACGTTCTACCCGCAGGAGCAGCTGCGTGATGCGCCGGCATCGTTCCCCTCGGCGCCGCTGAACACGGTCGGCCTGCCCGACACCCGCTACACGCTGCAGGTGTATACCGAGGACTGCACCGGATGCAATCTGTGTGTGGAAGCCTGCCCGGCGGTGGTCCCCGGCACTCCGATTACCAAGGCGATCAACCTGGCGCCACGCGAACCGCTGGTTGCCGAAGCACGCGAGAATATCGCGTTCTTCGAAACGCTGCCGGTGGCAAACCGTTCGATGGTCGACTTCGGCACGGTGCGCGGCGCACAGTTCCTGGCGCCGCTGTTCGAATTCCCCGGCGCCTGCGCCGGTTGCGGGGAAACCCCGTACCTGAAGCTGCTCTCGCAGCTGTTCGGCGACCGGTTGATGATCGCCAACGCCACCGGCTGCTCGTCGATCTACGGCGGCAACCTGCCCACCACACCCTGGACCACCAACGCCGAGGGCCGCGGCCCCGCCTGGTCGAATTCGCTGTTCGAAGACAACGCCGAGTTCGGTCTGGGCATGCGGCTGGCCGCCGATACCCACCTGCAGCAAGCCCGCCAACGACTGGCCGAACAGCGCGAAGTCCTGGGCGCCGACCTGGTTGACGCCATCCTGGCTGCCCCGCAACAGCGGGAATCAGAGCTGCACGCCCAACGCCAGCGGATCGCCGAACTGGCCAGCCGGCTGGATCGGCTGCCGCCGGGCATTGCAGACGAATTGCGCAGCGTCCTTGATCATCTGGTTCGTCGCAGCGTGTGGATTGTCGGCGGAGACGGCTGGGCCTACGACATCGGCGCCGGCGGGCTGGACCACGTGCTGGCCAGCGGGCACAACGTCAACGTGCTGGTGCTCGACACCGAGGTGTACTCCAACACCGGCGGGCAGATGTCCAAAAGCACCCCGCTGGGCGCGGTGGCCAAGTTCGCCGCCGGAGGCAAGACAGTACCACGTAAAGATCTTGCACTGCAGGCTATTTCGTACGGGAACGGCTACGTGGCACGCGTCGCCATGGGCGCCGATCCGCAGCAGACGCTGCTGGCCATCCGGGAGGCCGAGTCCTACGACGGGCCGTCACTGGTGATCGCCTACAGCCATTGCATCGCTCACGGGTTCGAGCTGCGTAACGGCCTGGACCAGCAATACCGTGCAGTGGCCAGCGGGCACTGGCCGTTGATCAGATACGATCCGGTGCTGCGTGCCGCCGGTAAGCCACCCTTCCTGCTCGATTCCCACCGCCCCCGGCTGTCGCTTGCCGATTACCGCCACCGTGAACTGCGCTACCGCAGCCTGGCCAATTCCGATCCCGACGAGGCCGAGCGGCTGCTCGCGCTGGCGCAG
>NZ_VTZN01000146.1 GCF_008370645.1 Mycobacterium simiae
CCCCCGCCGGTGCCGCCGGTTCCGCCATTGCCGTAGAACACGCCGCCGTTACCGCCCGCGCCCCCAGCTCCTCCTGCTAGGCCGACTTTGCCGGCGCCAGGCCCGCCGTCGCCCCCGTGGCCGCCGTTTCCGAAGAAACCGGCGCCATTGCCGCCTTTACCCCCGGTGCCGCCGGAGCCATCGGGGGAGGCACCACCGGAGCCGCCCACCCCGCCGTCGCCAAAGAGCAGGCCCGCGTTGGCCCCTGCTCCGCCCGTCCCGCCCGCGCCGCCACCTACGCCTTGGGCGAAGCCGCCTTGCCCGCCGGCGCCACCAGAGCCGCCCAACACTCCAGCGCGCCCGCCGTTGCCGCCGGCGCCGCCATTGACGAAACTGGCGCCGCCGTCGCCGCCGGCGCCGCCCGCGCCGAAAAGTGCGGCGCCCTTCCCGCCGTCCCCGCCGTCCCCGCCGTCCCCGCCGGCGACCCCGCCAGCGCCGCCGACGCCGCCGTCGCCGAACAACACACCCGCTGCGCCTCCCGCGCCGCCCGCTCCGCCGGCGATGCCGGGTAGGGGAGCCCCGTTTCCGCCGACACCGCCCGCGCCGCCGTCGCCGAAGAGTGCGCCGCCCGCGCCGCCTGCTCCACCAACCCCGCCATTCGCCACGACAGAGTGCCCGCCTAATCCGCCGGCCCCGCCATTGCCGAAGAGCAGACTCGCCGCGCCGGCTCCACCAGGCCCACCATCGCCGGTAAGGGCCCGCCCTCCAATGCCACCCATGCCGCCGTCGCCGAACAGCCCAAGGCCGCCGGCTCCGCCGGCTCCACCGGCTATTCCGCCATTGCTGATGCCGCCGGCACCGCCAACCCCGCCTGGGCTCAGCAAGCCAGCCATCCCGCCTTGCCCGCCGGTGCCCCCAACGCCGCCGGGACCGGTAGCGGCTCCGCCGGCTCCGCCGGTGCCGGGGGAGCCGAACAGCAGCCCGGCGGCACCGCCGTTACCCCCCGGCCCGCCGTTGACGCCGTCCGTGCCCGACCCACCGGCCCCACCGTTGCCGATCAAGATGCCGCCAGCCCCGCCGTGCTGTCCTGTTCCCGGGGCGCCGTTGGCGCCGTTACCGATGAGCGGGCGCCCCAACAGCACTTGCGTGGGCGTGTTGATCACACTCAGCAAAGCCTGCTGCGCGTTGGCAGATTCGGCAGCGGAATAAGCCTGCGTGCCGACCACCAAAGTGTTAACGAACTGGGCGCGAAAATGCTCGGCCTGGGCAGCCACGGCCTGATAGCTGTGCGCGTGTTGCCGAAACAGCGCCGCGATCGCCACCGACACCTCATCGACAGCGGCCGGGGCCAACTGCATGGTCGGTACCGCCGCCGCTGCAGCGGCTTCAGCGATTGCCGAACCGACCGCCGCCAGATCCTTGGCTGCCACCTCCATGAATTCTGGCGTTGCCACCAAGAAAGTCACTCGTTCTCCTAAATGCGTTGACGGATACGGATACGCATACGGTCTATTTCGGCACGAAAGTGTACTTTGTTGGCGCCGGGCAGATCTGAGAAAACACGCAACTCGCGTGTGAATTGGATTCGATACATGCCGGGATCTCCTAGTGAGCACCGCGCCTCGACCTGCGTGTACTCGACCCGGCCGTCAGGCCGACATCGGACGAAGCAGCTTGTGCCGCAGAGACACTGGCTGCGGGTCGCCGCTGACCTGCTCGTCGAGGGTCCGCCGCGCATGGAATATCGGCTGCGCATGTGCGAGACAAACCGGAATTTGCCAGAAGAAGGAGCGCAGTTTAGCCAATTGTCGTCACGGTGTCGAGGCAATGGTGAAGGATTCGTGACTCGCATATGGCGATCGCACAGCTGACCTGCCGTCGTTTTCGGCGACAGATACAACCGGCCTCGTTACCCACAAATTGGCGGTGCGCCGGCACTGCGGTACGAATGGTGGGTGATTGAGCCGACCGTCCTGCTGTTGTCAACGTCCGACACCGACTTGATCAGCGCGCGTTCCAGCGGCAAAAACTACCGGTGGGCCAACCCGTCACGGCTATCCGATGCCGAGCTGCCTGAGCTGCTCGAGCGCGCCTCGATCGCGGTGGTGCGGATCCTCGGTGGCTACCGCGCCTGGCCAGACGGTATCGACACTGTCATCCGCAGTGGTGTGCCGACGGTGCTGGTCAGCGGTGAGCAAGCCGCCGATGCCGAACTGACTGGCCGTTCCACACTCGCGGCGGGCATTGCGGTGCAAACGCACATCTACCTGGCGCACGGCGGGGTGGACAACCTGCGCCAGTTGCACGCCTTCCTGTGCGACACCGTGTTGATGACCGGCTTCGGATTCACCGCGCCGGTGCAAACCCCGACCTGGGGTGAACTGGTGTTACCGCAGACCGAAAACACCGATGGCCCCACCATCGCGGTGCTGTACTACCGCGCGCAGCACCTGGCCGGCAATACCGCCTACGTCGAGGCGCTGTGCCGGGCGATCGAACACGCCGGCGGGCGGCCGCTGCCCGTCTACTGCGCGTCGCTGCGCACCGCCGAGCCGGAGCTGCTGCACGCGCTCGGTGACGCTGACGCGATGGTGGTTACCGTCTTGGCCGCCGGGGGAGTCAAGCCGGCCACTGCGTCCGCTGGCGGCGACGACGACAGCTGGAATGTCGAACACCTAGCGGCCCTGGATATTCCGATCCTGCAAGGCTTGTGTCTCACCAGCTGCCGCGATCAGTGGCGCGATAACGATGACGGACTGAGCCCGCTCGACGTCGCCACTCAGGTTGCCGTGCCCGAGTTTGACGGGCGCATTATCACAGTTCCGTTCTCGTTCAAGGAGATCGACGACGACGGCTTGATCTCTTACGTCGCTGACCCCGAGCGCTGTGCACGAGTGGCCGGTCTGGCGGTCCGACACGCCCGGTTGCGGCACGTCGCACCCGCCGACAAGCGGGTGGCGTTGGTCTTCTCGGCCTACCCGACCAAGCATGCCCGCATCGGCAACGCGGTCGGCCTGGACACCCCGGCCAGCGCGGTCGCTCTGCTGCGGGTAATGCGTGACCGCGGTTACCAGGTGGGCGATGTGCCGGGTGTCGACTCCGATGACGGTGACGCTCTCATGCACGCCCTGATCGAACGCGGCGGCCAAGACCCCGACTGGCTCACCGAGGGCCAGCTGGCCGGCAATCCCATCCGGGTGTCCGCCAAGGACTATCGAAACTGGTTTGCTACCGTGCCTACCGGTCTGGCCGACGCGGTCACCCAGCACTGGGGGCCGCCGCCTGGTGACCTCTTCGTCGACCGTAGCAACGATCCTGAAGGCGAAATCGTCATCGCCGCAATACAATCGGGCAACCTGGTGCTCATGGTCCAGCCGCCGCGCGGCTTCGGCGAAAACCCGGTGGCGATCTATCACGACCCCGACCTGCCGCCCAGCCACCACTATCTGGCCGCCTACCGTTGGCTGGACACCGGATTCAAAGCCCATGCCGTGGTCCATCTGGGCAAGCACGGCAACCTGGAGTGGCTGCCGGGCAAGACGTTAGGCATGTCGGCAGCCTGCGGATCCGACGCTGCGTTAGGCAACTTGCCGCTGATCTACCCGTTCCTGGTCAACGACCCGGGCGAGGGCACCCAGGCCAAGCGGCGAGCCCACGCGGTGCTGGTCGACCACCTGATCCCACCCATGGCCCGGGCCGAAACCTACGGCGATGTCGCGCGTCTGGAGCAGTTGCTCGACGAGCACGCCAATGTGGCCGCGTTGGATCCGGCCAAGCTGCCGGCCATCCGCCAGCAAATCTGGACGCTGATCCGGGCCGCCAAGATGGATCACGACCTAGGACTGACCGAGCGGCCGGCTGAAGACTCGTTCGACGACATGCTGCTGCACGTCGACGGCTGGCTGTGCGAGATCAAGGACGTGCAGATCCGCGACGGCTTGCACATACTCGGGCAAAAACCAACGGGGGAGACCGAACTCGACTTGGTGCTGGCCATCTTGCGCGCCCGTCAGCTGTTCGCCGGCAAGCATGCGCTGCCCGGCTTGCGTCAGGCGCTCGGGCTGTCCGAAGACGGCACCGACGAACGGTCATCGGTTGACCAAGCCGAGGCCACCGCTCGCGAGTTACTCGCGGCGTTGCAGGCCACCGGGTGGAATTCCGATGCGGTCGACAGACTTACCGCCCAACCCGACGTTGCAGCGGTGCTACGGTTCGCCACCACCGAGGTGGTACCACGGCTGGCCGGTACCGACTCCGAAATCAACCAAGTATTAAGGGCTTTGGATGGCCGGTTCATCCAGGCCGGGCCGTCGGGGTCGCCACTGCGCGGACTTGTCAACGTGCTACCGACCGGGCGCAACTTCTACTCCGTCGACCCCAAAGCGGTACCCTCCCGGCTGGCGTGGGAAGCCGGCGTGGCACTCGCCGATTCACTGCTGACCCGATACCGCGATGACTACGGTCGATGGCCGCAGTCGGTTGGCCTGTCAGTGTGGGGCACCTCGGCGATGCGCACCGGCGGCGACGATATTGCCGAAGTGCTTGCTCTGCTGGGCGTTCGGCCGGTCTGGGACGAAGCCTCCCGGCGGGTCGTCGACTTGGCACCGATCCCGCTGGCCGAGCTAGGCCGGCCGCGCATCGACGTCGCAGTACGAATTTCCGGTTTCTTCCGCGACGCCTTCCCGCATGTCGTCACCATGCTTGACGATGCGGTGCGTCTAGTGGCCGGTCTCGACGAGTCTCCCGACCAAAACTATGTGCGAGCCCACGCCCAGGCTGACCTTGCCCAGCACGGCGACGAACGGCGTTCTACCACAAGGATCTTCGGATCCAAACCGGGTACCTATGGCGCAGGATTGTTGCAGCTGATCGACAGCCGGAACTGGCGCGACGACGCCGACCTGGCGCAGGTGTACACCGCCTGGGGCGGATTCGCCTACGGACGTGACCTGGATGGTCGGCCCGCCACCGATGACATGAACCGGCAATACCGGCGCATCGCCGTGGCGGCCAAGAACACCGACACCCGCGAACACGACATCGCCGACTCCGACGATTACTTCCAGTACCACGGTGGCATGGTGGCCACCGTGCGGGCGTTGACCGGTCAGGCGCCAGCCGCGTATATCGGCGACAACACCCGGCCGGACGCGATCCGCACTCGCACGCTGTCGGAGGAGACCACCCGAGTGTTTCGGGCACGGGTGGTCAACCCCCGCTGGATGGCCGCGATGCGCCGCCACGGCTACAAGGGCGCCTTCGAGATGGCCGCCACCGTCGATTATTTGTTCGGCTACGACGCCACTGCGGGGGTGATGGCCGACTGGATGTACGAACAGCTCACCGAGTCCTATGTGCTTGACCCGGAGAACCGAAAGTTCATGGCTGAGTCAAACCCGTGGGCGCTGCATGGCATGGCCGAACGCCTGCTGGAAGCAGCCGGGCGCGGCTTGTGGGCCGACCCCGGATCGGACACGCTCGACGGCCTGCGCCAGGTGCTCTTGGAAACCGAAGGCTATCTGGAGGGCTGAGCTTGCCGAGCAGACACAGAATCGCACTGCGCGGGCCGTTCGCGTGCGATTCTGTGTCTGCTCACGGGGTAGGTTGGCACCCGTGACCCCAAATTTCGCCGATCTCACTAAGGCGCAATACATCCTGCTGACCACGTTCACGAAGGACGGCCGGCCCAAGCCGACGCCGATCTGGGCCGCCGCCGACGGCGATCGGTTGCTGGTCATCACCGAGGGAAAGTCGTGGAAGCTCAAGCGAATCCGCAACACCCCGCGGGTGACGATGGCCATCTGTGACATGCGTGGTCGCCCAAAGAGCGAAGCTGTCGAGGGCACCGCGTCCATCCTCGACAAGTCGCAGACCGGCGCCGTCTACGACGCGATCGGCAAACGGTACGGAATCTTAGGCAAGGTCTTCAGCTTCGTCAGCAAGCTGCGGGGCGGTATGGAAAACAATGTCGGACTCGAGCTCAGGGTGGCCCACAGCTAGCCACTGCCGACGGGTAAGGGATTCCGCAGTCTCTATTCCCGCAACCCGCCCAATCCTTACGAGCGGGCAGGACCTAGTGACCCGGCTCAAGACCCGGCCGAACCGCCATAGCGCTCCCACCACCGGTACAGATCATTGAGAGCAGACCCGCCGTTGACCGTGGCCAGTAGTAGTTGAGCCTCGCGGGTCCAGGCCAGGTCAGCCCGGTCCTCGACGCTGCCGCACACGATCTTGCCGCCCGGCCGGTCGGGGTTCGACGCGTAATTCCAGGCGCCCGGCGAGGCGTTACCCCCCGGACACGATGACACCGCCATGCTCTTGGCGGTCGAAAAGAAGTCGGCTGTCAGCGCGTCCACATTGTTGTAGAGCGTGAAGCGAGCGTAGTCCGGGGTGTCGGAATTGGTGTCATCGGTGCAGTCCAGGCTAGCGATCGAGTCCGGAAAAGGATTCGTGGCGCGCGTGCACGAGCTGGCCTTATAGCCAGCGGGGAGCAACTGGACAATCTCCTGTTCGGCGGGGCTGAACGGTTCGGCGTAAGCCCCACTGGGTGCAAAGCTCGCCACGGCTGCTATGCCGATAGAAGCAACAGCAGCGCTCGCGCTGATGCGCCCAGCACGCATGGTCGTCTCCCCACTGGTCCTGATTGCCGGCTTGCTGGCCCTAAGTAACGAAATATTAGATGGTCGGCCGACTCCTGATTCGCTTCCGAAGCCTCGGCCTAATTGGGAGCCGGCATGTTTGGCCGGTCCGCGGCGCTGCAATGGGCACAGCCTCCTCCACCGGAATACCCAGTAGCGCATCGATGGGTTCGGCGGCGTGTCGATTTCAATCGATTTCAATCGTCGTCATCGTGTCATCGAACTGCGGCCGAGCCGCGACCGGACGCGGAACTCCGGCGCTTCTCGCAGACGTTGGCGTCACATGCTACGTCGAATGCTCCTTATCTACGCCGTTGTCGAACTGATGGCCGCCATCGGGCTGGCGGCGACGATCGGGTTTGGTTGGACGCTGGTGGTATTGCTGGCCACGTTCGTGCTAGGGCTGGTCCTTTGGGCTCCAATGGGCGGCTGGCAGCTTAGCCGTCAGCTCCTGCACTGGAAGTCGGGCCGGCGGGAACCCCACAGTGCGCTCAGCGACGGTGCGCTGGTCGCCCTGGCCACCGGCTTGGTGCTGGTTCCCGGCCTGGTCACCACAGCGGCGGGGCTGTTGCTGCTGGCGCCGCCGATACGGGCCGCCGCCCGCCCCGGTTTGACCGCGTTGGCGGTGCGGGGTTTCCTGCGGCGGGTACCGCTGACGGCAGCGACGGCGGCCACCTTCGCAGGCGCGTTCAATCGCCGCGAGAGCCCCGACGATCGTGACTTCATCGACGGCGAGGTCATCGACGTGATTGACGGAGACCCTCCGACATTGCCGCCCGTTGCGTTCGACACAGGGCGCGAAACCCCGGCGCGTCCCGCAGCGTCGCCAGGTTCGCTCTGACATGCCGTCGGACCAACGTACTTTTGCGCTGTGACGCAGATTCCCACCAGGCTGATGGTCAACGGCCGGGTGTACAGCCACACCCACCCGGACGCTACCGCCATGGCAGTGCGCGGCGACGTCGTCGCATGGCTGGGCAGCGACGATGTCGGCCGCAACCAGTTTCCCGACGCCGACGTGGCGGATCTCGACGGCGCTTTCGTCGCGCCCGGCTTCGTGGACAGCCACATCCACCTGAGCGCGACCGGTCTCACGATCAGCGGGCTGGATTTGCGAACTGCACGCTCTCGTGCGGAATGTCTGCAGATGGTGGCCGACTATGCGGCGGCTCACCCAGGTCAGCCGGTGTGGGGTCACGGCTGGGATGAGTCGGCCTGGCCGGAAAAGACAGAGCCCAGCACCGCGGAGCTGGACGCCGTGGTCGGCGACCGGCCCGCTTACCTTGCCCGGGTGGACGTGCACTCGGCGCTGGCCTCGTCGGGTCTGCGGCGGCTGCTGCCCGAATTGCCGGCCGCCGCCGGGTTCGCGCCACAGCAGCCGCTGACCGGCGACGCGCACCACCGGGTCCGAACCGCTGCTCGCGACTTGCTGACCGAAGCGCAGCTCGCCGAAGCCAGGGTGGCGGCGCTACAGGCGCTGGCTGCCTGCGGCATCGTCGCGGTGCACGAATGTGCCGGCCCCGAAATCGGTGGCCTCGACGACTGGCTGCAGCTGCACGCACTCGACCACGGCGTGGAGGTCATCGGCTATTGGGGTGAGGCGGTAACCACATCTCCTCAAGCCCGAGCGCTTATCGAGCAGACCGGCGCACACGGGTTGGCCGGTGACCTCTTTGTCGACGGGGCCCTTGGATCGCACACCGCCTGGTTGCACGAGCCCTACTCCGACGCGCCCACCCATACCGGCACTTGCTACCTCAGCCCCGACGCTATCGAAGCGCACCTGCGGGCATGTACTGAGGCGGAAGTGACCGCCGGGTTTCACGTCATCGGCGACGCCGCGGTGTCGGCGGTAGTAGCAGCTTTCGAACGCGTCGTGGCAGACCTCGGAGTAGTCGCCGTTGCGCGGTGCGGTCACCGCCTAGAGCACATGGAAATGGTCACCGCCGAGCAGGCGGCCAAGCTGGGTGCCTGGGGAGTCATCGCCAGCGTGCAGCCCAACTTCGACGCCCGATGGGGCGGCGCCAACGGCATGTACGCCCAACGTCTTGGACGCGACCGAGGTAGCCGGCTCAACCCGCTCGCGCTGTTAGCATCCCAAGGCGTGCCCCTCGCCCTCGGTTCCGATGCGCCTGTGACCGGCTTCGAGCCGTGGCAGACGGTGCGCGCCGCGGTCAATCACCACACGCCGGGCAGCGCGGTGTCGGCGCGGGCGGCGTTCGCTGCGGCGACGCGCGGAGGCTGGCGGGCCGGCGGCGTCCGCGACCACAAGACCGGCACGCTCGTCCCGGGTGCGCCGGCCTCCTATGCCGTGTGGGATACCGACACCTTGCACCTCAGTGCACCGCGCCATGCCGTCCAGCGCTGGTCGACCGATCCGCGATCCGGGGTGCCCGCGCTGCCGCGGCTGGGTCCATACGATGCGTTGCCACGTTGCCGCCAAACCGTGCATCGGGGTGCGGTCATCTATGGCTAGGCATTGGCTGGATCGCAAGAGACGGCGTGCCCTCATTGACGCGGTGGACCCCAAAGCCGAGTCCACCGACATCGCTCCCGAACCGCAGGCCGACTCGGCGGCGCTCAGTGAACCTGCCAACGATCCGGCTGCCGGTCCAGGTGTCGCGGCCGGGCTCGGTGCCGCCGTACGCCGGCGGCTCCCCGCCCTATGGGCTGCGCTGCAGCCGCGGTTACTGAGACTGGTGGTCGCCGTCGGAGCCGGAGCGCTGATGTACGCCAGCTTCCCGCCGACCAATTGGTGGTGGGCGGCTATCGTCGCGCTCGCACTGCTGGCCTGGGTGCTCATGCAGCCTGGCACCACCCCGCTGGGTGGGCTGGGCTACGGCTTCCTCTTCGGTGTGGCGTTCTACGTGCCGTTGCTGCCGTGGATCGGCTCGCTGGTGGGGCCCATGCCATGGTTGGTGCTGGCTACGCTCTCTGCGACGTTTCCCGGTCTCTTCGGCCTGTTCGCCGTCGTGGTACGCCGGCTGCCCGGCTGGCCAATCTGGTTTGCCCTGATGTGGGCAGCGCAGGAATGGTTGAAGGCGATCATTCCCTTCGGCGGATTCCCGTGGGGGTCGGTGGCGTTCGGACAAGCTGACGGTCCCCTGTTGCCTTTGGTTCAACTCGGCGGAGTCGCACTGCTCTCGGCAGGAGTTGTGCTGGTGGGATGTAGCTTGACGGCAATCGCGTTGGAGATCCAGCAGTGGTGGACCGACAAGTCTGCTTCCCACAGGTCCGACACCAAGCCGCCGGCGGTGCTGCTCCCCGGAATATGCATCTGCCTGGTGCTATTCGCCGCTGCCATGGTCTGGCCGCAGGTACGTCATGCGGGCGCGGGGGCGGGCAACGAACCCACGGTCACCGTCGCGGTCGTTCAGGGCAATGTCCCTCGGCTGGGTCTGGATTTCAATGCGCAACGTCGAGCGGTGCTCGACAACCACGTGCGGGAGACGCTGCGACTGGCCGAGGATGTCCGCGCCGGCAGTGCCCCGCAACCACATTTCGTCGTCTGGCCGGAGGACTCCTCGGACATCGACCCGCTGCTCAACCCCGACGCTGCTCAGCAGATTTCGCAGGCGGCCGCGGCGATCGGTGCGCCAATTCTGGTCGGCACCGTGCTAGACCTTCCAGGGAACTTGCAGAACCCGGAATTAACCAACACGGTGATCGTCTGGAATCCAGGCACCGGACCGGCTGATCGCCACGACAAGGAAATCGTGCAGCCGTTCGGCGAATACCTGCCGATGCCGTGGCTTTTCCGGCACCTTTCCGGCTACGCCAGCCGGGCCGGTAACTTCGTGCCCCGCGCCAGCTCCGGTGTGGTACGTATCGCGGGTGTACCGGTCGGGGTGTCCACCTGTTGGGAAGTGATCTTCGACCGCGCCCCGCGAAAAGCCGTCCGCAACGGCGCGCAGCTGCTAACCGTGCCCAGCAACAACGCCACCTTCACCAAGGCCATGAGTGAACAGCAACTGGCATTCGCCAAGCTACGCGCCGTCGAACACGACCGATACGTTCTGGTCGCCGGCACCACCGGGATCAGCGCGGTGATAGCCCCAGACGGCGGCGAGCTGGTTCGTACGGACTTTTTCGAACCTGCCTATCTGGACACCCAGGTACGCCTCAAGACCGGGCTGACGCCCGCAACTCGCTGGGGTCCGATCCTGCAGTGGATCCTAGCCGGGGCAGCTGCCGCGGTCATTGTTGTCGCGATGCGGCACAATGGTTGGTTCTTAGGGTGGTTCCCGCGTCCGACGCGTCGGCGGTCCGGACTCCGGAGTGCTGACGACTCGGACGGGCGCTCGGGGGCATCTGATGACTCGGGGGCGGCGCTGCCGAACGAGTCCGGGTGCAAGGCGGAGACTGCCAAAGACCCACTGCCCGACGCGGTCAGCCATCACGTACCTGAGTCGGGGCGAGACAAAGGAGCTACATGACCACCGGCCAACCTGCGCCTGAAGTTCCGGGCATTCGTCCCAGCCAGCGCACGCTAGTGATCATCCCCACCTACAACGAACGGGAGAACCTTCCGCTGATCCACCGGCGGCTGAGGGATGCATGCCCCCAGGTGGACCTGCTCATCGTCGACGACAACAGTCCCGACGGCACCGGCCAACTTGCGGACGAGCTGACTCAGACCGATTCCAGCCGCACTCATGTCTTGCATCGCACTGTCAAGAACGGCCTGGGTGCAGCCTATCTGGAAGGGTTCGCCTGGGGCCTGAGTCGCGAGTACCTGGTGCTTGTCGAGATGGACGCCGACGGCAGCCACGCTCCTGAGCAGTTGAATCGCCTGCTCGATGCCGTCGATGCCGGAGCTGATCTGGCCATCGGTTCGCGCTACGTTCCGGGGGGGACGGTACGCAACTGGCCGTGGCGGCGCCTGGCCCTGTCGAAGACGGCCAACACCTACTCACGACTCGCGCTGGGTATCGGGGTGCACGACATCACCGCTGGCTATCGCGCATACCGTCGTGAAGTGCTTGAAACGATCGATCTCGCCGGCGTCGACTCGAAGGGCTATTGCTTCCAGATCGAAATGACGTGGCGAACGGTCAACAGCGGGTTCGTGGTCGTCGAAGTTCCGATCACCTTCACCGAGCGCGAGATCGGCGTATCGAAAATGAGTGGATCCAACATCCGCGAGGCGCTGTTCAAAGTCACGCGATGGGGCGTCAAGGGCCGACTTGCCGGTAAAGGTGACCACGCGCGAGCTAGCCGCGCCTAACGAGCCGGCGCCCGAATCAACCGCGCCGACGCGACCGAATGAGCTCGAGACGCTCCTTGAGCAGCTCCTCGAGTTCCTCGACCGAGCGACGCTCAAGCAGCATGTCCCAGTGCGTACGCGGTGGCTTGACCTTCTTCGGCTCGGGCAGGTCACCCTCGATGAGGGTGCCTTCCATGCCGTTGCGGCACAGCCAGGTGCCGGGAATCTCGGCGTCGTCGGCGAACGGAACTTCGAACTCCTCGCCGTTGTCGGTCCGGTACCGTGCGATCTGACGCGGTGCCAGATCATGGTTGCGGTCAGTCTCGTAGCTCACGGCCCCGAGTCGACTGCCTCTCAAGACGCGATCAGCCATCGGCGCTACTCCTCTGAATCCGTTGAATGTCTCCGCACTAGCAAACGCTGCCGCGGGCTGCGTAGTTCCCGGGGCTGTGCCCCAGTGCGCGACGCGGTCATTAATGATACCGGGATCCCGGTCCGCAGCAGACTAATGTTCGCAGGCGTGAGTCTCGTTAGTCGACGTGCCCGGCCTCGACCCTGCCGGTGGTGTGGGCGTGACGTGACCGATGCCGGAATGGGTCGTCGCCGACAATACTGTCGACAGTCGTGTCGCCAGCGGGCCTACGAGCAGCGAGCCATGATGACTCGGGGCGATGCCGGGGCCCTGACCACCCTGCCCGCCGATGCGGTGGTGTTATCGGCTGACGAGGCGGCCGACCTCTCCGACCGGGTCTATCAGGTGCGATGTGCAGCCGAGGACGTTGCCACCGCGCTCAACGAAGGCGCCGGCACAACCGAACTGCGCGAGCTGTGCGCGGAGTTGCTCCGCGTGGCGCGGGCCGCCGATGGCTGGCGCCGGGTGGGTGTTTAGCTGTTAGACCCTGGCGGGGCGGGTAAAGTCACGCCAGGGACGACGGTCCCGGTGTACCCAAGCAAGAAGCGTCACTGCGCACCGAGAACCGAGTCCACCGTTCAGTCGGCCACCTTGGCGCCCGGGGCACCCGGCTGGTCCGCGTATAGCTGGGAGTATCCGACGTTTTGAAATCCTGCCCAAGTTGGCGATACTCACCAGCGACAACCTTCGGTCGGAGCGCAGCACGACGCCGGTCGAAAAACGACGCTGGTCGAAGGAACGACGAGCCGCTTCGTGCAGCAACATCTGTGATTCGGCGAAAGCCGCACCCGGCGGTCAGAGACGACGAGTGGGCTAGGCAAGGTTAGGCGAGGTTAGCAATGGTTGATCAACTCCAGCATGCAACTGAAGCGTTGCGCAAGGCGCTGGTCCAGGTTGAGCGCCTGAAGCGCACCAACCGCGCGCTGCTGGAGCGAGCGAGCGAGCCGATCGCGATTGTCGGGATGTCATGCCGCTTCCCGGGCGGAATCGACTCCCCAGAAGGCCTGTGGCGGATGGTAGCCGATGGTCGTGACGTGATGTCGGACTTTCCGACCGACCGCGGGTGGGACTTGGCTGGACTTTTCGACCCGGACCCCGATACGCCCCACAAGTCCTATGCAAGCACGGGCGGTTTCGTGGACGGCGTCGCCGACTTTGACCCCGCGTTCTTCGGTATTGCCCCCAGCGAAGCACTGGCGATGGATCCGCAGCACCGCATGCTGTTGGAGCTGGCATGGGAGGCGTTAGAGCGGGCCGGCATCGATCCCACCCAGTTGCGCGGCAGCGCCGCCGGAGTGTTCGCCGGACTCATCGTCCAGGGCTACGGCATGTTCGCTGAAGAGATCGAGGGCTACCGGCTGACCGGCATGACCTCCAGCGTCGCCTCC
>NZ_VTZN01000147.1 GCF_008370645.1 Mycobacterium simiae
CAGCGCTGCCTGGGTAGCGTGGAATCGCAAGTGGTTGCGTGGCAACCGGATTGTCGCCCAGTGTCATGGTCGCGCTTTTGGCCGCCATGTCGCGGGCTGCAGCCGCGGCGTCATCGGCACTTGGGAAGCGCAACACGAAATTGGCCAGGCCTTGGTAGCGTCCGGTGGCGTTGTGTCGCGCACTGGTGAACCCGATGACGAAGTGGTGCCCTACCGTACCGTCCCCGACCGGTTTGCCCAGCAGTTGATTTAGCGCATCAGAGCTCTTGACCACGATGGTGTTGAGCTGTTCGGCTTCGGTGAGTGTTGCGTCTGCTTGCCAGGGACCCACGACATTGCTAGCGAGGCGATGGGCTTCCAGCGTGGCGCCTTCGCTGGCGCTGCCGGCAACACCGAGCCCAGCGCGTGGGGTGGTCGGGTAGTTGCCGGTGTCAAGCAGCGCGACATCGACGCCGTCGCCGCCGCCGCTGGCGGGGGCTTTGACCGCGGTACCAGTAATCGTCGTCGAGCAGCCGCCAACCATCAGCGCAGCCCCAACAGCGGCGAACCAGACACGCACCGGTCTCCTCATGAGGTCAGCATCAGGTATTGGGAGGCGATCGCCTGGCGGGCATCAACGTCCTGATTGCTGCTGACCTTGAACGCATAACGATCGGCGGCGGCGATGCACATGAAGCGCGGGATGGCCTGGTCGCCTTTGGGACCCCGCGCAAAGCAATGCGCCGAGGGCAGCCCGTTGATTCCGCTTACTGCTTGGTAGTCGCCCCACGGTGTAAGGGTGAGCAACATGCTCTCAAGCGCTTTGGACGCCCCAGCGGGGTCCACCGCTTGAAGGACGGTCGTTCTGTCAGCCGACATGAGTTGCACACCTGCTTTGCTGAACATGGTCAGGCTGGCCGTCGGCGTGGCGCTGAAGTGCAACGCAGCGTGTGCCTCGTAGACGGCTGCCTGATTGACATCGGGCTTGGCCGACGGCACGGTACGGGCCAGCAAACCGGTGGGATCCATGGGCAGGGAGGCGAATTGGTCGGCCGGCGTGGCTTGGAAATGGTCGATCAGCGGCTGCTGCAGATCCAGCGTCTTGGTGATCAGGTCGACGACTACGCCGGGGTTGTCTTTGGAACCCGCGTACAGGTAGAACGCGTAATTCCCATGTGCGGTGAATGATTCAGCCTCAAAGCCCTGACGTACCACTGCCATGTTGGCCGCGGTGGAGGGGTAGCGGGGGATCGGCAGCACGGTGGCCGCGACGCCGTCGCGAGGCAGAGTCAGATTCTTGGCGGCCATCTCCGTGGCCGCTGCCGCTGCGTCGCCGGCGGTGGCGAAGCGCAGCACGGCGATATCCAAGACGGTCGAGGGCAACACCGATGAGCGCCCGCTGCTAAATCCCAAAAGAAAATGATGCGCGGCGGCGATGGGCGCCAAATCGGGGAAAAGCACCGTCAAGAAGGCGGCATCAGGCAACGCCGTTGTGTGGACCTGCTCGAGCAGGCCGTTGACCAATGATGGGTCCACTTCCCAAGGGCCGACCACGTTATTGGCCATCCGATGAGCTTCCACCACGCGCCCGGCGTCCGCGTTGGCTACCGTGCCTAGCGGCGGGCGGGGCCTGCGCGGGTAATTCCCCGGGTCCAGCAGCGCGACATCCGCGGCCGGCGGGCCGGGTCCGCCAGATTTGACGGCGCTGCCGGAAATTATGGTCGTGCAGCCGGCCGTCAGGGCTATTAGCACGGCGACAGACATAGCCGCCGACGTCCGTCGTGGCAGTTCCCTCGCCTTGCGAATCACGTGGTGGGCTTTAGTGACGACCGGGTTCACCGATCGTCCCGCCTACCGCGGGCCGCCAGGTCGTCGGGGGTGCTTTGCGTGGTGGCCGAGGCTGACTCGGCTACGGGGGTAGCACGGCGTTGCCTCACAGCCAAAAATGGTAGTTCACGCATCCGCACCGTCGTCGTTTAACGGCCGGTCAGCGAGTTCAGAGCGGCTGAGAGCGCCGCGACAGCGTCGGCGTCTAGCGGTGCTTCGGCTTCAGCAGCCATGACCACATCGACCGGCACACCGGCGGCGTTGGCCAGTTCGTCGGCGCTTAGTTCGGCACGATGGCGGGCCGCGAACACCCGCTGCCCCAGCGTGGCTCCGGGCGCGCGCGCCGCACGCAGCATCAGATCCTTATACGGCCTGCGGACAGCGCCCAGAACCCGGGCGACCGAGGGGTCTCCACTAGCGGCGCGCGCTGCCTGGGCCGCGGAGGCCTCGATTCTGCGTAGATTAGCCAGGATTCTGCCGGCGCGAGCACTGAATGCCGGATCGGAAACTTCCGGCAAGTCCTTGATCGCCTCAGTAAGGTTGTCCAACGCGACCTCTACCACGTCGGTCATCAGCGGTGCCTGCGAGATATTGGTCAGCGTCATCGTTCGCTCGTCATTCGGGGCGACTCGCTGATAGCGGATACCGGCGATGTGACCCCGCGGCCATTCAAGGACCTCTTCGAGTTTCGCCAGAGTGCTAGGTCGCGGCCAGACTCGCCCCTTTTCGAGCGCGATCAGCGAGCCGGCGCTCATGACGCCGTTGGCGGCCAGGTGACGTTGGGATAGGTCGAGTTCTTTGCGCCGGTTAGCTACTGCTTTCCCAGCGCGTGCGATGCCGGGGTCGGTGGTGTCGTTCACCATGGTGGACTCGGCGTCGTCGGCGTCGGTGTCTAGGTAGGGCTGCGCGGAAATGCCCTCGGTGAAGGCCACGGGAATCCCTTCCAGCGGGTGTCCCAAAAGGATCGTCGTGGTGCCGTTGATGGGGATCTGGGATTGTCGTGCGCCGTCGATGAAGATGCCGTTGCGGCTTTGGTCGACAGCAATCCATCCATTCGCGAGGTGGTCAAGGCGCACATGGTGGCGGGAGATGCGGTCGTCGTCAATACAGACTCGGGCGCTGACGTCGCGGCCGATGAGGATTGGCGCCTCATCTTCGTGCACGGTGTAGGTCCGATCACCTGCGCGGATAGCCAGTCGCCGGCCAAGGGGTGTCGAGGCGGGTGACGGCGATGTGCTCTCTGTGGTCTGCATTGTCACTCTCCGAACGTTTCCTCACCACTGCTACAGCGAAGATAGCACAGTGGCTCACGACCGACACGAAGGGACGTTGGATCAAAGATGAATCGTAAGTTTTTCTGGCCTTGTGGCGACGTGGCATCAGCATACATGCAGTTAGAGAGACATATTGTCGGACCTCTGACTGCAACGACAGGCTGTTCAGCGAGGGCCGGGCGCGGCTAAAGCTCAACATCACCAAGTGTGTAGTAGTTCAAACATGTAGCAAAGATGTTGCGTAATGGAACACTGGTGTGGTTTGATCCGACCTGTACGAGTCGCAAGCAGCTGCATCCCCGGAGGAGATCCAAGATGTCCCTTGACACCACGCCGACATTGCCCGGCCACCGTTGGAATGGGCACCCTCCTCGGGGGAATCCATGGGGTCCTGCTGCAAGCGCCGTGCCGCGGCCGTGGCCGGTCAGCCCACCACCGCCACCGCCGCTGACACCGAATCACTGGGCGCCAACCCCGCTCCCGGTCCAACCAGGCGCGGTCCCGGCACCGGGCTGGCCCCCACCGCCGGCGCCGCCGCGAGGCACCTCGGCTCGCAACTGGGTGCTGCTGGGCGCTGGGACGCTGGTCGTGGTGCTGCTCGCGCTGGTGGCGCTGGTCAGCGCCAGCGCCGGCGAGTCACACCAGCAGGCCGGCGCAGCCGCTCACGGTGCGCCTACATCCGCCGCACCATCGAGCCCGTCGTCCGCCCCGACGGCAACCTCACTGGCGCCGATCGTGCCCAACGAGGCTTTACCGGGCCTGCTGCTTGACCCCGGTGCCATCAACGCGGTCATGGGAACCCGCGATCTGGCGGTCAATCCGGACTTGACGACGACGAAGTTGTATATCGACACCACTGACCGGCCTCAATGCGGCGGAGTATGGGCCAACGCCAACAAGACCGTGTACGCCGGCAGTGGATGGGATGCCGTGCAGACCCAATACCTGAGCGAACCGACCAATCCGCAACACGAGATCTTTCAGTCGGTCGTCAGCTTTCCTACCGCGGCCAAAGCCGCCGACTTTGTCGCCAAGGAAGCCAAGAGCTGGCCGCTTTGCAACGGCAAAGCGATCACGACGACCACCCGCGACTACCCACCCCAAATCTGGTGGGTGTCCACCGTAAATCAGCACGACGGCATGCTCACGGCACTGTCCACCCGCGAAGGAGCCCGCGGATGGGGCTGCCAACACGCCCTGACCGCACGCAACAACGTGGTAATCGACGTGGAGGCATGCGGCGTGGACGTGATGCAACAGGGGGTTGCGATCGCCACCAAAGTTGCCGACCAAGTGCACTAACGCGGTCACCGCGCAAACCCCCTGCCCACACTCAGATTCATCGAAAGGATCGATATCGCATGGTTTTTCACCCGAGCGCACCGCTGACCATGCCGCCACATCCGCCCGCACGAGAAGGGGGCCAACCAATCGCAGCTCCCTGCCAGCCACACTTGTCCATGGATGATCCGTGGGCGCCGAACGCCGGCCGCCCCAGCGCCAACCCGACAGGCGACGCCAATGAGCTGACCGTGGTGTTGCCACGCCGAATCGGTGGATTCGTCGACCGCGTCAATCCGCCACCACCGCCGCTAGCCGGTGTGCCGAACTGGCCACCAGCGGGCTACTGGCCGGCGCCCCGCGGCAATCCCCATCGCAAGTGGGCGCTGATCGGAGGTGCGGCGGCCGCGGCTCTGACCATCGCCTTATGCGTAGGGGTGATCATCGCTGCCGCAGGCGGATCACAACCGCCCCCGGGCACTATGACCCACACCCCGTCGGCGCCTCCGCCGCCCACCAGCGCGACGAGGGTCACCCCCGCGCCCGGGCCAGTTGTGTCGATCGACCTACTGCCCCAGCTGCTACCAGATCCCGCGGTCATCAACACCATCGAAGGGGCCACCAACATCGCCGTACTGCTCGATCCGAAGGCGGGCAACGCCTTTAGTGACCTACCAACCGACCGGCCCGAATGCCAAGGAATAGAACATCCCGCACTCACGGCGACGCTGCAAGGCAGCGGCTGGATCGCCGCCCAGACGCAGATCCTGCGTGACCCTGGCAGCAACTGGAAACACCTAGTGACTAACGCCGTCATCGATTTCACCAGCGCCCAGGCCGCCAACGACTTCGCTGCCCGGCAAGCCCAGGCATGGGCCAAATGCAACGACAAACCTCTGACGAGCAGCGCACCCGGCCAAGAGCCGATCACCTGGTCGGTGGGAACCACCACCAACCGCAACGGCATGATCAGTGTCCTTCTCACCCAGGAAGGCGGCAGCGGCTGGGGCTGTCAGCGGGCCCTGACTGCGCGCAACAACATAGTCGTCGACACACGCAGCTGCGGTCTCAACCGCACTGACCAAGGCCTCGCCATCGCTTCGAAGATCGCCGAGCGCGTACCCACCAACTAACTCGCGGGCGGCCAGAGCAATCCGCACAAATGGAAGCACCCACAAGACATGAGTCCCAAGATCCGCACACCAATGACGCCAGGCTGGTCGACAACGTGGCGCTGCCAGCAGCTGTTGGCCAGTTCGCTGCACAGCCGAACCAACGGCGCTGCTTCGTGCCCTGGTGCACGTATGGGGACCTTCTCTTCCGATGTGGCCGCAGCGATGACCACCAGCCAAGTGCTGAACATGGTCCGCTCGCCAGACCATCGCGGCGGCATCGTCAACAATTCCGCCGGCTCCTGCATCCGCTTTTCGCTAACCGAACTTTCGGCTGACCGAGGGCCGATCGCGACGCCCTCTCAGGCCATGGTTTCGCAGCAAACCGCCCCGCCCGCAACCTCAAGCAGCGGTGCCAACAACCGAAATCGCCAGCGACGCAACGGAAAGGGGCTTTCCTCATGACCTCGATCAACGGCATCAACAAAGCCCAGAGACGGTGGCCCCGACGTTGTCGCACCACCACTCCCTGCGTCGGCAGCGCCGTCCATTGCGGCGCCCTGGTGTCGGCGGTGCTCATCGTGCTGCTGGCAGCGACCGGCTGCACAGACCTTGTCGCCGGTACGGTACGGCCCGCACCGGAATTGAAACCCCACCCGCTGACCGGCCAAACTGTCAAGCACGTACTATCAGCCGATACCGACCTGTCCACCATGTTCGGGCAGTCCTTCGAAGCCGATCAATTCGGTCCGCCCGAATTCGGCGGCCCCGAAATCCTGTTCCCAGGGTCGCTTCTGGGTGGTGAGCAACAGTGCGCCGGGGTCGCCCACATGCTCGTCCAAGACCTCTATAAGGGATCCAGCGTCCAACAAGTAGCCACGCACGGCTGGCGCAACACCAGCCCCTACAATCAAGACCCGGTGGTCATCGCCGTGGATGAAGGTGTGGTCGCATTACCGACAGCACCAGCCGCGGATGCTGTCTTCGCGAAATTCCTTGAACAGGGCCGGCACTGCGTTGGCGCGTCCGTGACATCGGCCACCGGGTTCTTCACCGATGAGATCAGCGACGTTCGTGCCATCGATTCAATTCTCGTTGCGACTGTTTGGCATCGACACGATGGCATGTCTATGTTCGGGGAGCGGGCCATTGGCGTTCGGGTGAACTGCCTTATCGAGGTCTCCGTAACCTTCTTTCGCAACCCCGAGCCCGAGACATCGGCCAGACACAGCAAACGCGTCATCGACGTCGCGCGCCTGATGATGGACAAGATCAGCGTGCTGAGCCGATGACAGCCGTGCACGCATCGAATCGGTCTCCGGGACAGCAGAACCCCCAGTTGCTGTTGCCGCACGGTCGCTCACCAAAATCCGCATCCAGAGAAAGTGTCTAGCACAATGTCCCAACCAGCCAAATGGACCACATCCGCCGAAGATGCCGACATGGCACACGTCCGCTCCTTTGCCTACAAGGTCAAGATCGCATGCGATGATCTGCACGGCGATCCATTCGACCAGGATGCCCGCCGGGCTCTGCTATCCCTGCTCGCCGAGGAGAGCCGGGCCGCCGACGCCGCTTACACGCGACTGCAGTAGAAAGCCCATGCGCCTACAGTGAATTCGTGCACGCGATGAAGGAAGTAGTCACTCGCACGACGGCACTACGTGGCAGATGCGTCGCAGAGGATGCAGCTGTGCGACTTGAGAAAGAAGCCCTTTAGGGTCGGCGGTAGCCGGTTTTGGCGAGTTCGTCGCGTTCGCCGGCGGTGAGGTATCGGGGTTTGGCGGCGTCAACGTGGAGCCAGCGGCCGATGTTGGCGCGGGAGTTGGTTGCGGGGTCGGTGATCCAGGCGTCACGGGTGATGGTGTGCACGCCGGTGGTGTTGATGTAGTGGGAGATGAGCGCGATCCATTCCTGCGGTGTGCGGCGCTGGGCTGAGCTGCGGATGGTCCAGGCGAATCCGGGGATGGTTTCGAATTGGATGGCTACCCGTGGGTGCATGCGACCGGCGCGGTAGGCGGCGCGGGCGGCGGCGAGTCGGTCGGCGAGAGGGAAGCCGTCGAAGATGGTCTGCGGGGCGACGCGGGTGTGGCCGTAGCGGGCGTGGAATGCGCGCAGTCGGGCGGCGGTGGTCAGGTGCGGGCTGGAGGTGCGGGCGAGGGTTTTCAGGAAGAAGGCTGCACCCGTTGTGGTGAGGGTGGTGAGGTCGACTGTGACGGGGTTGTTTTGGGGTTCAGTTGGGGGGTCGTTGTTTTCGATGTAGTCGCGCCATTGTGCTAGCGAGTCGTGGAGGAGTTCGTCTTCTTCGGCGAGGGCGGTGAGGACTTGCCAGGCGGCAAGGTGGCTGGTTCGCGCTGCTTTGGTTTCGAGGTCGGTGAGGTCGTCAGCGTGGTCGAAGATCGGCAGGATGATGAGGGCTTTTTGGTGGCGTCGGTGTGGGTGGGGGCGGATGGCTCGGCCGACGATTTGGATGATGTCGGGTCCGGCGGTTCGGGGTGCGGCGAACATAACCGCGTCGAGTTCGGGCACGTCGATGCCTTCGGCGAAGACGCGGCAGTTGGAAACGACGGTGAGTGTGTCGCCGGGATTGGAGAGTTGGTTGAGGATGGTGTTGCGCTGGTCGGTGGGGGTGGAGCCGTCGAGGTGGTGTGCCTGTAGGGGGATGGCGCGTGCGGCGGCGGTTTCTTGAAGTTGTTGTGTCCACTGTTGTGAGTCGGTTATCCGGTTGTGGAATACCAGGATTGACCGCAGGTTATGGGTTTCGGCGGCGTTGATGAGGGCTTGGTGGGTGGCGGCGTGAGAGGCGCGGTGGCCGGTGGTTGTGGCGCTGAGGGCGAGCTGGTTCCAGGCTTGGCGGTGGTTGACTCCGATGACGGCGATTTCGTAGTCGGCGAGGTAGCCGGCGGTGATCGCGTCGCGGAATCCGATCGGGGTGATGTGGGGGCCGTAGTCGGCGAGGGAGTTCATCGAGACGATTTCGGCGGTGTCCAGGTTGGGGTCGCTGGTGTCGGTGGTGACGATGGTGCGCGGGGTTGCGGTCATGAACAGCAGGCGGCGGGTGGGGATGCCGTGCACTGGTGTGGCCCACATCTTGTCGGCGGTGCCGGCGGTGCGGTGGGCTTCGTCGCAAACGAGCAAATTGAAGGTGGTGTGGCTGCGTGTGACGGCGTCGGCCACGAGGGGGCTTGAGGCGTAGGTGGCGATGAGGACCAGTGGTGCGGTGCGGTTGGTGAGGTGCTCGGTGATGGCGTCGAGGTCGGTGGTCAGCCGCCCCCCAAGGAGTCGTGTAGCGGCGGCGATCGTCATGTCGTCGGCGTCGGTGGTTGCGGGGGTTGTGGCGCTGCAGACGCCGAGGAGTTCGGCCTTTGGGTGGGCGCCGGCGAGGGCGACCCAGGTTTGGTGCAGCAACGCGATGGTTGGAACGAAAAACGCGGTGGCGCAGCGCGGCTGCGTAGGGATCAGATCGGCGGCGACGACGGTCTTGCCGGTCCCGCATGGCAGGACCAGCGTGGCGCGGCTGTGGCCGTAGGAGTAGATCTCGGCGATCCGGTCGCGGCCGGCGATTTGGTAGTCGCGCAAGTCCATTCTGGGGCGGCTCTCGGGGGAAGTCACGGAAATTGTTTGTCGATCCGGCTGCGAGCCTACAGCAGACGTTGACCAGGATCACTTAGTCTGCGCTTGAACGATATCCAATGTTGAGGACAGGGGCAGGGTGAGGTTTTCGCTGGTCGGTGAGCCGTGGATTCCGGTGCTGACTGAAACGGGGATGGACACCCGCGGACTGGCCGGCTTGTTTGCGCCTGATGTGATCGCGGTCGCGTGCGGCGACGACCTCGAAGACACTGCGGTGACACGCTTGGCGCTGGCAATCCAGATTGCGGCCGTTCATGCCGATGTCGAACCGGCCGATTGGTTGGCCGACCACAGTGATCGCTTCGACTTGTTCGACCCGGCTCGGCCGTTTTGGCAAAACCCCGATATGGCGCGCTTCGCCAATACTCCCGGCACGCTGCGGCCGGTCATCTCTGCCTCCTACCGGTATGCCGGCGGTAAGTCGACAGCGGTCAACCCCTGGCACAACGAATCCGGCATTGCCTACAGTTACGCAGCGGCAGCACGGCTACTGGTAGTCCGTCAGCAGTTTTCCGTTGGCGGTCTGCAGCCGATCAGCGCCGCGGCCTACGGCAAGGCGCCGAGGTCGGCGCGGACGTCGGTGGCCACCAGCCGGCCGCTGTTGTGGCTGGACACCGGTCGCCTGGGCGCGTCGCTGGCGCTGACGGCGTCGCTGACCAGCGATCGGCCAGCTGGCACGTTCTGGTTCAGCTGGCCGGACGAGGCCACGCCCGCCGATACCGGCGCCCCGACCGGCGTCTTGGACGCTTTGACATGGCAGTCTCGGTCTATCTTGTTGCACGCCAACCACGTTGGCATCGCCGAGGGAATCATGATCTGCGACGGCGTGCGCTGGCCCGACTTGACTGCCGAGCAGGAACAGGCGCTGATCCCTCACACACTGTATGCCCGCAAGAAGCCCACCGACCCCTACACCGTTCAGAGGGTGCACCCCAGCCGGGTGATCTGGAGGCAGCTCGCGGCGATGTGCGCCGACCCGGAAAACCCGGCCGGCCCTTGGCAGGCCGTAGCCGCCCAGGCTCAGGCGCGGTGGCGGCTGGGTGGGCTGGGCTCGTACCAAGCCGGCATCTCCGGGCCGCTGCTCGGAGCGTTTCCAGCACCGCGAGATCCCGCATCGCTGAGCGTGTTCCTTGCGGAGGTGACCGCAGCCCATCAACGGATCGCGTCGGTGGTGGAGTCGCTAAGCCATGGGATCAGTGAGTTCGGCGGCTACGGACCAGCGATCCCGACACACACCGGGCTGGCCGTCGCGCTGGAACCGGTCGCCGAGCAACTCGCGACCGGGCACATCACGCTCGAGGAGGCCAGCGCCGCGCTGCGTGTGGCGGTCGACGACAGGATTAGCCGGGCCGGCGCCGCAATGGCCGCGGTACGGCCGCTGGTCGCTGGGCGGACCGCCGCCCGCCGCATTGATACCCGCCGGAAAGCCGAAAACTCCGTCAGCCCAGGATCTGCCAGTGTTAAGGGAGCTGTAGCCAATGGATGAGAAGTCGGTGCCGGACAGTCGCAGTGAGCGGTTCGTGCGCAGGTTGGCCCACGCCCACAAGTCCCGCTCAGCAGGACTAGCGGCAGCCCGCCGGTGGCGGCCGGGCGTGGTCGACCACCGCATCGCCGCGCTGGTGTGCCTGGACTCAGAGCCGGCCAGTGCAACCGAATACCCCTGGTGGGCGCAGACAGCGAAACTGTTTGCCATCTGGCACGGCGGCAGGGCCGACACCAGCTACGGCTACCCCGGCAACGGGATCGGCAAGTGGGCGCATCAACTCGGTGTCGGTGATCTGACCGCTGAGAGGCTGATCGCTCGGATCGCCCACGCCGACACACCAGTCACACTCGATACCGCGTTGAGCGCATTGGCGCGCCAGCGCACACCGCGACCGCCGCACTGGGCCACGGTGTTAGCTGAGCTGACTGCATGGGACGACCCCGCCCAACGCGACACCATCAGATACAAGTGGGCCCGCGACTTCTACAGCTTCCCCGCGCGTGCCGACCAAGCATCTCCCCAAACAGTTTCTGGCGCGAAATAGAAACCCCGTCACAAGTTTTCGGAAAGGACTTCCACAAATGAGCACTGTGTGCGTCGCCGCGCCCTTTGTGACACTGCATGCGCTGCAAGCGTTTCCGCCGTCGCTGCTCAATCGCGACGACAGCAACGCCACCAAACAGATCACCTTCGGGGGCTCTACGCGGGTGCGGGTGTCCTCGGCGGCGTCCAAGCGTGCGATCCGGGTCGGGATGCGCCAGCATCGCATCGACGGCGCCGAATACGGACTACGGACCAGCCGGTTTCCGTCGCTGACCGCAGCAGTTCTCACCGGGCAGTTCGGCCGGCCCGCAGATGTGGCCGCAGCCAAGACCGCGGCGCTGTTTCGCAAGCTCAACCTCAAAGCCACCGACGAAGGCGACACCGCGGTGATGGTGTTCGGCCGCGAAGCGCTTCCGCACATGCTGGCCACGCTGATCGACACCGGGTGGGATGAGATCGGTGACGATATCGCCCCGCAGACGATTGCTGCGGCGCTGGCTGCGCTGGACCCCGGGCCCGCCATCGACGTGGCCTTGTTCGGGCGGATGTTGGCCGAGATCCCCATCGGCGGCCGCGTCGATGGCGCTGCCGGGGTATCGCATTCGTTTTCGGTCGGTGTGGCCGCGATCGAACCGGACTTCTGGACCGCCGTTGACGACGCCGCCGGCGACGGCGAACCCGTCTCGGGCAACCTCGGCGACTCGATGGTGTCGGCGCCGATCCTCTACCGCAACGCCAGCCTCGATCGTCGGCAACTGCGCGCCAACTTGGCCGCTGCCGGTGATCCGGACACCGTCGAGCGCTTAGCCGGGCAGGCCGAGGCCTCGTTCGTCGAGTGGTTCATCCGGGCGGTGCCCACCGCCAAACAGCGCTCCAGTGTCGCCGCGACGCTGCCCGCGGTCGTCGTCGCCACGCTCGCGCCGCAGGTGTTATCGGCAGCCACCGCGTTCGCGACCCCAATAGCTGGCCCCGATGTTCTGGGCAGCGCAACGAACGCGCTGCTAGCCAGCCTGGACCGCTGCCACCATCTCATCGGGGCCGGTGAGGATATCGTGTTGGCCGGTGACCCGGCCGTCGACACCGTCTTAGCTGGCCGCGACGCGGTCACCAGCATCGCCGAATTCGTTGAGCAGGTCGCGGCCCGCTAATGAGTACCGTGCTGCTGCGACTCGAAGGTCCGATGCAGTCGTGGGGGCTTAGCCAGCGCGGCCCCAACAGTGCGCACCGCACCACCCAGTTACGGCCCACCAAAAGCGCAGTTATCGGTCTTGTCGCCAACGCGTTGGGCCGCGACTACCACGACCCGATCCACGACCTGGCCGCGCTACAGTTCGGCGTACGCATCGACCGGCCAGGCACCGTCGAAACCGACTACCACACAAGCGGATCTGGGTACTTCCCGCTCCTGCCGGGCGAGGTCTACACCCGCCCAGCGTGGGCACACAAAGCCGCTGCCTACGCTCCGGGACAACCGTTCGATGCACCCTACCTCGCGCCCAGCGACATCAACCGGGACCGCAACGGCGTGCTGAGCGCCAAACCCGGCCTGACCGTCATCACTCACGACTGGTACCTGGCCGACGCGAGCTTCTTGGCGGCGCTGGCCGGAGACCAGGATCTGGTGGACCAGATCGGTACCGCGCTGGCCAAACCAGCGCGGACCCTATTCCTCGGGCGGCGTGCCTACCTACCCAGCCAACCCATTCTGGCCGGGATAGTCAGCACCCCGCTAATCGATGCCCTCACCGATGCCCCAGCCGCCCCCGGGGCCGGCACGGCGCTGCACACCTGGATAGAACCCGATCCCCGACGCCCCGACAGTCACGGGGCCGTTGTCGCCCACGATCAGCCGATCAGCTACGCCGGACCCGGCCGTCGCGGTGCGCGCCTAGAACACCACACCATCATTGAGATCAACCCCGCCGCGGGCTTCTTCACACCAGACCCGCAACTCAACCCCGAGGTGACACCATGACGACCCTCACCCGAGACGCCGACGCGCCCCCTAACACCCTGGAAGTGCTGACGACGATCATCACCCTTGACGTCAACCATCCCGCCACACGCAGCATCTTGATCGACGCCCACCACGCACACCGGCTCACCATGAGCGGATACGCCCACCTGCTGGAGCGCTACGACTTTTTCACCGGCATCAAAAATGGCCACCCCGACCACCGCCGCGCCCTGAATATCCTCTACGCCACCCACGGACGCCCCGACGGTGCCCTACAGATCCGGCTGCAATCCGACGTGGCCCCACGACTAGCCAACCCCGAATGCGACTGGTGGCGCCACGCCATCCACCCCGACCACCCCCCGGTCACCAAGCCCTGGAAGATCCCCGCCAGCGGCGACATCGCCTACCAAATCCGCGCAAACCCGACCACCACCGTCCAAGGGCGGCGCCGCGCAATCACCCACCCCGACAAACAACTTCACTGGTGGGTTAGCCACGCAGCCAAAGCCGGACTCCGGC
>NZ_VTZN01000148.1 GCF_008370645.1 Mycobacterium simiae
CGGCGCCGGCAAGACGGTGGTCGGCGAATTCGCTGTGCACCTGGCGCTGGCCGCCGGCGGCAAGTGCTTCTATACCACGCCCCTGAAAGCCTTGAGCAACCAAAAGCACACCGACCTGACGGCCCGCTACGGCCGTGACCAGATTGGGCTGCTGACCGGCGACCTGGCGGTCAATGCCAACGCGCCCGTGGTGGTGATGACCACCGAGGTTTTGCGCAACATGCTCTACGCGGACTCTCCTGCGCTGCAAGGGCTTTCCTATGTGGTGATGGATGAGGTGCATTTTCTCGCCGACCGGATGCGGGGCCCAGTGTGGGAGGAAGTCATCCTGCACCTGCCCGACGAGGTGCGGGTGGTCAGCCTATCGGCGACTGTCAGCAACGCCGAAGAATTCGGCGGCTGGATTCAAACCGTGCGCGGTGACACGACGGTGGTGGTCGACGAGCACCGGCCGGTGCCGCTGTGGCAACACATGCTAGTGGGCAAGCGGCTCTTCGACCTGTTCGATGAGACGCGGGTGAACCCAGACTTATTGCGCCACATCGCCTACCGTCGCGAAGCCGATCGGATAGCGGATTGGCGAGGCCCACGCCGACAGGGACGGCCGCGGTTCTACCGGCCACCGGCCCGGCCGGACGTGATCGCCAAACTTGACTCCGAAGGGCTGTTGCCCGCGATCACCTTTGTGTTCTCCCGGGCGGGGTGTGACGCCGCCGTCCAGCAGTGCCTGCGGTCGTCGCTGCGGCTGACCAGTGCGGAGGAGCGCGCCCAGATTGCCGAGGTGATCGACCACCGCTGCGGCGACCTGGAGGACGCCGACTTGGCGGTACTCGGTTACTACGAGTGGCGGGAGGGGCTGCTGCGCGGTCTGGCCGCCCATCACGCGGGGATGCTGCCGGCCTTCCGCCACACGGTCGAGGAGCTGTTCACCGCCGGCCTGGTCAAGGCGGTGTTCGCCACCGAAACGCTGGCGCTCGGCATCAATATGCCCGCCCGCACCGTGGTGCTGGAGCGACTAGTGAAGTTCAACGGCGAGCAGCACGTGCCGCTGACGCCGGGGGAGTACACGCAGTTGACCGGTCGCGCCGGCCGGCGCGGAATCGACGTCGAGGGCCACGCTGTGGTGCTGTGGCACCCCGATATCGAGCCCTCCGAAGTGGCAGGCCTGGCCTCCACCCGCACATTTCCGTTGCGCAGCTCGTTTGCCCCGTCCTACAACATGACGATCAACCTGGTGCATCGGATGGGCCCCGAACAGGCCCACCGGCTGTTGGAGCAGTCTTTCGCTCAGTACCAGGCCGACCGATCCGTCGTGGGACTAGTGCGCGGCATCGAGCGCGGTAACAGGATGCTCGACGAGATCGCCGCCGAGCTCGGCGGCCACCATGCGCCGATCCTCGACTATGCCCGGCTGCGTGCCCGAGTTTCTGAGATGGAGCGTTCGCAGGCCCGGGCGTCTCGGCTGCAGCGACGGCAGGAGGCCACCGATGCGCTGGCGGCACTACGCAGAGGAGACATCATCACCATCACCCATGGCCGGCGCGGGGGGCTAGCGGTGGTGTTGGAGTCTGCCCGCGACAGTTCGGACCCCAGGCCGCTAGTGCTGACCGAAAACCGTTGGGCCGGACGCATTTCGTCGGCAGATTATCCGAGCGCACAGCCGCCGGTGGGGTCGATGACGCTGCCTAAACGGGTCGAACACCGCCAGCCGCGGGTACGCAGGGATCTGGCGTCGGCATTGCGGTCGGCCGCCGCGGGACTGACCATCCCGGCAGCCCGAGGCGGCAAGAAGCGCGCCAATCCGGACTCGGATTTGGAGTTCCTGCGCGAGCAAGTGCGACGTCATCCTGCACACCATGCTGCCGACGTCGACGCTCAGGTTCGCCAGGCCGAGCGTTATCTACGCATTGAGCGCGACAACGCGCAGCTGGACAAGAAGGTGGCCGCCGCCACCAATTCACTGGCCCGAACCTTCGACCGAATCGTCAAGCTGCTCACCGAGCGTGAGTTCATCCAGGGACCGGCGACCGACCCACACGTCACCGACGACGGCCGATTGCTGGCACGGATCTACAGCGAAAGTGACCTCTTGGTCGCCGAATGCCTGCGCGCCGGAACGTGGGCGGGTTTGAAGCCACCAGAGTTGGCGGCGGTGGTCTCGGCGGTGCTCTACGAATCGCGTGGCGGTGAAGGGCCGGGCACGCCAGGGGCCGAGGCCCCCACTCCACGATTGCGGCAGGCGCTGCAACAGACCGCGCGGCTATCGGCGGAGCTGCGCGCCGATGAGCAAACGCACCGGATCGGCCAGAGCCGCGAACCCGACGACGGCTTCGTCAACGTCGTCTACCGTTGGGCGCGGACCGGCGATCTGGCGGCGGCCTTGGCTGCCGCGGACGTCACCGGCACCGGTTCCGCGTTGTCCGCGGGGGATTTCGTGCGCTGGTGCCGACAGGTGCTCGACCTGTTGGACCAGGTCCGCAACGCCGCCCCGGACCCCGCAGTGCGAGCTGCCGCAAAGCGCGCCATCAACGACATCCGGCGCGGCGTCGTCGCAGTTGACGCCGGGTAGGCTTGGCCGGAGCTACGGTTACATCCGAAAACTGATCGCAGCAGGACCCAGAAGGACCAGGGAGAAACGATGAGCGGACCGCAGGGACCAGACCCACGGCAGCAGTGGCAACCGCCCGGCCAGGGCGGCGATCGTTCATCAGACCCCACCGTGGCCGGATCGCCCTGGCAGCAGCAGCCAACCCAGGAAGCGACATGGCAAACCCCGGCGTACACGCCCGCCGAATATCCGCAATATCCGCAGCAGTATCCGCCGTCCACGCCCGGCTACGGGCAACCCGACTTCGGTTCGCAGGCCACGCAATATGGTGCGCCGCCGCAATATGGGCAGCCCGGGCAGTACGGCCCGCAGTATGGCCAGCCGGGCCAGTACGGGCAACCGGCCCAACCCGGCCAATACGGCCAACCTGCCCAATACCCCGGGCAATTCAGCCCCTATGACCAGTCGAGTAAGGGCTCCAAGCGATCCATGGCTCTCATCGGCGGTGTGGTCGGTGTCATCGCCGTACTTTTCATCAGCGTCGTCTTAGCGCTCGGTTTCTGGCAGCCCGGGTTCTTCGTCACCACCAAACTGGACGTCAACAAGGCCAACGCCGGCGTGCAGCAGATCCTGACCGACGAGACCAACGGCTATGGCGCCAAAAACGTCAAGGACGTCAAGTGCAACAACGGGGCCAACCCGACCGTCAAGAAGGGCGCCACCTTCGACTGCACCGTCAGCATCGACGGCGCCCCCAAGCGCGTGACGGTGACGTTTCAGGACAGCAAGGGCACCTACGAGGTCGGCCGACCGCAGTAACCGGTCATGACGGCAAGGCGTCGAGTGCCTTCTGCAGCCGGCTGATCGAAGTCCCGACACCGAACCGGGTCGCCAGCTCGGCGGTGCGCACCGGGTCGGCGGCAACCAATGGCAGCGCGTCGGTGGGCGTCGACAGCGTGACCGGAGCGTCGGTGGCCACCCGTACCACCGTGCTCGCGGCTTCGATATAGTCCGACGCGGCAAGCAGTTTCGCCCGCAAGCTCTTGGCCATCGCCGACTTGGGGTCGGCAGCGGCAGCCAGGATCTGATCCAGCGAGCCGTGTTGGGTCAGCAGGGTGGCCGCCGTCTTCTCACCCACGCCGGGCACCCCGGGCAGGCCGTCGGAGGGGTCGCCGCGCAGCAGCGCGAGTTCGGCGTAGGCCGGTCCGGGCCGGTCCGCCGGTAACCCGTACTGTTGGGCAACCTCGGCGGGGCCGAACACGGCGGCTTTCGACAGTCCGCGGCCCAGGTAGAGCACTCGAACGGGAACCGGATCGTCGGACACGACTTGCAGCAGATCGCGGTCGCCGCTGACCACCACCACCGGATCGCGGCGTTCCTGCGCCGCCAGCGTGCCTAGCACGTCGTCGGCTTCAAAGCCTGGCGCGCCTGCGGTCGGGATCCCGAATGCGTCGAGCAGCTGCATGATCATGTCGACCTGCGGGGTCAGCTCGTCGGGCACCTCCTCGACGTCGGGCTGGCCTTCCGGCGCGGCTTCGGCCACTCGGTGTGCTTTGTAGGAGGGGATCAGGTCCACCCGGAACTGCGGTCGCCAATCCAGGTCCAGGCACACGACCAGCCGGCTAGGCCGTTGCTGGGCGATCACTACCGCCATAGAGTCGATGAATCCGCGCACGGCGTTGACCGGCCGCCCGTCAGGTGCGGTGATTGAGGACGGCACGCCGAAGTACGAGCGAAACCACATGCTGGCGCCATCCAGCAGCAGCAGGGGAGCGGGCATGCGGGTTATCCTGCCAAGCCAGGCCGCCGAACGTCGACTTGTTGTCGCCTAATGCCGTGAATTGCCGCATCAACTCGACGTTCGACGCCTGCGATTAGCCTGACTGCCATGGATTCCCGTCGATTCGATGCAACCGTGTACGCGCGACGGCTGGCTGCGGCGGCAGCCAAGACCGCTGCCGCCGGTCTGGCGGGCTTGGTGATTACGCCGGGCTACGACCTGCGCTACCTGATCGGCTCGCGCGCCGACACGTTCGAGCGACTCACCGCGCTGGTGTTGTCGGCTGCCGGTGAGCCGACCATCGTCGTGCCGCGGCTGGAGCTGGCCGCCCTGCAGGAACCCGCAGCCGCATTGGGGCTGGTGGCGCGCGACTGGGTCGACGGCGATGACCCTTACCAGTTGGTGAGTGCCGCGTTGGGCGGCGGCGCCGTGGCGACTGCCGTCACCGATTCCATGCCGGCGCTGCACCTGCTGCCGCTGACCACCGCATTGGGGGCGCTGCCGGTACTGGCCACCGAGGTGCTGCGTGAGCTGCGAATGGTCAAGGAGCAAGCGGAGATTGAGGCGCTACGTCGGGCCGGCGCGGCTATCGATCGGGTGCATGCCAGAGTGCCGGAGTTCTTGGTGCCGGGCCGAACCGAAGCAGAGGTCGCCGCTGATATCGCCGCAGCGATTGTCGCCGAAGGGCATTCGGAGGTGGCTTTCGTCATCGTCGGATCCGGCCCGCATGGCGCCGACCCGCATCACAGCTTTTCCGATCGCAGGTTGCAGGCGGGTGACATTGTCGTCGTTGACATCGGCGGCACCGTCGAGCCCGGATACCACTCCGACTGCACCCGCACCTACAGCATCGGCGAGCCTGAACCAGCAGTGACGCAACAATATTCGATTCTGCAGCGGGCGCAGCGGGCGGCCGTCGAGGCGGTCCGTCCAGGTGTGACGGCTGCGCAGGTAGACGCCGCGGCCCGCGATGTATTGACGGCGGCCGGGCTGGGCGAGTATTTCGTGCACCGCACCGGGCACGGCATCGGGTTATGCGTGCACGAAGAGCCCTACATCGTCGCCGGTAACGACCTGCCGCTGAGGGCGGGCATGGCGTTTTCCGTCGAGCCGGGCATTTACTTCCCCGGGCAGTGGGGGGCCCGCATCGAGGACATCGTGGTGGTAACCGAAGACGGCGCGCTGTCGGTCAACAACCGGCCGCACGAGCTGACGGTGGTGGCCGCCCAGTAGGTTGGCGTGGTGTCGCTTCTGTCGTGCGTCGCATTGTCGACGGGTACCCCTCGGATCGCGCTGGTCATCCCGAGCGTAGTTGGTCAGTGACTTTGTCCCAGTTGGTCTTTCCGTCGCTACGGTGGTCGGTCATGTTCCGGCACTCGCCATAGACTTGGATGCGCGCCCAGCCCACGCTCGGGCCCGCCGACATGATGGCCATGACCCCGTTCTTGTTGATGACGCGGCCATAGGGGTGCAGCCCCGGTGGGGGTCCGTTGTTCCAGCCGTGTGCGATCATCGTTGCCGCGATGTGGTCGAAGTAGGCATCGGCATCCGAGGGCGGCGTGAAGCTCATTTCGACGACGCCGCGGTAGGGCGCCTCGGCCTGATCGTTACATGATCCGAACTTGAAATTGCCATACATGTCAGGCAGATTGACTGACGACGTGATCTGCGTGGCGGCGTCGACGACCTGTGCCCGGGCTTGATCGTCGGATAACGCCGGTAGGTCGGCTCGGTGCGGAAACATCAGGGAGCACCCTCCTAGGAAGACTGACAGGGTCAGAACCAGGGCGGTAACCCGCTCATGGATGCGCAGGGTATTGATGATCATCACGGATCGTTTCTCGAGGGCGTTCGGCTTCGGGATCGATGTAACCAGGGATGCCGGGTATTCGGAACGCGCCGAGGTGCGGCTGGCGCCGGCCGTCGGCGAGTAGGTCTTCCGTGGCCAGGCGGTGGGGCTGGCCGACGGCGATGTCGGTCATGCTGCGCAGCGCTTCACTGCCCATCACGTAGTAGTGCGAATGGTCGTGCCGATCGAGCGACCCCGAGCCGGGCACTTCGGCCTGGAATCGGATTGATCCGTAGCCTTCGCCGGCCGGGTCACGGCCCAAACCGGCATTAGCCGGCAGCGGGATCCCGTAGTCGTGGAGCCTGTCCTTGAGCAATTCTCCTGGCACACCGCTAGATTGGCCGATCCAGCTGACCGGGTCGGTAGCGGCGGCGCCGACGTAGACGTGCCCGCCGTCGAGGTGAAAATCGGCAGCGCTGTGCGCGAGATCGGTTCCGGGGCTGCCGATGAGCACCGCGTCATTGGCACGCATGCCGCTACCGGCGAAGGCGTCCGCGACCGTCGTCGAGCCGTAGGAATGCCCGATGACGCTGATGTGTTGGGGTGTAAGACTGTTGTGGGTAGCCCAAAGACCGTTGACGTCGCGGGCCAGCAGGTCGCCGCCTTGGCGGGCCAACCCAGGCTGGCTAACCCGGGTATCGGAGAAACCGTCGGGCGCGTCGTAGCCCATCCAGGCGATCACCGAGGTGTAGTGATGCTCGGGGTCGGCGGCCCGGGCTTGGTCATAGAGGTTGATCGCGTCGTCATGCCCGCTCATCCAGCCTTGCGCCACACTGCTGCCGGTACCGGGAACGATCACCGCGGTGTTGCGCGCCCAGTCGGGGTTGCCGATCGCGATCGCCGCCTTGCCTTGACCGTCGAAGGCCAGCGGGTCGTAGGACCACAGCATGACCGGTCGTTCGTTGGGGCCGTCGGGTCCTTTGTTGTAGCTCAGACCGTCGCGCGTCCTTATGGCGTTCTGGTAGCGGGTGATGTCAGCGGCCGAAAGCCGGTACGTGGCAGGGTTGTTGAGCACGTCCGCGGCGGACACCCCGCGTTGCTGGGCCAGGTCTTCGACCCGGTTGATGTCGTCGTTCATCACGGCCTGGTTGACAGCGTCGCGGGCTATCGCGTTGATGCCGTTCAGGTTTCCCAGCTCCGGCGGGTGCTGCGCGATGAGTTGGTCTCTTTGTTCCTGGCTCAGCGAATCCCACCACCGCTTCACGACTTCAGGGTCGGTGTCGGGTGGCGGAAACTCCAACGGTACTTCGGGTTTCGGAGGGGACAGCGGTACGTCTAATGCCAGGTTGGCTCGCGAGTCGCCTAAGACGGCCGCGTAGTTGGCGCGGACCTGCTTGACCTGATGCAGGGTTGTCGCGGTGTCGTCGATGGCTTGTTGTTCAAGGTCGGCGATGTATTGATCCAGCAGCGCCTGGTCCGGTGTGCTGCGCTCGAGCTCGAGCAGTTGGCCGAGCCGGCTATCGATGTCTTGCAGTTGTGTTTCCAGGTAAGCGATTTGGTGGCCTGCGTTGCTTTGCGCTTGTGTCAGCGCCGCCGCGACGGTACTCAGATCAGCGGCAATCTTGGGCAGTTGAGCGGCTTGGGCTCTCAGTGTCTGGATGACTCGGCGGACCTGGGCGCAGTCGTTGATCGGGTGGTCGCCGTTCGCTCGAGTCCACGACGCGGCAAAGCGGCTGCGGGCCATGGCGAATGCGGCGTCGGCGTTGTTCGCGGATTGGCCGGCTCGGTCGAACGCCTGGGCCAGGGCCGAAATATCGGCTGGCCGACCGTGTTGCAGCGTCGCGTTGACCTGCCACGGATCGCCGCCGGCCTCCGCGACTAGCAGCGGGATGCTGATGTAGTGAAGTCGCATTGCCTGGTAAGGCCTACCGTTCGTTGAGCTGGTGGTTGAGGTTACTACTGCGCTACCAACTGTCAATTCACCCTGCTGGTCTGGGTGAATACCGGTAGCCGACGGTTTGGGTCAGAATCCGGGCGTGCCCCCATTGGCGGTAGATCCAGCCGTGCTGTCTGGTGCGGGCGGCGCCGTAGCGGCTGTTGGTAATCAGGTCGCGGCGGCGGTGGCTTCGTTGACGGCCGGGTTCGGGGCCAACACTGGGCAGGATGCGGCCGGTGAGGTGTTCGGGCTGGCATATCAGGATGCCGCCGCGGCGCTGCTGAAGGCAGCGGCGGCGGGGGTGAATGCGTGCCGATTCAACGGGGCGAAAATCCAGCTGTCGGCGTCGAATTACTCGATCGCCGAGGCGGCGTCCACCTTGGGTGGTGGCTTCGGCGTGTTGCCGCCACCGAGCGAGCCCGAGCAGTTTGCGGCTCCGGGTCCGCCGGGGACATTGGGGCCGGGGGAGCCGCCGCCGCTGCTGTGGTCGGTCGTCCAGCTGTTTGTCGGTGACCTGTGGCCCAATGGCGACGTGGCAGGGCTGCGGGCAGCCGCCGGGCGTTGGCGGGGCTTCGCTGCGGTGCTCAATGGAGTGGTTGACCAGCTCAACGGTCCCAAGATGGTGGTCGCCGGGCAGCAGATCCCCGAAGGGGAAGCGATCCAGACGGTGCTGTCGTCGATCGGCACCGATATGGCCGCCGTGGGCGCGCAGTGTGCGCAATTGGCCGGCGCGCTTGAGGATTTCGCTGACGAGGTGGCGCGCGCGCAGAACGCGATCCGGGATCTGCTGGACCTGTTGTCGGTGTCCGGGTTGTGGGATCAGGTGATGTCGTTTTTCGAGGGCGATGCGCTGGACGAGATCAAGGAGATCGCCGCGGACATCAGGGCTGTCCTGCACAACATGGGCAGGCAGGCCCGTGCCCAGGAGCAGCTGCTGCGGCAGGGCATGCAAATCCTCGACGGCCTGGTGGTGGGCATGCAGCGGGTGGTGCGCGGTGAGCTCACCCAGTTCTTGGGGGAAGATGTCGGCAATCCAGTCGCGACCGTGTTCGACACCTGGGTCAACGTCAACGAAGGATTTGTCAAGGCCGCCTTCGAAACCGCGCACGGCCTTGACCAGCTGGACCCGACGCGGTTTCTCAACGATCCCGAAGGTGCGGCGGCCACCTGGAAGGGCATGACCCGGACCGGCTTGATCAATCATTTCGCCAACCCGCAAGACGCTGTTGCGGCCGACAAAGAAATGTTGAGAGGGCTGCTGCACCTTGACGATTGGCGAGCGGACCGGCCCGGTTTAGGGGCCGGCGGGAACCTGTTCGATATCGCATCGCTGTTTATCGGCGGTGGTTCTGGGGCCGGAGCTCGGGGTGCCGCAGTGGGTGGGCGTGGTGCCGGGGCGGCGGTTGAGGGCGCCGATGCTGCGGGGCTAGCTGGGCGCGGCGGCAGGATTGCCGGCGAGGTCGGGGATGTCGCGGGTGCGGCCGGTGGGTTGCGAGGTGTCAGCCAGGCCAGTCGAGGGCTGACCACAAATCTGGAGAATCTCAGCCGGGCGGAGTTACCGGTCGGTGGCCGCCCGGTGGGGTTGCCGCCGGTTGGGTCGCCGGTTGGGTCGCGCCCGCCGGAACCAGCATTGCCTCGTCTGCCGGAGCCGCCGGTTGGGCCGCGCCCGGTGGAACCAGCATTGCCTCGTTTGCCGGAGCCGCCGGCCTCGGGGCGGCCTGTCGGACTTCATGAGCCGGAAGCCGTTGCGAGACCAGCGGTGTTGGACGGGCAGCCGGCGCCGGCCGGCTCTCGGTCAGCTGACTCCGGGCCGGCACCGGTTTCACCCGGTGGATCTCCCGTTGAGCCGGCACCCGTCGCCGCGCATTCGGCTCCGGTTCCCACGCCCGCGGCGCCTCACGCGCCAGCTTCGGTCCCGGCCGGTCGCCCGGCCGAGCTACCGGCACCTGGCGCGCTCGGTCACGAGATGCCCTCAGGCGCACCATCACCGGTGCACGGTGGTGGTCCGCGCGGGCCGGTCGACGGCGCTGCCGCCGATGGGCACACGCCCGCGCCACCCCATGACGGGCTGCCGCACGGACCCGACGACGGTGGTCCACACCCGGACGATGCATCCTCGGGTGGATTGAGTGCGGAGGCACGCGACGAGATCATCGCAACGCCGAAGGGCAGTCGCCCTGACCCGTCAGAATACTTGTCGCCAGCATATATTGAGAGCCATCTTGAGCAGTTCACGGACGGCGCGACTCGATTCATGCCGGAAAGCAATCTGGAGAAATATGGAATTGCTCAGCGGGACGGCACATCATTCGTCATGCCCAAGAGCGAAGCTGACGCCATGATTGAGGCGGCTCAAGGAAATCTCCGCGCAATGGAAGATGAGCTGGGACTGCCGGAGAACTTTCTCGACTCGAATACCATCGTCAGGATCGACATAGCCGATCCCAAGGAATTCAACCTGCGGATTCCCTCGGGAAACGAAGCGGGCGCTAACGAACAATGGATTCCCGGCGGCCGGCTACCCAACGGCGCCTCCGAGGCGATTGTCGACGGCGGCAACATACCGCCGGACGACTATACTGTCACGAACGTGTTCGAGTAGAAGCGAGATGCCATGAAATTCGACGACACATATTTCTCCCGGGAAGACCGGTATTCTCTCGGTGTCGAGTCTACGTCGGGCCGCTATTACGCGTCGATACCAGTCAGCAATGGCCTGGTCGACTATGAAGAGTATTACGAGTTGAGCCAAGAGGAATATGACGCTTTCTTGCAGGACGGGGAAGCGGCAGTGGAGTTCGTCGAAGCATGTCGGCGCCACGAGCACGATGACCTGCTTTTGCAAAAACCGGGCAAGAATCGGGGAACGCCGGTCTGACGTCCGGATGATCGGGTTATGGCGAGCTGTGAATTGATAACACGGCGGAGTTGCTGCGGCTGGCCTATTTCCATGCAACTGATCGGCGATGTCGTACCATTTTGCGTAATGGTGGTGATCACCCATGTTACGGCATTCGTCCGAAAGCTCGACAGACCCCGTCCCTAATTGTCCGATCGCTCTTGCCATAACCGCTGTGACAAACACCTGGGACGGATTACCCGGCTGAAAAGTCGCATTCCACGCGGTGCGAGTCCTCATCCCGAACGCAACTGATCTTTGATGCTGAACCCGTTGCTGTCATTACGGTGGTTGTTCCTGTTGCGGCACTCACCGGAGAGCTCGACAGCTCCATCTGCACCGAGAAAGGGGCTTACGCCGATGTCTGCCGTTACGCCGTCTATGTGGATCACCGCACCGAATAAATGCTGGCCCGGCGGCATGCCGGACAACCAACCGCCGGCCACCATCGCCGCGCAATTTGCTCGAAGTAGGAGCTGCGGTCGATTTAAGGAGGGACGACGAACGTCATGTCCACCCGGCCGCGGTAGGGCGGGTCGCCCTGATCGCTACACGACTCCCAGCTGAATCCTCCTGAAACATCTTGCAACCCAGCTATTCTGGCGATTTGCTCTGCCGGCTCGATTACCTGTGCCTTAGCCTGGTCGTCGGTGAGCGGATTTTCGGGGTGATCGGAGTCGTATGCGAAAAAGGATATCGGAGATCAAGCTGCCGCGACGCAGATCGCGGCCATCAGCCCGACAAGACGCACTGAACGCTTCTGGCATCGGCTGACTAAATTGATGATCACTCGGGCATGGATTCGCCAGTCAAGAGATTGGCTATGGTAGCTAGCCCTGCGGCGGCTAGACAGAAACTTCACTGCCCGCCAAGCTGGTCTTTGATGCTGTACCATTTGCCGTCGTGGCGGTGGTTGCCCATATTGCGACACTCGCCAAAAAGTTGGACAGAACCCCATTGGGCACCTCCGGAATGTACGCCGATGATGGCCAGGACGCCTCCTTTGTGGAGACCCCGGCCGAACGTGTGTATCCCTGAAGGCGGGCCGTCTGACCATCCATGGTCAACCATTGCTATTGCGATTTGATCGAAGTATGCGGCACGGTCAACGCCGGTCGGCATGTCGTATCCCATGTCTACTCGACCGCGGTAGGGGGGGTCTCCCTGGTCGTTACACGACTCCCAGCCGAAAACTCCTGAAACATTCTGTAATCCAGTTATTTTGACGATTTGCTTGGCCGGCTCGATCACCTGCTCCATAGCCTGGTCGTCGGTGAGCGGATGCTCGGGGTGATCGGGATCGTGCCCGAAAGAGGGTATCGGAGAGCAAGCTGCCGCGACGCAGATCGCGGCGATCAGCCCGGCAAGACGCACTGAACGCTTCTGGCATCGGCTGATTGAACTTGTGGTCACTCGGGACCGGATTCGCTGGCTAAGAAGTCGACTATGGCAGTTAGCCCTGCAGCAGCTAAGGCAAAGATTCACTGCCCACGAAGCTGGTCTTTGATGCTGAACCCGTTGCTGTCAGTACGGTGGTTATTCATATTGCGGCATTCGCCCGAAAGTTCGATAGCCCCGTCGGCGCCGAGAAAGGGGCTCACGCCGATAGTTGCGATGACGCCGTCTTTGTGGATCACCGTGCCGAACAAGTGCTGGCCCGGCGGTGCGCCGGCCGCCCAACCGTGGGCCACCATCGTTGCGGCGATTTGGTCGAAATAGGTGCTGTGGTCGATTCCGGGGGGAACGACGACCGTCATGTCGACCCGGCCACGGTAGGGCGGGTCGCCCTGGTCGTTGCAGGACTCCCAGCCAAAGCCTCCTGAAACATCCTGCAAACCGGCTATTTTGGCGATCTGCTTGGCTGGCTCGATTACCTGCGCCTTAGCCTGGTCATCGGTAAGCGGATGCTCAGGGCGGTCGGGGTCGTGTCCGAATGGAAACATCGGCGAACATCCTCCCAGTACAAGAGCGGCTGCGGCTAGCGCTGCGGCAGTGGGCTGCACCATCCAGTGACGCAGGCTGTTACTTGAATTCATGGTCGTTGCTGACAGAATCTCCT
>NZ_VTZN01000149.1 GCF_008370645.1 Mycobacterium simiae
TGCTCGCCGAGCACGGCATGGCGGCCCGCGGATACAAGGATGTGCGGGCCAACACCGTGCCGGCGTTCGCGTTGGGCGATTACGAGTGGATTTTGGCGTTCGAGGCTCCGGAGTTAGACCGCATTGTTGACCTAATGCGGGACCTGCGTGCCACCGACGCTAGACGGCATACGCGGGCCGAGACACCGTTTTTTACCGGTCCACGGGTGCCGGTCGAGCACCTGGTGAGCTCGTTGCCGTGAGTGCGCCGGTGCAACCCTCATGACTGAATTTGACCCGACCGATCCGACCCGGTTCGAGGAGATGTATCGCGACGATCGGATGTCGCACGGTTTGCCGGCCGCAACGCCGTGGGACATTGGCGGCCCGCAGCCGGTGGTGCGGCAACTCGTCGCGGTGGGCGCGATCGAGGGTGAGGTGCTCGATCCGGGGACCGGCCCCGGTCACCACGCCATCTATTACGCCGCCAACGGATATTCGGCTACCGGCATCGACGGGTCGGCGGCCGCCATTGAGCGCGCCCGCGAGAACGCGCATAAAGCCGGCGTATCAGTCGATTTCCGGGTGGCCGACGCCACCGAGCTGGCCGGGCTCGAGGGCCGGTTCGACACCGTCGTCGACTGCGCCTTCTATCACACCTTCAGCACCGCCCCGGAGTTGCAAAAGTCCTATGTGCAGGCGCTGCATCGGGCCACCAAGCCGGGAGCGCGGCTCTACATGTTCGAATTCGGTGAACACAACGTGAATGGCTTCACCCTGCCGCGTACGTTGTCCGAGAACGACTTTCGTGATGTGCTGCCGGTCGGCGGCTGGGCGATCACCTACCTGGGGACGACGACCTATCAGATCAATGTGTGCGTCGAGACGTTCGAGATGATGGCCGCGCGAAATCCGGACATGGCCGATCAAGTGCAGTCAATGCTGGAGCGATTCCGGGTGATGGAACCGTGGCTGACCAACGGGCGGATGCACGCCCCGTTCTGGGAAGTGCATGCCACCCGGGTGGACTGACGCCCTCGCTCTCGCTGTGGCGCAGGCGGTCCTAGGTCTACCACTCAGTCCGTCGGCACCAGGCGCAGCGAGATGGAGTTGATGCAGTAACGCTGATCGGTCGGCGTCGGGTAGCCCTCACCGGCGAACACATGGCCGAGGTGGCTGTGGCAGTTCGCGCACAGCACTTCTGTGCGTGTCGTCCCCAGCGAGTGGTCCGCACGCAGGATCACCGCTTCGGAGCTCGACGGATCGAAAAACGACGGCCAGCCGCAGTGCGACTCAAATTTCTCGGTGCTCCGGAACAGTTCGGCACCGCAAGCCCGGCATTGGTAGACGCCTGGCGCTTTCGTGTCGGTGTACTCGCCGGTGAACGGCCGCTCGGTGCCGGCGCGGCGCAGCACGTGAAACTCCTCCGGCGTGAGCCTTCGGCGCCACTCGTCGTCAGTCAGCTCTAGCTTCGGACGCGTCATGCCTCCACGCTAGTGCCGATGGCGGTGACCCGCTGCACCCGGCTCCGCCGCGCTTGCGATCACCGCGCGCTGCCGCTCGGCGGTGACCCGCTGCACCCGGCTCCGCCGCGCTTGCGATCACCGCGCGCGCTCCCGCTCGGCGCTCAGCCAGGCCGGATCCAAGCCGCTATCCAGCCGGTTTTCCGCCTTGGCATCCAGATAGCGGAAGCAGAGCACGGTCAACGTCACGATCAGCAGCAACGACCAGCCGTAGGTGATCTTCAGGTATTCCAGCGCGCGGCCCCACCTCATCCAGTTGAACAGCAGCCAGCGGTCCAGCGTCATGAACCCGTAGATCCCCAGCCAGGCCGGCCAGTTCCGCAGCACCGAGTTTGGCAGCACGACCGTCATCAGGAACGGGAACAACATCATTGAGTAGTAGCCCTGGGCCAACGACATCACCAGCCACGACCACAGCAGCAGCACACCCGACGATGTGGTGAGCCAGAACAGCGGGTCGCGGGTGCGGTAGTAGCGGTACAGCAGCCATAAGCAGCCGATGGCGATCGCCGTGAACAGCAGCCGCAGGAACACGATCAGCCACGTCGGCAGGCCAAAATACACGCCGTTGCCCTGGATTGAGCTGTTGAAGTAGTCGCGGGTGCCCAAGATGTAGGGCAGCGTCCGAGTGAAAAAGTCCATCGGGTGGCTCACCAACGGCAGGGCGGCCACGTTGACGACGACAGGTATCACGATGGCGGCCACCACCGCCCGCCACTGGCGGTTCAGCAAGGGCAGCAACAATAACGGACCGAGCAGCGGTTTGAGCACCAGCGTCAGGCCGATGGCCGCACCGGCCCACCATTGATGGCTGGTTCTTCCGTCCAGCAGCCACCGGAGGAACAGCACTTCAAGTAGCAGGATGCAGCCGTTGATGTTGGTGAACACCAACGTGTTGGTCACCGTCTCGGTGGCGAACATAGCCAGCAGCAGGGCGGGGGCTGCCACCGAGGACAGCGTGAACTTGAACAACCGCAACAACAAATACCAGGCGATCAGGATGGCCACCGTGTTGATCAGAATGAACAGGTAGCGCGACGGCGCGAAGGGCAGATATCCGAACGGTGCCATCAACAAGGTGCCGCCGGGAGGGTAGAGGTAATGCGGGTCGACGTAGTCGAAGTGCTCGTTGTAGATGTCCCAGCCATGCCGGAAGTTGAGCACCGCGCGGTATACGGGCTTGAAGTCGTCGGTGATGTTGCCGTTTGTGGTGAGCACGATGCTGCGGTGCAGCACCGACAGTATTGCCGCCGGCCACAGCGCCGCGCGGACTATCGACGCCGTGGTTGGCGTGCCGGTGTGCGGGCGAAACGCGGCCAGCATCAATTCGTGCAGGCCGCTTCGGGTCGAGTCAACTGCCGTCACCAGCGCACCGTACACCGGCGCAGTCAGCCGGCAGATGTCAGGCGGGACAGTAGGTGTCGGTGCCGGGCAGCTTTCCGTCGTTGAGATAACCGATCAACGGCGGCACCGCGCACGACGAATAAATGCTGGCGCCGTGGCCAATGCCCTGCCACATCACCCGCTTGCTGGCTGCGTTGGCGTTGATGACTGTCGCCGCCGTCTGGGCGACCCCTTCGAGGCCCACGATCGGGTCATTCTGCACTCCCATCAACAACACGTCGACCTTAAGCTGCTTGGGCGCTTGCGGCGCCGAACCCGTCGGCCAGTGCACGCATTTGACCAAATTGAGCGCGGCGACGGTGCCAAACTGCGGATAGATCTTCGCCCAGGCGACCACCAGTTCGCGTACCCGGTCCGGGGTGGGTCGGTTGACGGCGTCGCTGCACGAATTAACGAACTGGCCGTCGGTGTCTTGGAGGGCATCAGCGCGGTTGATCAAGTTGGACAGCTGGTTCAGGTCACCGGCACGGGCGGCCGCCAGCGCGCTGGCCAGCTTGGTGGTGGTGCCAACGCGGTCGCCGGTGGGAAATCCCAGCGCGGTGCTGATCGCGTTGGCGATCGACGCCACCGACGCCCGGCCAGGGCCTCTACCGGACCGGGCGTCGTTGAGTAGTGCGGTGACGGCCGCCTTGGGATCGGGTCCGAGCGCGCAGTTCACCGCGACGCACTGCGCGGCGAACGCATCCAGCGCGGCCTGCTGACCTTTGACCTGCTGTTCGGCTTCGGCTTCGGCGCTGACACCCAACGCAATGGGGGAGTCAAGGATAAGCCTGGCGACTTTGTCGGGACGCGACCCGGCGTAGGTGAGTGCCACTTGCGCGCCGTTGCCGATGCCGACTACGGCCAGCGCGGGCACATCCCAGATATTGCGCAGTCGTTCGATATCGGTGGCGGCATGTCCGTTGTCGTAGGCGGAGTCACCGGGTGCGATGGTATCGGTGCAGCTGGTGGTGGCCTCGTTGGAGATTGCCGAGAGGTTGGCCACCGGATCGTCGCCGGTCTGGAACTGCGACTGATCGCGCATCTCGTCGCGCTGAAAGCTGTCCCGGCAATCGATCGGGCTCGACATGCCCATGCCGCGACGGTCGATGGCGACGATCGGATGGGTGCGAAGCACGTCGACGCCCGCACGCGACAGCCAGACCGGTAACTGTGTTGATGACGGCAGGTCCGAGCCGGTGGTGAAGACCAGCGGTCCCGCGTCGCGCGGAGTTTGGCCGGAGCGGGCCCGGACCACGCCAATGCTGACCGACCCGGACCCGCCGTTGACCGGATCGAGGTCGGAATCGAACGCCGCGCACTCTAGCTTGACGCCCGGCGCGGCGGGCACACCCGCGTCCGCGAAAACCTGCGACGAGCAGTCGCGCCACGACAAATCGTTCTTGGGCGCGGCAATCGGTGGAGGACCGCTCGGCGGTGCCGTTGTGGTGGCGGCGCCTTGCGGTCGGGCGCCGGTGTTGGTGGCAAAGCGCGGGTTGGCGCCCAGGATCGGCACGCAGCCGGCCAACACCGTGGTTGCGCAGACGGCCAGCGAGACCAGCATCGTGGCGGACGAGATGTGCCGACTCATGCCGACCACAGTAGCCACCCTCCGGCGCGCGCTCATGCTTTGACGTAGCGGGTGTACAGGTAGCCGGAGTCGTCGGTAAGCACATGACCGCAGCGCATGCGGGTCTGCAGCGTGCCGACTCCAGTGACAATGCGCCGGGCCAGGCCGCCCACCACAAAAGGGGCGATCGTCAGGCACAGCTCGTCCAGCAACTCGCGCCCGATGAACGATCCAAGCAGCATCGGCCCGCCTTCGGTCAAGATGTGACGCATGCCGCGGTCTGCGAGCCTGGCCAGCAGTACTGCCTCGTCGACTTCGCCGGGATCGTCGCCGGAGCACTCGACGACCTCGGCGAGACCGGTCAGCAGCCGCCGCGCTTGGTCGGCGGCCGCTGCGGCGGTGAGCACCAGCGGTGGTACTTCGGTACGCGTGAACACGGTCAGGTCCCGGGCGAGACGACCTGATCTGGTGACGATCGCCAGTTGCGGGACTTCGCTTTGGCCGCGGGCCTGTCGCCGCTGGCGTTCGACGACGCCCAGCTGAGCACCGGAGTAGCCCTCGACGCGAACGGTGCCCGCGCCGACCACGATGACATCTGCCAGCGCGCGCAGCAGGAGGAAAACCGCGCGGTCGCCAGGGCTGGCCAACCCGCCGCTGGTGCCTGCTACCGTGGCGGCGCCGTCCAGGCTGCTGATGAAGTTAGCCCGCAGCCAGGTGCCGTTGACGTACGCCGGATAGCCGTAGCAGTCGGGCAGGTCGTCTTCGTCGAGTTGTCGGTCAGCACCAAGCAGGGTGAGCCGGATTTCAGCGGATCGTCCTGAGGCTAGGTCGGCCTCGGTGGCGGGCATGAATGTGATTGCAACACGCCGCTACAGTGCCAGCATGCGCGGGTCCACCTCTGCCGCTCGGGTAGGACGGTTGGTGGATCGTCGACCGTCTGTGTCGCCGGAGCGGCTGATCGCCCAATTGCGGCCGCCGCCAACGTTCGCCGAGGTGAGCTTTGCGACGTATCGCCCGGATCCGGCGCATCCCTCGCAGGCGGCCGCCGTAGCGTCCTGTCAGAACTTCTGCCGACAGGCCGTGCAGCGACGGGCCGGGCGCAGAAGGTTTTTCGGCAAGCCAGCGGTGCTGCCTGGTGTGGGGTTGTATCTGGATGGCGGGTTCGGTGTGGGCAAGACCCATCTGCTGGCGTCGTCCTACTACTTTTTGCCGGCAGAGCGGCCTAAGGCGTTCGCGACTTTCGGCGAGTTGACCCAGCTGGCCGGAGTGTTCGGTTTCGTCGAGTGCATCGACCTGTTGGCGAACTACACGGCGGTGTGCATCGACGAGTTTGAGTTGGACGACCCGGGTAATACCACGCTGATCTCGCGGCTGTTGGCGGCGCTGGTTGAACGCGGTGTGTCGGTGGCCGCCACCTCCAACACGCTGCCCGAGCAGCTCGGTGAGGGCCGCTTTGCCGCGCAAGATTTTCTGCGTGAAATCCACACGCTGGCAGCCATTTTCACCACCGTACGGATCGAGGGGCCCGACTACCGACACCGGAACCTGCCGCCGGCGCCGCCGCCGTTGTCGGACGACGAAGTCGCCGCGCGCGCCGCGGCGGTGCCGGGAGCGACCCTCGACGACTTCGACGCGCTATGTGCGCACTTAGCCACCATGCATCCGTCGCGGTATCTGACGCTGGTCGAAGGGGTGACGGGGGTGTTTCTGACCGGCGTCCACGCCATTGACGATCAGAACGTTGCGCTGCGTCTGGTGGCGCTCACCGATCGGCTGTACGACGCCGGCATCCTGGTGGTGGCTTCGGGGGCCAAGCTGGACACCATCTTCAGCGACGAGATGCTGGCGGGCGGTTATCGCAAGAAGTACCTGCGGGCCACGTCGCGTCTGTTGGCGCTGACTAGCTACTGAGCGGCCGGATCATGGTGTAGTCGTGCTCTAGCTGAGGACCCAGCCGGAACGTCCTGGTGCCGTTGACGGTGAAGCCGCTCTTGATGTAGAAGCGTTGTGCGCGTTGGTTTTTCTGGTTGACGCCCAGCCATAGGCTGCGGGCGCCCCACCCGGCGGCCGTAGCCAGCGCGGCGCCCATCAAAGCCGAGGACACGCCCTTACCGTGAAAGTCAGCTAATACGTACAACTTTGACAACTCGACCGAGTGATCGCGGTCGTCGGTATCGTGAACGAGTATGGCGTATCCGACAATTCGGCCGTTATGCCGGGCGGTGAGAATGGCGCGTCGCGGGTCGCTCAGGTATTCGGCGAATCGGGTCGCCGAAAGGTTGGCCTCGACGAACTCGGCGATGTGCTTGGGGGCCGCCGACTGCGGGCATGCCATAGGGAAGGTGAGCGCGGCGACGACGGCCAGTTCGTCGGCATCGGCGGGTTGCGCCGTGACGATGTCGACGCTCAGGTCAGAGATTCCACTGTGCGAGGTGCTGGCCGGTTTTCTTGTCCAACAAGACCACGACGGAGACCGGATCGCGGTAGGCGTCCCAATACACCCCGCCGCGCACGATCGCGCCCTGCGGCGCATTGCCCAGCGCGGCGTCCAGCCAATCGAGTGCGTCGCATGGTCGTGGCTTGTAGGCGTCGGCGAACTGTGTGACTCCGTCGAACATGAAGTTGGTCGCCATGATGTAGGAGTTGGGCACCCGGACGGCGCGGACCGTGACGTCGGCTCGGTTGACTGAGCTGTCGGGGAAGCTTTTCACCGGGACACCGCTGCGTGTGTAGCCGAAGCCGGGCGGCGGATCGACGGGTACCACGCTGCTGACGGTGACGTCCGCGACGTAGGTTCCGGTGTCGACCCGCAGGGTGTCGCCGAGGTGACCGATGGGCGCGTCGCCGGCCCAGGCGTGGGGAGCCGCTAGGGTCAGGACACCCGCCGCGGTGACGAGGAAGGCGGAAAGGAGGATCAGCCAGCGGTGCATCTATGCCTCCTAGGCTCCCTATTCGCAGGACCCTCGCATGATGACACATGCCGTGACGCCAGGGGAGACCCCCGGGCTGGGAGGTTTGCGGCTGGTTCCCGAGATGCCGAGGGGGCGCCGGTCTGGGACGATCGGGACGTTATGAAGCTCGTGCTGACGTTGGCCGGCGTGGCGGCCATGATCGCGATGGCCGCACCAACCTATGCCGACACCTCCGACGACGCGTTCCTTGTCACGCTCCAGCGGGCTGGCATCACGTATCCGGACCCGGCGCGCGCCGTCGCGGCCGGCAGATGGGTATGTGAGCAAGTCGCCAGTGGGATGCAGATGGTCGATGTCGTCAACGAAGTCCAGAGGTCGAATGTTGGACTGCGCGGGGACAACGCTGCGAGGTTCACCGCGATCGCGGCCAACGCCTATTGCCCCAAAGCCCTGTTTGGGGATACCCGCACAGGTAGTCGCGGCTGACCCGGGGGAAGTTTGGGTTAGGTTCACGTTCCGTTTGCCACGAGTAGTGCATCCACTTTCATGGCTTTGGGACCATTGCGCGATTATGAGACTGCTACTGACGCTGACCGGCGTCGCCGTCGCGGTTGGCACGGCGGTGCCTGCGCGCGCTGACGCCAACCAGAATCAAGCCTTCTTGGTCGCACTGGGAGCCGCCGGCATCACCTACCAAAATTCTGAGGCGACGGTGGCAGTAGGCAAAAAGGTGTGTGACATGGCGAAGGACGGCAAACCGGCGGTCGAGGTCGTCAGGAACCTCCAAGACCTCAACCCGGGGCTCACCCAGGTGAACGCCGCCCGGTTCACCGCAATCGCGGCAGGTGTGTACTGTCCGCAGCAACTGCCTGGATAGCGCTGCGCAGGGTCGGTAACCTGGCCGCGGGAGGCTGAGCGATGAGATCAGCCTCGGCTGCATCGTTTGCGGCGTAGGCCGGGACGCCGACGGTGAGTTCCACGACGCAACGCGCCGCGGCGGCGTCGCTCGATTCGCACTCGGCGGGTGCGGATTAGAGTGCGAGGGTGACTGCCAGCGAGCAGTATTTCGATCTGGGCTGCTATCGCCGGCCGGTCGAAACCTCTTCCGCGGGCGCACAGATCTGGTTCGACCGTGGGCTGGTGTGGGCGTATGCGTTCAACCACGAAGAGGCGATCCGCTGCTTCGAGCGCGCCTTGAAACTCGATCCCGAACTGGGCATTGCGCGGTGGGGAATTGCGTATGCGGTTGGGCCCAACTACAACAAGGCGTGGGAGGCATTCGACCCAGTCGACCAGAGTTCGTCGCTAGCCCGGGCGCGCAGCGAACTCCAGCTGGCTGCGCAGGGCCGTGCCAGCTCCGTCGAGCAAGGCCTCATCGCCGCATTACAGGCCCGCTTTCGCACCGATAACCTGGTGGCGGGCGGCGCCGCCTACGCCGACGCGATGGCGGCTCTCGCGGTGGCCTACCCGGATGACCTCGACGTACAAGCGCTCGCCGCCGACGCGCTGGTTAACGTCACGGCGTGGGCGTTGTGGGACACCAGAACCGGTGATCCGGCGGCAGGTTCACGTGTGCTTGAGGCCAAGCGAATTCTCGATCAGGCGTTGGGTACCCCGGCCGGTCGTGAACACCCGGGGATCCTGCATTTGTATCTGCACACCATGGAGATGTCGGCGACTCCGGAGCAGGCCTTACCGGCGGCAGACTTGTTGCGCGGATTAGTGCCGGACGCTGGGCATCTGCAGCACATGCCCAGCCACATCGACGTGCTGTGCGGCGACTATCGCAGTTCAGTGACGGCCAATCTTGCTGCGGTGCAAGCAGATCGGCGTTTCCTAAGCTATGCGGGAGAGCTGAACTTCTACTCGCTCTACCGTGCGCACAACCTTCACTTCGTCGTGTACTCGGCGATGTTCGAAGGCCGGCTGCAGATCGCACTGCGGGCGGCCGACGAGCTTGCCGGTCAGCTGACCGCCGAGCTGCTGTCGATCGAATCACCGCCAATGGCCGACTGGCTCGAATCGTTCGTGCCGCTGCGGACGCACGTACTGGTGCGGTTCGGCCGGTGGGACGAGCTGATCGCGCAACCGCTGCCTGACGATCGAGACCTCTATTGCACCACTACGGCGACGATTCACTATGGACGCGGCGTCGCCCTGGCGGCTACCGGTCAACTCGCGCCGGCACACGCCGAGCGCGCCGCGTTCAGGACGGCTTACGAGCGCATACCCGGCTCGCGCTACCTGTTCAACAACACCAGTCGCGCCATTCTCGCCGTGGCCGCAGCCATGCTTGACGGTGAGATCGCCTACCGTGAGCGGCGCTTCGAGGAGGCGTTCGGTCATCTGCGACGCGCAGTCAAGCTCGATGACACGCTGCCCTACGACGAGCCGTGGGGTTGGATGCAGCCGACTCGCCATGCTTACGGAGCGCTGCTGCTGGAGCAAGGACACGTCGACGAAGCGGCGGCCGTTTATGCCGCCGACCTCGGTCTGGACCCCACACTGGCCAGGCCCTGTCAGCACCCCGGGAACGTGTGGAGCCTGCACGGCTATCATGAATGCTTGCAGCGGCTCGGCCGTAGCGCTGAAGCCGCGATTATCGCCCAACAGCTCAGGCTGGCTGTTGCCCGCGCCGACGTGCCGATTCGTGCGTCATGCGCGTGCCGGCTGCTCCGGTGAGTGATTGCGCGGCTGACGCGTAACGTTCGCCCCGCACCAACGCAGTACTGGTGTCCGGTCCCGTAACGTGCCACCGGACCAAGACCCGAGGCGAGGCGATGGCCGGCCGCGGCTTGCCGTGGCTCTCGGCGGAGCGCGACCACTGGCTCGGCCGAGTCGAGACGCCGCCGGGATGCCCCTACGCGCCGCGATTGGATCACCCAGGGCGCCGACGCGCGAGACTGTCGGTGACCGCAGATAGCCTCACCGAATTACACTGATGTCATTCAGCACGGGAGGAGGGGCCTGTGTCCGACCGATCGGCGATCGAATGGACAGAAGCAACCTGGAACCCGGTGACGGGCTGCGACCGGGTTTCGGCCGGCTGTGACAACTGCTACGCGATGACCCTCGCGAAGCGCCTTAAAGCGATGGGGGCGGCGAAGTACCAGCAAGACGGTGACCCGCGGACCTCCGGGCCGGGTTTCGGGGTGACTATCCATCCGGCCTCGCTCGACGAGCCGTTCCGCTGGAAGCGGCCGCGGATCGTCTTCGTGAACTCCATGGCGGACCTGCTCCACGCGCGTGTGCCGCTCTGGTTCATCCGCGAGGCCTTCGAAGTGATGCGGCAGACGCCGCAGCACACCTACCAGGTGCTGACCAAGCGGAGCCGACGACTGATTCGCGTGGCCGAGAAGCTCGACTGGCCGCCCAACGTCTGGATGGGGGTGTCCGTCGAGGATGCCTCGGCTCTCCAGCGCGTCGACGACCTGCGTCAGGTGCCCGCGGCGGTGCGCTTCCTCTCGTGTGAGCCGTTGATCGGGCCTTTGACGGGGATCAACCTCGACGAGATTGACTGGGTCATCGCCGGTGGCGAGTCCGGCCCGAGGTTCCGTCCGATGGAGGCCGGATGGGTGCGGCAGATACGCGACGACTGCCTGGAGTCTGAGGTCTTGTTCTTCTTCAAGCAGTGGGGTGGCCGCACGCCGAAGGCTCACGGCCGCGAGCTGGACGGCCGGCTCTGGGACCAGATGCCTGCGCTCAGAACTCCGGATCGACCGGCCACCAGTCGCGGTCGCGGGGGTCCCACGTCGGCTGTGGCTGCCAGAGAACTTCGCCCGCCCGCGCCTCGTCGAACGCCAAGTCGCTGACGGGGAAGAGGCCGACCTCACCGCGCGCGTCGGTTTCTTTCTCGCGCTTGGCGTTTCGCGCCTGCAGCATCATGCCCTCCTCGCGCTGCGCTGCGCGGTTGTACAGGTGTCGCATGATGTTGTCGCCCGCCCAGTGGTCCGTCGCGAACACCATGTCGTAGACCTCCACGTCGTTGGGCATCCGCATGGGGATGCGGTGTGTGAACTGGTAGCCCAGGTCGTCTTCGAGCCTGACGCGCATCAGGTTCACCATCTCGGCGCGGTACTCGCTCGCCGAGATGTCACCGCGCCAGCGCGCGGCCTGAATGCGCTTCCAGTCGTCGTCACCGTACATGCGCGTGACCTGATCGATGAAGGCGGCGGCATTGGTTCCCCTGACGCCGCGCGCGATCATGGCGGGGGACATGAGCATCCACAGCTCGGCCTTGAGGTTGCGCTGGCTCTGCCGGAAGGCGGCGACCTTCTTCAGCGTCTCCCAGTGGACTTCGGCCGCCTGCTGGTCGGCGAAGGCGAACGTTGGCGCCCAGCGGTATGGGGCCAACTCCGCGAGCGTCTGGTCGATCGTGACGTTGCAGTCGCCGTGGACGACGCGGTAGCGGTGGTCACGCGGAAACTGTTCGGCGAGCGCCGCCTCGAGCTGGTTCGCGCGGGGGTCGAGCTCACAGAAGCGGAGCCGGGTGCACGCCGGATCGGCCTTCATGGCGATGAGCGGGGAACCGTCGAACCGCTGACCCGTGTCCCGGTCGACGTTCTCGGGCTGGCCGGCCATGAGGTCGATGTAGATGCGCTCGACCGAGCGCTGGCTGGCCCGGTTGAACGCCGGGAGGTAGCCAGCGAGAATCTCGAGCTTGTTCCGCGTCCAGTACGACCACGCTCTCGCCATCGAAGAGCCCCCGCTCTAGTCATCTCGATGGTCCCTGACGGGACCGACAGATTTGCGGAGCAGGACCGCGAAACGGCGTGTTGGCGGAAGCTACCGCGGTTCGCGGCCGCCCGTTGGACTCGCTAGCGCGGCCTCATGCCCCAGGCCGCCGGATTGTCGGCCAGCATCTCGACGAGGTGGGCGACGTCGACCGTCGGTAGGAACACCTCTATGTACGCGCCGTCGGCGTCGGTGGTGCGGACCAGCAGGCCGTCGCCGCGGCCCACGACCGTTACAGCCGGGCCGGGATGGCCGCCTGGAGTGACGGTCCTGCCGCGCTGAAAGAGCATCTGCTTCACGCAAACTCCGATCATCCGCGCCGAGGGCAGTTGACGACCAGTTCACGCGGGCCCCGGAAGGGGGTGAAACCGCTGATTAAGCATGGTGCGCGATACTGGAA